>JACDAQ010000008.1 GCA_013695355.1 Candidatus Protochlamydia sp.
CTTTAGATTATTTTACCAATTGTTTCAGGGAATTTATTCGAGGTGGCCATTCGCCACCTGTAATTGCTAGATAGGGAACCCAATTATTAATTACGCCACGGGGTGAAAACGAAAAGACCATTGCCGAGCAGAGGGCAATGGTCTTTTCGTTTTCACCCCGTGAACGCTTACATTTATTTTCAAATTAAGCCACCTTTAATTCGTTGTTTTAATTAACAGATTTTAAATTCTAGTAATAATTCAGTTTAATTTTGAATTCTTTTTCAAATTTTTCGCAAAATGTACTTATATTTTTATTAGAACCCGCCATTTTCATTAGCTGCTCACTCGATAATTGAATACGTTCTACCGTTTGGCAGATTTTCTTTAGTTCTAAAAGTGTATCATAATTAATCTCTGCAAAATTCGAAATTGTCATATCTTTAATGCGAGAAATAGGTTTAGAAAGAATTTCAATAATGTTTAGCAATACAGCGGCTTTGGGACTGCCTGGTATTAACATGCCCTCAAAATGATAATGCATACTGGTTAAGTTAAATTCAATTAAAGGAGGACGATAAATTTCAAGAAGAGTGATGATGCGTTCATTGATTTTTTGAGAATGAAAACGCAATATCTCAAGCGTTTCGTGACTAGCTTTTAAAACCTCCTCTACGCCATCACAGGAAATTTTTTCACACCCATTAATACACAGCATCTTAATTGGCCTCTTTAAACCTGAAATTTCTTTTAAAGCGAGATCACTGATTTCTGTATAACGGGCATCGATTTTGTTTAACCCAGGACAGGATTGAAGAAATTCAATCAGGACACGATCTGAAAAAGCTGTGGCAGAAGAAACATGAATTTCTTTGAGCTGAGAACATTGATGGGCAAGTTTTATAAAATCACCTTCCTCTATTTCTGCACTATTTGAAAGCTCTAAAACTTCGAGTTGAGAACAATATTTTGCAATTGCTATAGCTACCTCTTTTGTAATCAAAGTATGGGATAACTGTAAATTTTTAAGCTGAGGATTATTTTTTAAAAAATCAATTAGTTCAGAGGAATTTAATAGCTCACAGTAGCTGAGACTAATTGTTTCTATCATTTTATGCGGAATAATTTTTAGGCTATAGCCATCAATATTCGAATCATTTGCTAGCAGCTTTGTAATTTGCTGATTTGCTTTTAGTATGGGATATAAACTTTTAGCGGGTAAGTCAATTTCAGTTCCTTCGATATGCAAGCTTTTTAATCGTTTAATTCTACTTGTAAAATTTTCTATGTCGTCGTTATCTAATTTCCAGGCAGACCTTTTAATAACAAGTTTTTCCAGATCATGGGGTAATTTTGAGATGGCCTTTGCATCAAAAGGATTCAACTTACTAAAAATTCTTTTTAAATTCTTCTTATTTGAATTTTCGCCAACTGACTTTTTTTCAATTTCAAATGATGGTTGATACAACCAACTGTTGTCATTTTGCTCGGCCAATGATATCATCTATTTCTCCTAGTATGAAGTGATCTTATTTTTAGGTATTATTGTAAAGCAACACAATGTACCATTACCATATTGCCATTTTCATTGATTAATACAAATTCAATTTTTTCCCACTTATTAAATTGAACTCCTCTGTCACCTATATAAGCTACATTAAATTTGATCCCAGAAGAAATAGGTTCATTAATTTTAATTTCTCCTTTGGGTTCGTTTCCAAATAGATCTGCTCCAATCTTAGCTGAAAAAGAATTCATTAGCTTGCAAACTTCCTCTATTAGCTTTTCCTTGGCGCCCACTCCAAACAAGCATGTCGCTTTAGAAACATCGTTCTCATGTCGTTTATTTATAACTTTTTTTGCTGCAGGCCAATCAACAGCTAGATGTTTTTTAGCTATGGATGGATTATTATCAATAAGTTCACCGATCTCTTGTTTGCTATAAGTGAGTTTAACCCATCCTTTTACTGATTCAACTGAATTTTTTTCCAGGGCATATATAACCCATTTAACATCTTTACCAGTATTAATTGCCAATTCTAATAAAGGAAGCGCATCAGTTATTTTTTGGGTACCATTTATATTATTCTCTACACATGATTTTACTAATTCGAACATTTTTTCATCTAAAAATTTTGAACTAAAAAATTCTAAGCAATTTAAGTCTTGGCGCTGCTTCTGGGAATTTCTACTTAAATTATAGGCAAAAATTATATTTTTTACATCTGAATCTTTATTTAACAAATAAAATTTCAAACAGCTATCATTAAAAGACTTACTTATTGTCAAAGGATGCCTTTTTAAAATTTCCACAATTTTATCTTTAATAGAAATGTCAATTTTTGAAAGAGGGTCAATATAATCATTTAGCCGCTGCAAAGCTTGCCCACCAAGTTTAACGGAAAGATGTTCTGAAAAAGTATTTTTAATATTGATTATAATATCTTCATGTAAATTTTTTTCTTTTAAATCAGACAACCAATTTTCTATTTTATATTCACTCGAGTTAGAATTTTTTCTTTTACGTGATTCATCATTTGGATTTAATGAGTTATTCTTCGATTTATCTGAAATTATTTCACTTTTCTTACTCTTGGAAAATAAGTCAGGGGGCTGCTCTTTATAATCAATAATTTTAAAAACTTCTTCGAAAATTTTTTTAAATTTAGAATACTGCTTTTCATTGGTTTCATCAACTTTCATTTTGTGCACGTCATTTTTATTTAGTGGGTATTCTATATTAAAA
Source organism: Candidatus Protochlamydia sp. (assembly GCA_013695355.1). Taxonomy (GTDB): domain Bacteria; phylum Chlamydiota; class Chlamydiia; order Chlamydiales; family Parachlamydiaceae; genus Protochlamydia. The sequence goes on from JACDAQ010000008.1 coordinate 2,726, forward strand.
ACATTACTACTAAGAAAATATATAGAGAAAGTTGTACTTGCAAATTGTTTAAATATTTTATTTACTATTAAAAATATTTCATTAGAATTATTAATGATTACTACGTTTTTCTGCTTTCCTTGTTCATTATAGTTTATGTATTTAGCTGTAATATCATTATTATTTTGCGTAAATTCTATTTGTTCTTTAATATAGTTGATTTGCATAAAAATTACTGATTTGTTTGTTAATTTTATTATAAACTAATTCTATTATAAGTTTAAATTATTTATTTTATTTTAACTATATGTATTCAAAGAATAGAGCCTTTAGGCCTTATTGCATAATAGGCTTCACGTCACATTTGAAATAGCATGTAAATAAAAAATGCATGGAGTAGGCTGTTTCTGACAAAAGAATACAGGGGCTATCCATGCAAACTGAACCGAACTATCGTATTCGAAATTGGGCCGAGTATAACAGAGCTCTTTTATTCAAAGAGGAAGCATAAATGTTTGGATTGATGTAAAAGCAATCAAAAACTGGCTTTCTTCCTATCACACTTGCCAAGCAGGAAGATCTGCAACATATTCCGATGAAGCAATTCTAATGATGCTGATTCTTAGAGAAGTGTATAAACGCTCGCCGAGGAATTTGCAAGGATTTGTCCAGTCAATGTTTAGTGCGGTGGGTCTTGATCTTCCAGTCCCGAGCTATTCACAGATTTCGAGGCGAGCTAAGTCGCTTCATAAAAGAATTAGTCGATTGGCTCAAGGGAAGAAGCTTGTCATATTATTTTGATTCTACAGGACTTAAGGTATATGGGGAGGGAGAATGGAAGTAAAATTGCATGGGAAGAGCAAGCGCAGGACATGGAGAAAGTTCCACATAGGAATGGATGCGAAAACGCAGGATATTATTTGCTGTGAGCTGACTGGCAATGATAAAGGAGATGCAGAAATGGCGGAACAGATGCTGATGGATTGAAGGCCCGTTCGATGGGGACTTAGCAGACAGAAGCAAATTTGCAAATGCATGGTAATTAATAAGATGAATAGTCTTGGAATGCCAAGGTTTGAATGGGTGTTTGAAGCTGCCTAAAGACCGTAGAGGTCGAAGTGAACCAATACCTCTATTAGCGACTATACCTTCTATGCTGTGAGGGTTATTATGCAACAAGGACGAGCCTTTATACCTAAAGGGGAGTAGTTCAAATCTTGAATTAAAAAACTAGACTCATAAGTTGCTAGTAGATTTAATATATATTAAATCAATGAACGACATTTCTAGCTGATGCCTGAGGAGAGAGAAGTGGTTTTCCCCCATAATTTTATTGGAAAATTAAATATTAGGCTAATCAATACCCTCAGCCTCAAAAAAATCAGAGAAATTAAGATTTATAGCCATTATTAGGTATAAAAGCTGACCGAATTATATTTGCCTCTAAAATGTGTGTAAACGTATTGTTCAAAACAAAAAGCTTTCTGAACGAGTTCTTGACTCTATTTTACCCCTCCATTTAAGGTTTAAAATGATTCTATCAACATAATTCTTGCTTTGTATCTTTATAATAAATTTATACTCGTAAAAATGACTAAGTTAGGGTGATTTTTTTTAAAAAAAACTTATGGATAAAATAAAAATTTTCATCAGTTTTTGAATACATTAGAAGAACTCAAAGAGTTTAAAGAATTAAAGAATTCAATCGAATCTGCACAGCAAATCATTTTTTTGAAATAAGAAAAATTTTAATTGAGATAGAATTAATGCATTCACGCTTGAAGAAATCAAAGATGATAAGGAGATATTTGGTAATTTGCAAAAAGATTTGACTGATAATGAAATAAAAAATATGCCTAAAACAAGCCAAATTTATATAAACAAAAAAAAAGAAAATTTTTTGGAAAGAGCTTTGGCAAAGGATAGGGACCAATCTATTGATATTTTTTATTTGAAAAATTTTTAAAAAATTTAATCATACTTAATGATCTATTTAATTAAATGTCCTCAATTCCATTGAATAAGCTTTTTCAAATAGAGAATGATTCAAAAAAAAGAAATACACATTTATCTTTAACCGATATCAATGTTTAGGGATGTTGCCGAGCTGACATTGGAAAATTTTAGTTAGTAAGCTAAGCTGTTAATGAAATCAAAATGTCAAAACTGACTGAACAAAAAGCATCATTAGTAAGGAAAAATTTATGAATATGTGCGACAATTATAGATATAATACTTTCCCAACAATCCCAATTCAACAAATCGCTGGTGGAAATAATTCTGCCGCATTTATACAACAGATACAGCAGATTATAGCCATTGATCCATCTATAAGTGTACTTGAAGTCACTGGAAAGAATTTACTATTGGCTACGCGCAGTTTTTTGAACGACGGAGGAAATCCGGCATTACTCATTCCAGAACTTCGTATTGGCAGTGGCTTAGTTTCAGATATCTCTTGCTTAGAGTTAATTTATCGGTTTATGCATCACGGTTTTGATGGTTTAGAGGCTGGTTATTCGAATCAGTGGAACGGTCATGGAATCAATCAATTATACCAGGAAGTTTACGAATTGGGTTTAAGAAAGATCGATGAGCAGATGAATAGTTTCCTAAACTTAGATGAGATCATTGCGTTAATCCGCTGTGTATTGGCATCCGATCCTGATCTTTCGCGTGAAGAAGAAACAGGATATAGATTCCTAAATTTAATTAAGAAATTTCTTGCTAATCACGGAAATCCATTGTTTCAATACGATAATTTTATAGCTGGACATCGAGTGTTGAGATCTCAAACAATATTTGAATTGCTCCATTTTTTTTGGAAATTGCCGTATGGATATGGATTTGTAATAGAACAATGGGAAGCAGAAGATTCTGAATCAGATGAGGAAAATATTGAAGTCAAACAGATAGAGCTATCTATCAACTATCATTTTATGGCATTGATTGAAAATTGCAAAGCTATAATTGGGCAGATGCTTGCAAATCAAATGCTATCTGATGAGCAATTTCTTCCTTTGATCCGTTGCGTCGTTGAATACTCTGATGATAACGGACCGGATGGCTCTCTTTCTGAACATTTAGGTAAACAATTTATCGATATCATAAGTTATTTTTCATCTCTCAAGATGCATCCTAACCTTACTTTTTCATCCTTAAAAATTGGTGGGAATCGTTACACAGACATAACTTGTTTCCAAGTCACCTATCTCATATGGAAGCATCCTAAAACAGAATGGAGTGTCGAGTTAGAAGACCGCTTTCAATTGGTTTTTGAAACTTTGTTATCTGATGAGCGCTTAAATTTAATGCATTGTTTCTCAGAGCATACCTTGATGGTAAATCACTTTGTCAATGCCAAAAATATCAATTATTATCGCCAAATGTATTCAAAAATAGGTAATGAACCTCATTATTTAAAAGAGAAGAATGTGAAATACATTCATCAATGCATTGAGCAATTTGAAGGGTATACGCTCGAAAAAGTCTCGATCGCTCATTACGCCGTGATGCTGAAAGACTATGAGTCATTGGATATTTTTTTGAAAAAAGAATCTCACTTATTGACTTTGACCTGCTGTATGACAATTGGAAAAGGAAAAATACCTCGGGATGAAGGAGAAAAGCATCAAATCCTATTGCCTACAGGACTTAGATTTTCTGATACTGCTTTAGAAACAGATAACACATTATCAGGCGTATTAACAATTAATGGAAAAGAACTAACTAACAAAATTTTAATTTATCGCATTACTAATGTTTCCTTGTTGCATTTGGCAGCTCGTGTAGGTCATGAAACCATCTTTTTTTGTCTAAACTCCCATTATTCAAACCCCGCCGCAGTTGACTCAAACAATAATATTCCTCTTTCTTATCTCAATCAATCAGTTCAGGAGGGGTTAATAAGCAAAGGCAATCAAAAGTTAATGATAAAGGCCCTCCAACCCTTGACGCGGTTGAGAAATTTTCAGGCTTTACCTCAAGTAGATCAAATTATTTTACGGGAAGGGTATGATTTACACTATGATACGAGTAGGAAGGTGGCACATTTTGTCCGCCAACGCTTAAATCGAAATTCCTTTGGCATGGCTAAAAGAACCGGCCATAGATGGATTGATAATCTCGAAATCCCTGAGTTAAATCGCGTTTCAGATAGAGATTTTCTTCGTTCTGGTTATGAAAGGGGGCATCTTGTGCCTGCTAATGATGCTACCCGTTCAGAAACATTAATGGGCGATACCTTCCACCCCGAAAATGCGGTTCCACAAAATAAAAATTTAAACGCAGGAGCCTGGCGTTGTCTGGAAAATTATGTTCATGAATTAGTTTTCAGTAACGATCTTATTGAAGTTTTTACAGGCCCCTTATTTCTCCCTGATTTCATCCAAAAGAAGATGAATTATCCGATCATTGGAAAGGGTGTTCACGTTCCCACTCATTTATTCAAAATTATCTTCAAACATAACCGTACAACTGAAGTCGAAGTGTATGTTTTACCGAATCACGCGCTTCCTCGTAATACTAAATATATTCAATTTAAACAACCATTCCCTTATCAAGCTATCAACGAAATTCAGAGTTATACCGGGATTCTATTTAATAAGTGGATGCAACAGAAAGTTCAATGTAATTATCCTCTTAGTAACAGCCTATTCACTCCCCAGCCGACCACATTGAAGATCAACCTACAAAAACCAAATAGGCATAATGGAATTGAATTAAATGACGGTACTCGATGGATTGCGAAGAAGACCCGCGGTGATGGAGCATGCGCTTTACATGCTCTTTTAGGTATTGAAATAGACAATCAATTTTTTTATCAACCAGAAGGGGATCTGGTAGCAAAGAGCGTATTTGTTAGCAAATTAATAGAAAAGATAAACGAACTAAGAATTCAAAAACTGTTTAACTATAACCTCTACTTGCTACTTCGCGAATTCCACGATGAGACATTAAATGGACGCATACCAAGCTATGAAAGCGCATCAATATTTCAATCCCAAGTGGGTCAAAGGATCTATCATCAAATTTTGAATAGCTTTCCTAATGGTTTCCATAATTTGGGTGTGGAAGAAATATTACATGATCCCGACCTTTTTCAATGTTATTTATCGGCTGTTCAAGATCCGGAATATTATTTTTCTGATTGTGAAATTGAATTAGCCGCTTACTTATTTGATAAACAAGTAAGTCTTTGCGAATATAATTACAGTGATAATCAGTATTATGTAAGGCCAATGATTTATAACGAGGCTGCTGAAGACTTTGTCCTCATTGCTTATAATGGATATAAGCATTATGAAAGATGTGTACCTCGTTGAAAAATAGTTGAAAGGGCGCTTTAGTGTTGAAGAGATGACAGAAAGAATTTAACTGAGAATGTAACCTTTCTGTCATGCCTTTTTGCTTATGGTGCCTCTCAGAGTACCTGTCAATCAAGCTGTCGAATTTTATTATTAAAATTCTTAAGATTTTTTGATTTAGCGATTAAGTAGATGAGCCCAATTAATTCTACTAGCATATCTATACATGCATTCAATAGATTTGTTTGACTGTATTTTAAATGACGCTACATACCTAAATCTATCGTATTTATACCTATTCTTACAATAAACGTATTACTTCATCTTTTCCTTGAAAGTTATTTTAGTATTCGTTTATATCCATAAATTCAGTGGTTTTATGACGAATAAATAGTAACAGTAGTCCTTGCAGACTGCCTAAATAATCGATACTTCCAAAACAATTGGCATCAAGTTTTTTATTCCAATTTGACCTAGGGTACAATAGAGGCGATTAAAATTTTCCTTAAGTTGGCTAAGCTCTCTTTCTATTTCTTCCTTAATTTGTTGCTCGTGCTGATTTTAGAAAAGCAAAAAAGAGCTTCTTCATGTCAGATTCTTCAAACTGTTGAAGTAATTGTCCAATGCTATTTTCAATATGCCAAACTTTAGTATTTTGGAATTCTTTATCATATCTTCTAATTGAGAATTAAATTGGATCGCCCAATCATTGATTATCTTCTCCTGGAGACGGTTTATTGCTTGCTTTAAAGAATATTCATTGCCTGGGTTTCAATTAGAATTAAATAGGTTAAGGCTTCAACGCGTAAAGACGAGATGTAGAATGTAATCAAAACATGCAATCCACCCTATGCTTTGCTCTTACCTTTATATTTTATATCCGTCCCTCTGCCTGTGGCTATAATCACAGCTCCAGGATTCCCGCATTTTCATTATAGCACCCTAGCTTTTTTGTTGCATTTCATTAAAAAGTTCGTGATGAATTTGAAAATTTTTTTAGCTTCTTTTCGCCCACATGTTCTTTTTAACCAGCTCTTTTAGAGTAATTTCTAATGCAAATTTATGCATTACTTCAAAAAAATTGATATTTAAATTTTTTTTCATATTTGGTTGATGTTCAGTAAGATACAATGATTTCTTTTCACAATATATAAAATTTTTCAAAAAAAAGCATTGACTAAATTACAGGCTTGATGTCAAGATTTTTGTTTGTGTAACCCATGAACTTAAACAAAGGATGTTTTATGGAAATTAAAAATGCTTCTCAAAGTCTTTTTTACAGTGTTGAGCAAACAAATGTAAAAAACACACAGAATGATTCTTTGAAGGGAATTTCAACCACATTGAATTATTTAAATCAGTTAAAAGGGTCTAAATTGGAGAATGAAAAAAACTTTTTTAAAATTTCTCCAAAACAAGATATTTATGCCATTGATTGCCGATCAATTGCTAAAGACATTAATGATCTTAATGTGCCACTTTGCGATACGATTGGTGGAGGATAATCTAATAATTATCCAAATTGATAAAAAGAAGTGTATAGTGCATAAAATCTACTATTAAACACAGCTAAATATTACGAGTGGCAGCCCTATTTTGCTAATAATATTAATAAATAGCAAATATAGGACGCCACTAATTTTTCTGAAGCATTCTCATATTATATCTGGAATTTTCATACATTCAAAATTAAGGATTTAATCCTTTTCTAAATGATTTGGCTATATTAAAATTGCCTGAAATATTTTGTACGATTTGAAGATCCTTATTAATCAACCCTTGTGCTGGTTGATAAAAAATTGGAATAATAGGCATTTCCTGGCGTAATAGTTTTTCTGCTTTAAAAAGAAAGGAAGAACGTTGAAAAGGGTTGATTTGCTGTTGGCTAAGATAAAGCAAATTTTGAAAATCGGGATGTTCCCACTTAGTGACGTTAGCTGCACTAAACCGAAAATAATTTAACAAAAAGGTCGGATCGTCAATATCAGAACTCCAGTGAACTAGACCTAGCTGATAATTTCCCGAAGTCATTTGATTGAAAAGTTTATTCCAGGGAAGTGACTGCAACTCGCAATCTAGTTCTAAAATATCCTTCAGTTGTTTTTTTATGCAATTAGCCGTATATTCTCGAATTTCCCCTTCATGATAGATAAGTGTCAATGGCCTGAAATCATTAATCGAAAAATTTAATTCTTTGAGAGCTGCATGAAATAGTTGCTTTGCTTTAATTGGATCAAAGTCAGGAAATAGCGTATCGGCATTATTACCAGTATGGTGAGGTAAGAGTGGGGAAAACGCTGCTTTCAAAGGAAGGAATGCACCGGAGATAATTTCATCACGGTTAATAGCATAACTAAAGGCTTCTCTAATTTTAGGGGAATTAAAAGGAGGGCATGACGTATTAAAAACTTGCCAGCAAGCCCACGAATTAGGGAAAGAAAAAATCTCGCCTTTCTTTTTAGGTATAAATTCAGAGTAGAAAGCACCAAATGGATTACCGATCCAATCAACTTCACCTTGTTGGAAAGCATGAAGGGCTTGAGAAGGAGTCAAGTGAATAAGGTTAATTTGATCCCAATTTGTATAATTTGCATCCCAATAAAAAGGATTTAGAGCGAGCTGAAAACCTTGATTGGGCTGATTAATTTGTAGTTGAAACGGGCCATTGCAGGGATAGTTTGATTCACATTCATAGGGCCACTGAGGCCTTTTTTGGTCAATGCTTCGATGAATAGGAGAATATGTTATTTGCGCAGTCAATTGTAAGAAAAATGGGGTCGGATGTTCAAGTTCCACCCTGAGCGTTCGGTCATCGATGGTTTGAATGCCTACATTATCAAGAGATGTTTTTCCTTGCTTAACCTTCATGGCATTTTTAATGGGATAAAAAAATTCAGCAAATGATGTTTTAAAATCAGGCGAAAGAATTTTTTTCCATGCATATTCAAAATCATGAGCCGTCACAGAAGTTCCATCATTCCAAAATGATTGCCTTAATTTGAAAATGTACTGTTTGGCATCAGAGGAAATTTCTATCGATTGAGCAATACCGTGGACTACTTGCTCTTTCTCATCATACTTCATCAAGCCTTCAAAAAGTAAACATAAAGTATCGGAAGAAACCTTATCACCACCAATTCGCGGGTCTAGGGAAACAGGCATGTATTCAAGGCCTATTTTTAAAACCTTTTTCCCATTAAGCTTATTTCTCCACTCTTTTAGTATTTCTTCTAATTTGTTAGCGAAAGATAGAGCTTTTTCTGCTTGTGGATTTAATAGAACAGCAGTAAAGAAAGCACCCTCTGTGATATTCAAAAGACTATAGGCAATTTCCTGAGATTGAAACAAATTTTCATGTAAAAAAGATGAAATTAGATCAATCAAAGAACTATCATTCCCTTTCACAAACAAAAATATATTTTCATCTTTATTGGAATGAAAATAAAAATCGAACTTTTTGTCTAGCTTTGCCTTCTGATTTTGTAAAAAGAAATTAAAAAATGAAAATAAGATATCCTCATTTAAAATAGCTTGTTTTTCTAAAGGAGTGATAGAATAAAAAAACTTTTCCACAATATCCTGATCGATCTCTTCAAAAGCATCTCTAAATTTTTTCAGATGCTCTTGCTGCTTAAGAAGAAGCCCTCCATTATAGTCGCGAAATTGTCCAATTGCTGATTGAATAAGGGAAACGACTTTTTGACGAGCAAGATTAAAATCTAGTGACCCATCAGTTCTTAAAAAGGCTGATGTACGCGGAAGATGGAGAGAAAATACATGGGCGTGTATAGGATGATTATCTAAATGTCTGACAGTTGTCATTCTTTTGGGAACAAAAGTACATTCAACAAAACGTTCTTTTAGGGAGAATTTATGAAATGGGGCGGGGTGGACTAGAACCACTTGAAAAACAATTTCTTTGCCCGTTTGCTCATCGAGATTGATGGAAGCTTGAGACAAGTCTTCTAATGAATTGATTTCATTGCTTAAAGATAAAATTGTTTTGTAAGTATCTTCATCATTTTGTCTCATAAAAGTGGAGGGGGACAATTTTTGAATGCTATTGCGCACCCTCTCTTCTATATTATTTTTGAGTAAATTTTGCTGATGAAGAGAAAAATTAGAGCCATCCTTTTTTTCGATTTCAAAATAATGGATTTTGAGATTTTGATTTTGGGCACCATGTCTGTAAAAGCATTCTTTAACTAATCTCACATCAGGATAGAGTCTTTGGAAAGCTAAGTAGAGATTTTCTTCATCGAATAACTCATATTTATCTAATGCATTATAGCCAATCAAACATCCCAGCACAGAACAAGTGGAAAAGGGAAATTTTAAAGTACCGGGCAACCAACGAATTTTAACATGTAATTCTTGAGGAGAAAAAGTAATTTTCTGGGATAAGTAATTTTGTATTAAATGAATTGACAAAAGCAAAGTGGAAAGATGAGAGTGGCAGCGGTGGTCCAGAAATTTTTTGGGGGCTAAAATATAAAAAAGATAGAGATCCTTTATAAGGGATTGATCGACGGGATAGTTGAAACGAGTCAGCCACTGATGAACTTTTTTTTCGACATCTGAAAAAGAGGAATGAAATAAGATATTGTCTGTGAAGTTAGTGTACGTAGGAAATCTCAAAAAATTATGTTTCATCAAACAAGATCATCTTTGGTTTATTAAGCCTTTTATGTTTAAGTCAGGATTTCTTCTGTATTTATGCTTAATTTAAATTTTCTTTGCAAGGATTTTTGACATCAAACATCTCCTTTTAAATAAATTATTTTAAACAAATTAAGACAATAACACATTTATTTAAAATTAAATTAAACCGTTTTACATCAACACTTTTCTAAATTAAAAAACTCCTTTCGTACAAATTAAGCAAATAGAAATTATGAAAATTAATATTACCAAAAGCAAACAATTAGACTATCCGAAAATGAAAAACTATGGTAAAAAGCTTCTCTCATCTTAGGGTGATGAAAGTGAGCACTCAACGTATTTCAAATGATTGTTTGATTCAATTAACAATTAGCATAATTAGCATTCTTTCAAAGATTTTATCTCTATAAAGGTGTTTTCTAAAAAAAATTTAAATTCTATTTTGTTGCATCTAATTTTTATTGTATTTATTGTTTTAATTATATATAATATTTTAACTTTAAATCTAGGAGTTATTAAAAATGGGTCCAATTAATTCAAATATTATATCTAATACTAAACTTCCAATGGAAGAAACTAAATTAAATAAAAATAGAATTCTTCCTTCTATTCCAATTTCGTTTTGTCTAATTCCTTCCGAGATTCAGAAGCATATTGCTTATTATTTAACTGTGAATGATTTGACAAATTTATCCCAAACATCCTTTCAGATGAATAAACTTCTATGGGGAAATCTAGAAACCCACATTGGTTTAATTTTTCAAAAAATAATACAGTTAAATAAAGAGACAAATAAGACTTTTAATATTTCAAAATTCATAGAATTATATGTACGCTATCATAGTCAAGATAATTTTTATAAAATTAAAACCAGCGGGTGGTGCGGCCCATCAGAAGCTGAAATATTAGAAATTGTAAAAATTGAAGCTCGTACTGATCTTGAAATAGCAAAGGTGACTGCCAAACTCATGCGCTCTTATTTTGGTAGATTGCAAGCTTTATTTGAAATCGCAAAAGTTAATCCTTCAGACTGCTTAATTGATGCAACAAAAGCTTTTGAGGAAATGTTGATAGAAAGCTCCCAGCCTAACTGTGAAAGAATGCGTAATATGCGGTTTGAAATATTTAAACTAGAATTATTAACTAATTTAAATAAAACCAAAAATGATATAATCAATTCCTATATTATTAGAAATAATGAAGATTCGCTGTATAAAGATTCGCTACTTTTTGAGACCGTTAAGGTTGAGTGCTTATTCAATCCTATAGAAGCCAAACTAACGGCTAATACAATTCAAGATGAGTTGATTAGAATTGATGCTCTTATAGTAATTGCTAAAAGTGAAGTTTCCATAAATTTTGACAATGTCAAAACAGAAGCGCAATTAATTGAGTCTCATGAAAAAAAATGTAAAGCTTTTTTACGCATAGACAGAGCATTACTTGAAAAAGTAAAATTTGAATGTCTAACTAATCCTGATCAGGCAATAAAAACAGCACAACAAATTGAAAATCAGGCTTTAAAGGGACTAGCTTTATTAGAAATTGAAAAAATTAAACCTTCTCCCAATTTACATGAAGTCAACGCTATTTTTGCGATGGACCTTAGCAAATTTACGGAAGAAGAAGATGAACTAATTTTGGAACTAATAAAATTTGAAGCCTTGTCTAATCTTGACAGAGCATTTGCTATGGCAAAGGTTCATATTTGTCCTAGGTTTCAGCTTCAGGCAATCAAAGAAATTGTCAAAATGAAAGCTTTATCAAATATTCAAGTTGCCAAGGCTTTTGCTTACACTATTCCAGAGCAAGATTTCCAAGAGGCGGCTTTATTAGAAATTGTTAAAATCGAAGCAGAGCAGGGAATTAATGTAACAAAAACATCAATCAAAGAGATCAAGCAGCCTGGCAAAAAAGTTGAAGCTTACTTATTTTTGGCCGAACGTACATTAAAAAAACTGGGATTGTAAAAATTTAAAATCATTACTTTGGCCGGCAGACCATTCAAGCCACAGAGTTCGTCGCAGAGAACACAGGAAGGGTGACAAGTGCAAAAATTCCTATCCCCAGGCTCTCTGTAAGCTTTTTGAACAATTTTGTTCTTTTGTAAAATTATTATAAATTGATCCTCATTGAATCTTGATTTTTTCACAATTTGGTTCCTTTATTAAAGAACTCTTGCTGTAATTTTACATGTAAGCCTCAAAATTTTTTGTTGAAAGTCTAAAATTAATTTATTGGGTGCAGCATATCGGCAGCATACTTGTATAGCTTATTCGAGTTATTTACCAAAAAATGTTAATAAATTTCATCGCAACGCTTTAAGTAATGTAGAACTCAAATGAAAAGGGGATTTTTAAACCCCTTTTAATAAAATATTAAAATTATTACTAAATTGAATGATCAACGCCAGAATATGCATCACCGCACTCACCTTCATTTTGACATGCAAGGTGAGACTCGGTCATTTTTTGACTTGCAAATGCAAAAGCTTCAAATTTAAGGCAACCTGGATGCTCTTCTAAATATTTATTCTCACATTCTTTAAAATAATTTAAATCTGTATATTTTGGCGAAGTATATTTAAATATGCCCATTCCTATTGCATAGAAAGGAAGCATTGGCGGGCACGCTAAACCAGTAGCCACCCCACCCACTAATCCAAATGCTCTTATTGTATTAGCACAGTCATTCATGTAAGAATAATACTCGCTTCTATTTCTTTCCGTTTCGGCTTTATCAAGTTCATACTCAAGAGCTGAAATTTGATTTTGCAAGTCTGAATTATTTTGTTGAAGATGGTTAACTCTTCCATTTAATAATCTAATATCTCGATTCAAACCGTTGGCTACTTCTTGACCTCGGTTTATAACCTCAATAAGAATATGTTCAAATACATCCATTCTTCCAATAATAGCACCCACATTTGGTTCTTGAGGCTCGTCATTGTTAATTGCAGGCCGCTGGTCAATAAGTAAATTATAGTTTGGTTAATTTTGGACTAAGTGCATTTATCTCTCCTTAAAGAATTTGTTAATTGACAGTTAAGATTTTATAAATTCCGCATATGTTTTTCAAGTTAATTAATAATTAAAAAATATTTTAGATTAAAAAGCTTGTCTCTCCCTCGAAGCGGACATCCCCTCCTTGCTATAATTTTTCTTTGTTTTTCATAAAAATGGCTCATCTTACTTTAGTCCATCTTGTACGTTGCAAAACGAAATTCCACTCAATCCAACCGTGGCCTGCATTAATCAATTATATAAATCTTTAACATAAACAGAGCCCCTTAGACTTGGTTATTGCTAAACCCCCAAAAGAATATATCAAAAAAATTCAGGATCAAAAAAAACATTAAATGTGACGCCTGAGATAAATTAATCATTCGGTGATCATATGAAGAAAAGAAGTGTGGTGAAAAAAACTATTTAGAACTTATGTTTCTTGCGTCCAAAAAAGACCGTTGAAACAAAGTATGCAAGCTTTACAATTTAAACAAAAGTTGCCAATAGTTGGGTAGGACCTCTCAATAGATCCAAAAATTTACCTTAGATGACATCGTTTCCATTATAATAATAACCATGATTCGAAAAAAATGCATGAAATTTGGAAAATTCAAAAATAAGGAAATAAGTTAAAAGCAAAAAAAATCGTACATCAATTGATCACTTAATCTTTAAAAACAACTGCTGCGCATTTTACTTCTGAAGGAAGGTGATCAAAAATATTAAATCCTTCAGGAACGTTATCAAATATATGTCCTTTACCACAAACAGCAAAAACTTTTTTATTTGGATGGTGACTAGAAGCTTTTAAAACACATGAAATTAAAAAATCATCTCTTTCTTGCTTATTTGCAAAATATTCTTTTATTAGTGTATCAACTTTAATATCTAACTCATTTAAGCAGTTCGTTTTATTTTCATTATATTTTTTTATCTCATTTAAAACTTCTAATTTAAATTCATTACCAAACTTTGAGAAATTTATCATTTGTTCAAGAGGTAAAAGATTTTTTTCCCATCCATTGACTGAAAAGTTTTTTGTAATAGGAAAATTAAAATGAAAATAATTATATTTATCTAAACTTCCAAATTCTTCCTCATATTCATGACCTTCTAAAAAAAGTATATCATTTTCTTTACCATATTCTTGCAATATTGCAGTTTCTAAAAAATTATGTTGTAAAAAGTCATGCCTCTCTCCAAGCAAGATTATTTGTGCTTCATCTAAATTATTAGCATTTTTATAATAAATATTAGCAAAAGCTTTCAATGATTTTTCATCTAAAGCCTTAGATTGTAGTGTGATTGGGTAGATTAAAGAATCGAATTCTATTGATTCAATATCAATTAATCTATCCAAAATCCTTGGGGTGAATGAAGCCAAAGGAATTATTTTAGGTTTTATAGAATTAATAGGAGAAAATATTGCTGTAGGAGTAATAGACCCGACAGGTATATTTGGTCCTAAATTTGGGGAAGTATTTTTTTTTTGACAGTATTTTAGGGCTGCGTAGCAGGCAACTAGAAAAGCTAATGAAAATATTGCTATTGCAATTATTCTTTTATCCTTAAGTAAATTAGTAGATATGTGATTCACTAAAGAATTTGCTTGAAAAGCAGCATGTTCACTCTTATAAATTTCCACTATACACTCTCGCTTTGATGGTTTATCAACTTAACTTTAAAATGAAAAAGAGATAAACGCAACTAAAAATTTTCAGAATTTTTTAATCCAATAAATTATTCTTTTTTTCAAAAACATTGGTAAAATTTTTTTAATAAGTAATAGTAACAAATTAACTCAAAATTTTGATATAAAAAGGAGACATAATGAATATCCACTCAGCCTTAAATGATAAAACTTCCTATACCGAGCATTCTTATCTAAATTTTGCCAGCCTGGTTGAAAATGCTTATGTAGAGTTGTCATTCTGGGGAACCAGGAATGTTTATGCTATAGGCTACACTGACTGCATTTACGCGAATTGGCTGAAAAGGTTAGAGAATTAGTAGACTCAAATCCTGAATTTAGCGAGGATGAAAGAAAAATTGGAAAAGTCATTCAAAAAAAAGTTTTAAGTCTTTATCATATTAGCTCTGATCAATACGATAGAGTGGGATTTATAAGAAGTTGTTTAATTTCATTTATAGAATTTATGAAAGGGGATGGTGGACCTTCCTCTCTTTTTTTTATACAATGTCGGAAGCTCAATCCTTTAATTACTACACTGAAATTCAATATCACGAAAAATATGGTATTGTTCCAGATATAAATGCTTCAGCAGGTTTTTTTCGCAGAAAACCAGGTCAAGTTAAAGTGCGAGTTTGGCACGAAAGGCCGGAACGATTTCTTGAATTATAGGCTGACCAACATTAGCTTTGATCGATATGATAAAGTGGATTTATAAGAAGTTGTTTTATTTCATGAGTGGAATTAATTAAATGAGATGGAGGACCAGCTTCTCTTTTTTTTGATGTAATGTCGGAAGTTGATCCGTTTAATTACTACACGCAAATTCAATATCAAGAGAAATATGGTGTTGTTCCAGATAGTAATAGTCCAGCTTCTTTTTGCAGAAAACAGGTCAAATTGAGGTGCCAATTTGGCTCGAAAGGCCGGAATAAATTCATGGAAGAGGTTAAACAAAAATAGAATTCTTGAATCCAAAAGTCATATTAAAAAATCTTTAAAGAATACAAAATATAATTTAAAATTTCTTCTTATTTTAAGATTGACAATTGGCCTTTTCGTGTAAGTTTTATTTCGGTAGGCTTATCCTTAAACATCACGCTTGACTCAAAAAGTTGTAAAACATAGGTAATCAAATTTCAACTTAATTTTAATTTAAAGAAATATTTATTCCTATCTGGTGTTTTGAAGAAAATTCATCTTTTTCAAGTAATTCCAATTTAATTTTCCCTTATAATCAGATAGGTACTAACCAACGTTGGGAGCGATGGATACAAAGAAGCTTTATCGAAAGTTTAAATGCTAATAATCGTTTTATAAGGCGATCTAGCTATTTAACTGAGTTAGCAAGTTATTGATAACCAACATAGTGCTCATGAAACCTTTTATATTTTTAATGCGCGAAGATTTGAAATCATTGACACTAGACTACAAAAAAGGCATCATTGCTCAAGAAGCACAAAATTCTTTTTACAATGCTCGGGAAATCTTATGAGCGAGCCCAACGTGGTTGGAGAATTTACAAAACGCGCTAGAAAACAATTTGAAAAAGCATCAAATCATTTGTAACAAACAGCAAAAAAGATTGGATGAAATATCACTTGACCAATTGCAACTTTTTGAAGTATTAATGATTTAAGCTCTGCTTTTGATCTAATGGAAGATTAACTTGCTTCATTCAAAATTAAACAAAAATCGAAGCAGGTCATAGAATATTGAATGAAGACTCAAGTTTACTTAATGAGCTGTATGAAATATTAAATTCTGAAATGGATTTAAAGGAAAAATAACTAGAAAATTTAGGGTCTTCAATTAAAAATTTAGTTTTCGACTCGAACCTACAAAATCAATAGTTGGAAGAATTAGAATTAATAATGACATCTTGGCTAGAAAAGAAGTTGGAATTGAAATCTAACATGGCATTTTTAAAAGAAGAAACCAAAAAGCTAACTGAGATGATGAATTCATTAGAAGCACAAACTAGAGAATTAGAATCTAACATGGTATCATTAGCGGAAGAAGGAAACAAATTAACTGCGCAGATAGATTCGATTGATGAAATTGACGAAAAGACAAATTTCAAATTGAATTCATTAGAAAAACAAATGAATCTTATAGACGATGGGATTAAGCAAACTAATAAGGTGATAGAAACTACACAAATTTCTTAAATCAATACCATCCGATACTTATAGTAAATTACCCTGAAGCATCAGCATCAGGAGCGGAATTGGATTACCAGCGATCGTAGGAGGGGCAATTTATTTGTTAAAATATCCACTAAAACAATAAAAGAAATTTAAGAAATGTTAAAAACAGACGCTAAAAAATATTTGTTTATTAAGGAAAACTATGCTACCTATATTTTTAGATAATAAATCATCTTGGAATGAAATCATTAATTTTGATGAAGTTCAAGAAAGCATTGATACTTCTGATGCAACTATGAGTCCTGAAAGTTTAGAAGACTTCGATATTCGTATGAATATCATAAAAAATAGAATGTTATCTATTTACACCCTAACTACAACTATGACAGTAACAGAATATACAAATGAGCAAAAGCTTATTGATAAAATTCTGGACCTACCAGAAAATGATCAAATTCTAGAAGACGCTAAAAAAAAAATTGAATTGACTAAATTAATTCAAAAAAAAATTAATCAAGATTTTATTGAAATTCATAACCAACAATTAGACTTAGAAAACGATTTCAATAAAATTTCTGAAGAAATCGAAGGTCAACAAGATGATTTTAATGAATTAAAGGATTTTTTAAAAAAATGTGATAATATTCATAAATTAGTTATTGAGTTGAAAGAATTAATCGGATTAAATGAAGTAAAAAAATCAATTATAATAGATTAAAATTGTTATATGAACAATATGAAAATTTAAAAGAATCAGAAAATATTTTTTTTGATAAGCTCAAGGATTTAAAAGAAAATTCTGGTCAAACAGCCGACATTATAACATCACAACAAAATGTTATTGCATCATTAATTATGGATTTAGCAAAGATTGATGATGATTTAAAAGAAATAAAAAATGACAACGTAATTTAATAAAAATTAATTAAGAGCTTATAGAATTGAATATGAAATATACTAATTTAAATTTGATGCAAGTAGAAGAGATAGAAAAAACTATAGTTTCTGTAAAAGAACTTATTAAAAAATGAGTTTGTGTTAAACGAAGAAAAAGTTGATGCGTTAGAAGATAACATATAATTTATTAACTTAAATATGAATGATTATAAAATTAATAATGAAACTTCATTCAAGAAAAATTTTTTACACGTTGTATAAACATTATTCAAGAAACAAAAAATTCTCTTATGTCAAAAGCATGTGAAGCCGGAAAGAAAGTTTTCGAAAAAATGAAAGCTGCTAGCAACCATGTTGTGAAGAGGCAACAGATTTAGCTTCATTTTATTATGAAAAGGTAACAACTTTGAAAAAGTTTACCGCCTCTTTGGTAACTGAAAAAAGTTTGGAAAACAAATAGTCCGTTAACATATTGGTATGGTTTAATTTTAAATTATTATACATTAAGATTTCCTATGATCAACCTGTTATTTGCGTAGTATCTATTACCGGAACAAGTTTGTTGATATAAGAAATCCGCAAGCCTAAAGGATATTAATAGAATAAATATACGAGTAAGCCTGTTGAACTTTTGATTTTAAGTTAAATTTTTTTCAAGCTAATTATAATCCATTTAAAGGAGGAAATATGTTTGGAAAATTATTTTTGGAACCTATGTATTCGAAAAATTATGCTCTATCTACAGTATCTAATTATCGATTAAAAAGCTCAAGCCTGCCTAGCTCTCGTGTATATTCTAATAGCACAACGTCAAAATCAGACCTAAAAATGCAAAAAAGTTTTGAAGAATTTAAAAAAATGCAAGTAAAGAGCTTTGATCTTTTTAAAGAGTCTCCTTCAATAAAGATAATATGTGGTGATGACAATGATAAGATTACGCAAGCTTATCAGGGCTATTGTTTAGGGAAATATAATAGATATATTCATACCCTATATGGTGGCAATCCTTCTACAATAATTTAATAAAGGTAAAATCAGAAGAGCTAGCATAGATATATTTCAACTCTCAAGGAGCTTTATTGTTTAAGGGGCGGTAACTCTTTTGAAGAATGAAGCCACTTTAATTCTTGATATAGGAAGGGGCTTTGTATATTCAAAATGACTATTTATTTATTTTAGGAAAGTGCCAGGATTAGTAGGGTAATTCCACAAAATCTAGCATTTTTTTGTGGCGGACGGTGAGGAAAATCTAAACGTATAAATTTATCTTTAAGCAAGGCATTAGAACGATGAGCAATAATTTCACTATTTGCTCTAGAAAACTCTTCTAATTCTTCTTCACTTATTTCGCCATTATAATAAAAATTTATTTTGGCTTTATTTTCAAATTAATTGCATTCAGAAATTACCCCTCTTGACCGCTCCCAATAAAATAATCCAAATAAAAATAGAAGTTCGTGTAAATTTTAACTTTAATAAAGAAACATGGAACGATGAAAAAATCAAGATACCGCGCGAACGAGCTATATTAGTGCCATGTTGGTTGGTTTAGTAACTAGAATGGGAAAGGCAGCAGCTTTAAACAGAGATTAAGGCTAACGAATTGGTAAAAATCAAAATCATGAATATGGCACAAGCAAAAAAAATATTTTTTGAAGCTTTTGATCCTTTGATAAATCTTGCCATCTATCTCAATCCATCCAAGATTAAGCGCTGCAAGCATCCTCAATTCAGTATAGAACTTAGGAAAAATCCTTGCTGATTAGGCCTCTAGTTTGTAATTTGATTGACAATCTAGGTTTGCTTTTAAGCCAATTGCAAGTAATTCGCAAGCGAGTCTTCTAACGTACCGTTATCATAGTCTGTTGATGGCTATTGCCTTTCTGTTAGAAGTTTCCGAAGGACCTCTTATCAATCCCGCATCTCTCTTAAGTAATTTTAAGTTAAGATAATTTCGGCAATTGATTTCGCCCGAGCAACTTCAATCGTATTATGTCCTTGACCTGGCACTATTGCATAGTGAGTTCTATGCCCCGCTACTTCCATTAAGGTTGAATCATAATTTGGCACAGTCCAATCATGGGGCGAAGCAATAAAATAATATTCACGTCTCGGCCCATTATTTAATCCGTTAAACCACTCGTGGTTTAAAAGCTGGTTTCGAGCAGAATCTGTTGGCATTTCTTCGGAAATGATTTTTGGCTTTATCCATGATAGACCTATCCTATTGGCAAGATTCATCATAGAAGAGCCCTTGCAAGCCCCCACAATGGATATAAAGCGTAACTTTTTAATATTTTCCAATCTTTCAGACTTTGCAATTTCTGCTTCTATAGCCCTTGAAATTCTTGAGCCATTCGAGATGCCGATCAACACTAATTCTTTGTCTCCTGGGTTTGTGGCCCATCTGACAATTTCTTCAAAAATTGGTCTAACTGCCTCATCTAAAGCTACGTTTCCTTTTTTTATAACCCGGGGAATATATATGTCTGTTTCCAGAAGCTCATGCTTTTGTATTTCATTAATGATTGATTTAAATTGGGAAGGATCAGCATTAAGCCCGTGTACGCAGACAATAAGCTTATTATGAGAAAAGCCCACTCCATTGGAATGGGTGAATGAATGCATTTGAACATCCACTTGGCGGATAAAACGCTCAATTTTGTGTAAAAAAGCCAACAATGTAGTTCCATAACTTTGAATTAAGCTAAGAGCTTTTTCAGTCCAGTGAGAACTTTCAAAATGTGTAATGCAATCAGGCGCATTATTAAAAAATTGAATCCCATGGAGTTCTAATGTTGGTTGTAATGGCATTGTTTAAGTCCGTTAGGTTATTTTCTTATAAATTTAGAGAATTATAACAATAAAAGCAAAGATAAAGTCCGGCAAGAGGTTTAACTGCTCTAATAAAAATTTTAAATTAAGGTTTGCTAAAGCACTTTTTATTTATGAGATGAAAAATAATGAAGCTCAGGCAGCTTTTTTCATGCGCTATCGCTAATTGAGTAAATTACTAAAGACAAAATTAATTTTCTAAAAAAATAATAACAGTCGTATTTATGGTCTTCGATGAAAGATTTTTTTTACAAATTGATCATTGAAATTCTATCTCCGTAGGAAGGAGATGGCAATGAAAAGTCAAATCACACCCGTTAACCAACTCGATAATCTCTTTAGATTCGGCTATTTCTATTTAGCAAACACCTTCTTGATTCGTTTAAATTTCATCATTTGACTTGTTGGATTACAATTTTAATTTAAAAAATATAGGGTCATTTTGTGAATAATTTATCCTCATGAAATTTTTCAAATCAACAAGGATTCTACTACAGTTTAAAGGCTCCATTTGCTATTCAATTATCCATTAGCAGTTAAACCTTGGAGTTCATTGGGATAATATTAAAACATAACAAGAAGATTTGAAACCTCATTATCTTCTAAGAATATCTGAAACATCATTATCATTCATAATATTAATATCTTTAAATATTGGAGAATAAGGCTGCGAGCATGTTGACCTGAATTCGAGTTACAGAAAAGTGGAGTGATTATAAACTTAGTCTTCATAGGAGGAGAAGAAATTATGCATCCATAAATGTTTAAATATCTGAATCTTTCGATTGACCCAAATACGCTGAGAGAACAAGTTCGGATATTTTATCTAAAGGCATATCGTAATCACTTTTGTTTACCCAACGATATCCTCGCCCATGTAGCCCATGAAAATAGAATTGCTCAAAGGCTTTAGCAAATACTGCTTTACCATCTTTAGGACGTACTCTCGATCCTGTGGAATTCGCTTCTTTAAATTCTTTTGAAACTGTTATACCAGCAGTCGTCAAGGCTTTTAACATTCTTTCGTCAAGAAATGTGATTTCTTTTCCGGGATCTAATTCGGCAACAGCCTCATGAGTAAAAGGATTAATCAGACATTGTATCATTTTGCACCTACATCATTTATAAACCGATTAATTCATCATAATAAGATTCTATATCTTCTATAACATCATTTAGGGGGTATTGTTTATTAAAGCGACTTTTAACCGTTCACTGACACTATCCAACCAATTAACAAGGTCGTCAGGAACATTGTTATTTATCATAATTTCTTTATATTTTTTAATAGCTACATCAGAAAACAAGGCTCCCAGTTCAGGGTCAATTGGTTCTTCTAAAATTTGCAACTCTTCAAATTCTAATTTTAAAGATCGAAGATCACTAAAACCTAAACACCTGTCATGATCAATACCTGCTATTTTAGCAGATTCATCTATAATTTGAAAAAGAAAATTAGCAGTATTACGATCGCTATTTGCAAAAAGCAGGTCAAAAATAATAAGTTTTTGTAGTAGATTTTTATCAACAAGAGTGTTTTCAGCTATTATTTTGTCAAGAGATTGTGTATTTTCTATATATAACTGAGCTGAGCCCACCCAATCTTTAACTTCAAGAGGGATAGTTAATGGAATAGGAAATTCTTTATGATAATTAAGTTGTGAAGAAGTACATTCTGCGGAAAAAATTTCAAAACCATTATTATTTTCAGAAATAGGCTTAAAAACCCAATTGATTTTTCCATTCACATTGAGAAAAAATGTCCCATTAATATTTTTCGAGTTTTCTAATAAATTTTTTACATTCACAATCGGAAGATTTTTCAATCCCTCTTTAAATTCGTTTAATTTTTCCTTATAACTATGTACATCAGTTACAAACGATAACTTTTCAGGATCATCGCTGTTACTAAACTCTTCAAGTAGCCTCTCTTGCGTTTTAATTGGCTGATTAAAAAATATCTGTAACGTATCAACTTCAGGTTTTTGCTGAAGATACGATTCAACCGATATTTCAACCTCTTCACACGAATTAAAATCATTCAAAGAATTTAGGAATTGAAAAAGGCTATTAAAAATATATGCAGGATGGGTTCAATAAAATTGTTTGAATTAATATTTTTTAGACTCCTGTTTTTAATAGCTGATTCAAAAAGTAAATGATGTATATTTGTGATTTCTTCTAGCCCTAAAGTTTCCAGTTTATTTAATCTTTGTTTTGCCAAAACAGACATTAGCTATATCTACGAAAAATCCTTTTGTAGAATTCTCTGGGATCATTTCTCTAATTGTACTTTCACTTAAATTAAACGTTAAAATTATTTCATTAATAATTTTGGCCTCATTCAATTTTTTTTGAATAGAAAATCCTTTCATATAAGCGACAGTTGTAATTTTATCACTTGTGCTAAGGAGTTTGGGTAAAAAATTACGGATTTCTAAAATTTTTTCTGTATAAAGTGTCAGGTGAGGGGTAAAGTCAATTTGTCCCATACATTCTTGACAAATGTCTTGAATTTTTTGGCTATGTTCGGATAACTTACCATGAATAATTTCGTAATTACGACCTGCATTGGTTGAACTTTGCATTTCAATTTTAATTTGTTCTAATTCCTGCGTTAGGTTCTGTATTTTTTCAAGGGGAGTTATGTCATTCATAGACACCTAATTAGTTTATATTTTATTATAAATTAAATAATTAAATTAGATATAATTTAATTAATTATAATTTTTTTAAGAAATTAAAATGTGAATTTTATTTATTTGATATAATAATTACTGTAATTTTTTATTGAAGTTTTTTCATTCAATAAAAACTAAAATTTACTTAAAATTTAAAAATAAACTTTGAAATCTATGTGGAAACGAATTTAAAGTTATTATAATATTTAGCAGATTAAAGTAAAATGCATATTCCAGACGAAGAATTCTCAAAGTAAGCTATGACAAGCTTGAAGGTATGCTTATTTCAATTTAGCGCCCTAATCGGGTTGACTATACTATGTTTCACCATATAGTTTACCCAAAAAAGTTCTTTCCTTCCTTTAGTTTTTTATTATTTGGGGATAATTAAATCATGATTTTTCATCCCAAGTATCACTTTAGTTGCAGAATATGCTTTAGATATTTTTGCACTTAAAGATGTTATCTCAAAAAAATGGTAGCCCCTAAAGCAAAGAAAGCATGCTCTCTTGCAATTATAGCATATGGAATAAGTGAAAGAAGAGCGTGTAAGCTTATAGGTGCTAATCGATCAATGATTCGCTATAAAACAAAAAAATTTAATGAAGATAATTTAATCCAAAAGATTAAAACAATTGCTTATGAGAAAAGGAGGTTTGGATATCGCCGTATCCATATGATGCTAAAAAAGAGAAGGAAGTATAATCAATCATAAGAAAGTCTTTAGAATTTATCAAAATCTTGGATTGAAAGTGAGAAAAAGAGGGTCAAGAAAAAGAGCTTTGGGAATTAGAGAGGTAAGCGCTCGAAGTAATTGCATTAATCAAAGATGGTCGTTAGATTTTGTAAGTGATTCAATTGATAGTTGTTGGCCAGTTTTTACGAGTTGATACAAATAAAAAAATGTGGGAGTATTTTTTAAGACTGGAAGCATTGGTTTCCTAAATTATCCTGCAGGCTACTTTTGTGAGACAAGCAGCAAATCTATGGAAAATCAAACAGATACTCAAAGACAGCTTGCATTAGAGTTAGGAGCGTATGATGATAATTTACATGTTGTCGATGGGTTCCCAATTTCAGTTTGACATTTGCAAGAGCAAGAAGGGGTAAATTATTCAAAGGAGAGGCGGCTTGTGGAAGATGTGCTTCAAAAAATCAAGTTTCGACATCTTTAGTAACAGGATCGGGAATAATTACTTCTTGCATGCTAACACCAGCAAATATTGAGGAACACAGTAATGTAAAAGAATTGACAGAGGGGATTCATGGTCTAGTGATTGGTGATAGGAGGTTTATAAGGGAATCATTAAATTTTTATTAAGTAAAAAAGATATAAATTTACAAACCCCTTTAAAGAACAATATGAAACACCGAAGAAATTCAATTTTCATTTCAAAAATTAAAAGTGTTAGAAGAATAGTTGAAACAATAAGTTGCCAATTAAACGAAAAATTAAATTTATCAAAAGTTTGGGCTCGAGATGCATCGCATTTAATGAGTCGTTTTAGCAGAAAAGTACTTATTCATACTATAGGTGTCTTATTAAATAAACAGCTTAACAGGTCAATTATCAAATTTGATGGCCTGCTGACTATTTAAAAGTTGCACACGGCGTAAACTTTGGGTTTTTTAGGTAGCGATTAGTAGAAAATTTTCCACCTCAGTCATAAAATGATGGCTTTTTTGGTTGGTGACTATATGCAGCCAACCCGCCTAACATATTAACCAAAAAGTTGCTCGGACTTAATGACCCCCGGACTGACAGGATTTCCCTGTTTGAGCTGTGTACCACGAGTTGTCGATAAGGAAAGATTGTAAACAACCTTTAATGCCATCCTACAAAGAATTGCATCATCAGAATATTGCTGTGGAGCACCTATGAAATGAAGGTCTTTAGATGGCTGCCATTTTTAATAGCATCTTCGCTAATCCAAAGAGAAAGGCTACCACGTTTTTTAGAGATTCGTTATACTGATACCAGTTCCGTACTTTGTAAGCTCTTGTTGTGTCAGAAGCACATTAGCTTACAATTTTTTTCTTTCAATTCAATAAAATCGTATCGAAATTCATCAGTGACTTATCCTACAAGACCGTAGGTTCAATAAAATTTGCAATATTTTGTAATAGATTAGAGGTTTTTTCAAATCCCTTATTTCTACTTTCTTTAGATAGAATTAAAAAAGCACTATTAGAAACACGCCTAATAAAAGAAGTTGCTAGACAACCAACAAAAACATTAGCTATAAAAAATAATTTTTCATCCTGTAAATCTTTATATGGAGTTTTCAGAACCCAGGTTGAAACAATAAAAAGCATTAGCGGCAAATTGTCTTTAATATCTACATGCATAGCTTGATAAAATTTACGTTGACTAAATCTTATACTATTATGATGTACTAGAGCGAATTGATTACGGTATTGAGATAATGGACCCCTATCAGGTACTAAAGGAAAAATTTTATCCAAAATATGAGGAAGAAAATATCCTCCTAAAGCAAAAGCAGGAGGAATCCACAAGTGTTGGATTGGTATATCATGTATTATAGGAAAATTTTCTATTCTAAGCGGGTTAATCATCTCATTATTCTCATGTTAAGTTTAAATTTAATCTTATAATTTCTGCGTTAATTATTCGTCTAACTTCCTTATGTTCTTTTATTTGATTCAAGTAATTTCTTGGGTTGTTCCTGGATAAAAGCTAGTTAAGACAAATATTGCAATAAGTTTTTTCTTTCAAAACATCGTATAGGTTGTATAGGATTACTAAAATCATCTATAACAACTTGCTATTTGAAGGTTAACAGATCTTAAACATTTTGTAAATAAAAAGCAAAAAAGCCAAAAACAAAAAGGCCCATTGAGTGAGAATAACTATTTCTCTCTCAATAGGCCTATTTTATTTTTTCTGAAGGGTCGAATACCGTTTGGAGAAGCCTATTTAAGCCCTGCTGCATTTGGTTTAGGGCCGGCCCTATCATTGCAGTTTTCGACTGTCCAGCAAGGTTTCCTAAAAGTGCCGTTTCAAGCGTCATGGAAAGCCTGGCTAATGGCCCTGCTACCGACCATTCGGTCTGCATAGCGAAAAAGCGGACCACTGTTTGCAAAATCAT
Organism: Candidatus Protochlamydia sp.; assembly: GCA_013695355.1. GTDB lineage: Bacteria > Chlamydiota > Chlamydiia > Chlamydiales > Parachlamydiaceae > Protochlamydia. The sequence goes on from JACDAQ010000008.1 coordinate 29,041, forward strand.
CAATTTTTCATTGACTAAGGGATGGGTTTGCAGTACCGCCTCGGTCTGCAGGAGTTGCTTCCCTAAGCGCTCAAGCTTTTCCCTGTATTTCGACTCACTCATGCTTGGCA
>JACDAQ010000026.1 GCA_013695355.1 Candidatus Protochlamydia sp.
TTGCTTCATCGTGCTTGGCTACTGTTTGGTCTGATTTAGAAAGTGTAACGGGTTGCCCAAATAATGGACACATGAATTGGCATCCCTCGCCAAGCGCTGGCTGCCCATCCACTTTGACTGTGGATTGGCCTGTATCTACTACCATTCCGGGCGGAACTCCTGCACAGGGGGGAGGTGGTACTCCGGGAGGGAAGGTGCAATTTCCACCAGGCGGAGGCAGGAAACAATTGGTTTGATTGGCTAGTTTTTTTGAGTCACCCTGCGAAGAGGAATTGAGCACGGTCAATTTCAATTTGCCAGTACAAAAATTACAGCTGAACTCACTCCCTTCAGAAACCAGATCTGCCATAAGGTGCCCCTTCTTTAACTTACTTCTTGATTAGCGAACTGTTGAATCAGTTTTCTCAAAGCACCTAAAATTTTATACTGAGTCATCTCTCTTTTTTGCAAAAGCAAGCCGGAATTATATTGATTCGCACACCAATTTCGATCCACTCCTAAAATGTTTTTTTTAGGGAGTAATGCAAAATAATCTATTTTATCAGGTAAATATCCATTACCCAAGCGAGAGCTGATGTGGGCTCTGATCTCTTTCGTCCATTGGCCCTTTTCAGATTCGGATGCTTCTTCATTTAATGGATTCACAAAAACAAGCAGCACAAAATAATGGCTTAAGCCTAAGCCTGTTTTCAAAAGAGTATGCAGCATACAATCTTCCACAAACGGCAGCTCAGCGACAGCTTCTTCCAGTTGTTCAATGGGAAAAGTGACTCCACGTGTTGCAGGGTAAACAACTCCTGTTAGCATCAATTGATTTTCCACTTGCGTGGCTGTATAATTGCCTAAAGTAGGCTGATCTTTGAGATCAAAAATGCCATAGCCAGAGAGAGCTTCCTGCCCGCTGCTATTGATATCGCTTAAATACCATGAAGTGCCAAGGGTTGGTTTTAGAAAAGCATTGAAGGAGTCCAAAGTAGGCCTTGAACTAAGAATAGCGCTTCCCATTGCATTATCGAGCATCAGATCAAATTGGGGCACTTTTTCAATTTTATTAATTTGTACAAATGGCTTCCAGGCTTGATAAGATATTTCGACTGGATTTTTATAATAGTATTTTAAATAGCGGGAGGGCAAACCAGCACCCTGGTTCCATAACAGCTGCAGTTCGTTTGATATTCCGAGAATATTAATCCGCTCATCTTCAATTGCAAGAGGATTTTTTCTAATTGTTTCATCAGCGACGTATATTTTTGTCGTGCCACTTAAAAAACTGATAAATGTACTGCAAGGCTCAGTGCGAACGGGACAAGCTAGGGGAGAGGACCAGTAGGGGTATTGAACAATATTTAATGTAAATAGTGCATCGCGCAGTGCACAAAGATAAGTGTGGTGAGCATCAATTGGTACAAGCATGAGCTCTTCTTGTTGCTGAAGAGAAAGGCTTATTTGAAATTCACTGTCTGCAGGATATGAAAATGAATGGGGAGCGTGATTTTCATCATCGGATGCCTTTTCATTTATCGATAAAACCTGTATGCCCTCAATAATTAATGTAGGATCTTCTGAAACGATATAGTTTGGTTTGATCTCTGCCAGAAATTTTTGGATCAGCCCATTTCCTAAAAAGGGGCTATTTGAGGGCAAATAGCATATTTTTAGACCAAAGCGCAGCGCGGTAAAAAGGGCCAAAATGAAACGGATATTGGGAGGCCCCACAATCGCAATAAGTTCGCCAGATTTAAGCTGATCATGCCCCCATTCCTCCACATGATAATTCACACAGTGATGGATTTTTTTATAGGACCACTCTTCAGGGTATTTATGTCCAAGGATGGAAAAGGCGGTGTTGTTCGTTTTAACATGACGAAAAATGCAATCATGATAGAAATCATAGCTTTTTGCAAATTCACTTTGAGATGGGGGGAGTAATTCTTCTTGCTGACCAAACACATTTTCTTTCCAGAATGCATCGTCGCTTAAATAGGAATTTTTAACCCATTCTTCGATGTCTACATGTAAAGGAGAGGAATAGTTAGTCCACCATTTATTAACAAAATTCTCATGCGATAAATTTTTCATAACCAAACTTAAGGTTATTAACCAATTGATGCAACTTCATTACCATCTAATACAATTCTTATCACCGGAGCGCCATCAACAATTTCTACAATTTGCTTCCAAATATTTCCTGGATTTGTGAATAAAAAATAAAATCCCAATGAAGTAAAACCAGGCGGTCTCTCAATAGTGAACATTTGATCTTTACCAGGTACAATGCAGAGAGTTTCGAAGCCGGGATTTTCTTCAGGAGGGCTTTCTAATAATTTAGCGATCTTAGGATAATCTTCCGAAAGGAAAGTGGAAAAATCGGTGGGCTTTACCACCATATAAAAGGGTGCCCCTTGATTGGTACGCTTGCTGCTTTTGATCTTTACCGTGCAGTAATTGCAACCCGCAAAATAATTAACAATGGGAATATTGGAAGCCAGTGTATCACTGAATTCTGAAATTGTCCCGCAGCTTTGAATAAGGATCGTTAAAGCAAATAAAATAATTTTTGCAAATTTTTGCATCTTGGTATTGTTAACCTTCATCTTGAGCTTAATAATAATTTTTTAGGATTTTTATCAAAAAGGAAGGAAACTTTATAAGTGTCTGATCCATCCCCTTTAATATTCCATGTGAAGATATTGCCCTCTTCTTCAAGTTGCGGTTCTTTCATTAATTCAAAAAAGCTCCAGTCAAGATTTAATTTTTGAACGCACTTATAGGATTTGCTATTGGAATACTTACTCATCAGTTCAACGCCTACAGAGCTTGTAATGTTTTTCCACCATTCGATTTTGATCGATTGCCATGACGGCGTCTGATTGAGGTTTCGAATAGTTTGATCGCCTAAGATAAAATAGGAAAGGACAATAATGGGATTATCTTGTGGATTATTGTTAAATGGTTTCGCCTGGATAGATAAGTTGATGGGCTGACGATTGCCTTCCTTATCCCAAAGCAGGTCAGTGATTCCCTGCATTTGGTTAAGCTTTGCAAGGATTTCTTTATTCAATTTTAAATCTTCAGATTCAATTTGCGACCATACCCCATCCGTATTTTTACAGCAGGTGCTCATCACTTCTTTCATGGTTTTATAAAATTTTGAATTGGGATTTAACTTTGCTTCTAATTCATCCAATGACATTGTTTCTGTCCCTTCAGAATTAAAAGGGAACTTCGCAAGCAATTCATCGATTGTAGGTTCAAATTTCGTGATCCAGCTTTCTTCCACACATTTTTTCAAATCGGGTACTCCCAATTTGTATAGCTGTTGAATAGGCTTAAGAAAGGTGGGTCGATAATTTTCAGGAACGCCAATCTCCACTAAACATTCAATCACTTTTTTAGAATAAGAATGAGAGTTGTTTTGCAAGATATCAGAACTGACTTTGGCAATATTTGATAGATAGGGCTGCAAAGGATAAGGCTCATTCTCATTGGAAAGATCTCTTTCTAAATCCTGGGCGAGTTCGCCCATTAATTTTTGATATTTGGCATAAGGCGCTCCATCTTTATCGACTGTTAGAATAGTATTCAAAAATTCAAAGTTATTTTGAACATTGATTTTTCTTGAGTTAATCACAGGGCCCGAAAAAGCGCTGGTTTGATGCCCGATAAATTTAAGAAAATCATGGAAGCCGGAAGAGTCCTGAGCAATCTCTCTTAAAATGCCTTTTAATTTTGGCAATGACACATTTTCAATACTGCAATGTTCAAAATACTTGTCATATTGAAGCCCATATTTCTTCACATAGTCATTGACTTCCTGCTCGAGGAAAGTTCTGAATCTTTTTTTATCTTCAGGATTGACTGAAAGTTTATCGATCCAATGAGAAAGCTTTTCCGCAGTTGATCTGACTTTGTTCTCATATTCTAACTGGGTATAGCGGCCAGGGATAGAAACTTTTTTAGAAAAGTAAGGAAAATAGCCATAGAAAATAGGTTGGGCTGGTTCCTTGGCTTCATATGTATTTCTAAAAAATACTTCCCCGCCTGAATTGTGATTAAGCGTGATATATTTTTGAATAGCTTTTTCAACATTGTGCGCCACGACTAAATCTATCCATAGTTTAGAGTTGAAAGCGCGTGGGCGCCCCCCAAGTGTAGAAAAATTGTAGGTTTGATTTTGTTGGTCCTGTATCGCAGACATGTTTTTAACTTTTGCAAAAAACTGGGCAATGTTCATGTTTTCAATTTCTGCAGGCACTGTTGCGGTTTCCTGGATAAATTCGAAAAAATTTAAAAGGTTGGAAGAATTTTCACCAATCCAACGGATGACCTGTATATTTTGATTGGTATTGTCCACTTCGCCTTCTTCTTCCAGCATGGAGGCCACGGGATGGATGAGCGGATCCTTTAAAAGACGGTCAACAGCTAATTTTAATACTTTAGATTGTTGAATGATATCTTCAAAACTCTCTTCGCCATGAATTTGTTGATCGCTCAATTCTTCAATTTCATCAAAAAATGTTACCCAGGGAGTAAAGCTTGTGAAGGGGATGAAAGGGTTGGCTTTGGGAAAATCAAACATCTCATTTTGCGATTGGTTTACCCTATGACAAGAATGGATATAGGCTTTCAGGATGTTTTCATTTAAGTTAAGGGTATTGGCAATTCTATTGGAGTGTTCCAGAATAAACTTTCCTACATCATTATTCGCCGTCGCAACAAAAACAGCATTGAAATAGAGGCATTTGAGGTCACCTTCATTTTCTAAAACAGCTTTGCGATATTCCTGCTCGACGTAGCGGGTTCTCATCCGCTCGGCCAAGCGGTTGGATGATGTTTTAATTTGGTCGCCAAAAAAGCTAGGGCTTAAGTAAGCCAGGAGGCCATGTTTTCTTTCTTCAAATGTTTTGACATAAGTAGGAATGATCTCATTTTCAAATTTTTCGATGTTATGCAGTTTAAGCTGGTTAAGACCGTTTTTTGACAAATGCAATTCCTGGTTTTCCCGATAGAAGAAATAGAAAAGGGGAGTAACCATAAATACAAAAAGAGCCACGCATGCGATTTGATGCTTTAGAAGAGGATACCTAAAAAATATTTCCATGGAGGGTAATCTGACCCATTGAAAAGCATTAAATGAGGTACTTGATTCCTGGTTGGTGGTAAAAGAGAGAGTGTCTAACTTAATGGAATTGACAAATGATACTCTTGTGACAATAGCCCGTAAAAATTCTTCAATGGAATGAAAATGGGCGGGCATCTCTTTGGAAAAAGATAGCATTTGAGTAAAGTCGCGATTCGATGAAGCGGTCAACATTAGAGTAACGTAATCTTCGAAAAAGTTTTTTAAACTGGCTTCTAAAGCATTGCTTTCAAAATCAGTTGAAAGATTGATCTCAAATGACAAATTCTCTTGTTTGAGAAAGCGGGCGAATTCAAGATAACCGGGAATTTTATCAAGATTGGTCAAAGCTATGCGGACTTTTAGTGGTTTTTTGATAATTTCCGAAAGGAGCGAGGATTTTCCGGCAATCAATTGAGCAAGCCTGTTCAGATCCCTTAAGTTCTGCGTCGATAAGCAATCGTAAGCAATAATGATAATGGGATCTCGCTTGACATAAAGCTTTTTCCACAATTTAATTGTTTTTCTTCGCCCATAAATAGATTTATCTTCCAAAGCAGCAAAAGAAATTTCCTGGATGACCTGATTGGGGCCTAGGTAAAATTGAATATCAGGATTTGAAGTATAGGAAGTATCGAAAGGATAAAGGTCTTGGCTTTGTTCTATTAAACCGCGAATAAGCTCTGTTTTTCCACTTTTAGCACTTCCTAAAACAATAAAGTGCTGATAGGAATTAATGATAATCCTTGATTCACGAGGAATTTGTCCGATGAACATTTTCCAGATATGATAAAAAGATTTCGAAGAATCAGTTTTTCGAAAAAAATTAGGTAATTTTAATTTGCTTGGCCAATCGGGTAACTTCAATTTAGGAAATTTAAAAAACTTAGGAAACCTGGGAAATTTCATAGCAGCACCCTAATTGGAGTTTTTTTTATACGTTCTTGCTTTTCGAATGAAGATCTTGAAGGAATGAAAAACAAATTTCAACCTTTTTTTTTAATTACTCACCTTACGCAAAAAGAGCAAAATGAAGAAGCAAGAGATTTTGAATATCAATTAATTCAAAAGATTTGGTTATTCATCTGCTCCTTTTGCGTAAGGTGAGTTAATTACCATTTATAGGAAAAACCTACCGACAAATAGAAATTGGTATAATTTTCCCATATTTCTCCCGAAATGTCCGCATTGATCAACCAGCAATCGCTAATGCGCTTAAAATAAGTTAAAGTGCCTTCCATTCCGTTCAAGCCCTGTTGATGGCCGCAGATTTTAAATTTATCCCCAAAATGGCAGAATTTTTTTTCTAAATGATTATCAAATTCAAATAAGTGTTTCCAAATGATATCAGCGGATATTCCCCAGCTGCAATCGTCATTTTGAAAATTGAAAAAATGCAATCCAAGATAGCTTGTGGTTAAACATTCGCTGTGCTTTTGAATTTCCAGATCGAACAAATCAGTTCCGTGTTCTTTGCAACGACCTAGGCTATAATAACCTGTTTCAATTCCAATGAATGGTTGAATCCTCAATGTATCGCATACAAAAATGTTATTGAGCCCTAGCTCGCCATAAAAAGTGGCCTGACAGAGATTAATAGTGCTATGCGCTTTTTCATTAATTCGGCCGCATTTAATAGACCTTTCCAGTTTGCCCGTTGTGCTTCCGGCGATAAAGTCCAAAACAATATAATACAATGGCCTAGTCAGTAGGGTATAAATAGCTAATTTTGTTTCATGCAAATGAGCTTCGCCGCCAAGATCAAAATCATAATTTTGATGCGAATAACTCCCTGCCAGACCAGCTGTCCAACCCGTCAACCAAGTACAGGGGATAATTCCTGACAATGGGCATGACTCTGTTAACCAATCATTCATCGATTTTTGTATGGCTGCTGTGACATTATATTCCACCATGTCATACCCATGCTTTCCTTTTTGGAAAGTTTTACCAGCCTCAAAGTCAAACCAAGTAATGCATTTATTCATGCATAATTCTTCACAGTCGTGATCAATAGAAATAGAGCGCAAGGGGGTATAAATTCTTCTAATAAACTGCCCAGTCGATCGCTCATTAGCCAAGATAAGGTGGCTATATTGTGCCCCTGACAGCCGATCCAAAGCACGAGGGACATCATCTTCATTTAATTCAACAAGAGCCTGGAGGGAATTGTCATGATTCCCATCTAAATTATTGATATTTTTCAGCTGTGCGCCAATGTTTTGTTGATTTGAAGAGAGCTCGCCACCAAGGAGGTTTGGAACAAATCTCAAAGTCGTTTTCTCTTTTTTATCGGCATGTTCTTGATTGACAACTAATTCAACCAAGGAAGGGAGCTGAAGGTTTTCCGAATTTATTTCAAAATCGCCTTCTATTTTTTCGGCTTCGAAAACCACGTAGGGTGAGCATAATCGAACATCTCCACTGAGATGAAGGGGGCTGTTATTCAGAGTTCCAGTACCCTTTACTTCGATCTTACTGTTTTGCCCTTTTTTATTAAGTTTAAGCAAACATGCGCTATTTTCGCTTTGCATAAAATGCCCTGAAATTTTCAAAGTATCCTTTTCATTTAAATCAATCACCCCATCATTATTAATCAGGTTTTTGGCAATAGAACCGGAGCCAGATAAAGTACAGGCTTGGTTAACGATCAGGCTGCCTCCTAAATGACTATCGCTTAGGATTACTTTTCCTCCATTAATTTCCATATCCCCGTTGAAAGAATTATTTTTTCCATAGAGGGACAAGGATCCGGTTCCTTCCTTAATTATTTTTGATGTATTGCTTCCTGAAATTCCACCTTTAAATTGATCATTTTGATTTAAGCTTCCTATTTTCAAAGCATACGCATTAAGATCAATAATAGATGTTTCATCGGCATTAAGCGAACCAAGGGTATTGTTTTGACCAATAATCAATTTCGAACCTGACAGACCGACGGAGGCTTGATTACCCTTCGAATCATTTTGAAAGTTCAGTTCACCATTAACTAGATTGATCTTAGCATTATCCGCTGAACTATTGTTTTTAAAATAAACTTTGCCCTGATTGACATTGATATGATGCGATGCGGCGCTGGCTTGATCATGGAATTCAAAAATAGTTTTAGAATTACCTGCAATCTCAACGTTCCCTCCCAGATCTTTTTTTAATACGACGCTTCCATCATTGACAATGATTGTGCCTTCAAATGAATGGCTATCTCCTAAAGACATTTTTCCACCCCCTTTCTTAATTAAAAAAGAAGATTTGTCTCCGCTAAGTGTTCCATTTAATGTGTCACTGGCTCCCGAATTCCCTAAAGTCAAATAAGAACCGTTTAATACAACTGAAGAAGATGGCGAAGTATTCAATGCATTGAGAGAATTAGCTGGATTGCTAGTAATAATTGTTAATCTAGAATTATCATGCAGCTCTACTTTGGCTCCTTGTCCTGAAGCTACCCCTTCGAAATGCAAATGGGAATCATCTTTTACATCAAAATGGATGGGGGAGTTAGAGCACGAATTTAGGTTCATCCCATAAACTGGCTTTCCAAGGATATTTAACGTTGATTGTTCGATCACATTCAAATGGACTGCCTGGCTACCTTCATTAATAATACCATTTTCATAGTGAAGAGAAAGAGTATTTTGATTAGAAACATTAACCGTGAATTGTTTATCATCACGAAACACAAGATTGCCCGCATGCGTTGAAGAACCGTTCAATTTAGTACATTCAATTTTATCAAGGAGAGTTTCATTGGAAAAAATGATGCGGTCTTGACAATCAAAATCTTTGTGCAGCTTGGGCTCAAAGCAGGATTTGTCATTTAAATAATTATTGGCTTCGCCTGAAGCACTACCATTCTTTCCATAAAAAAAATCTTTACAAGTCGTTTCGTTGAGGAACTCCACTAAAGGTTCTGTTCTTTTCTGCAAGTCGGTCTGTTCTTTTGGACTGCAATCCAGCCCTCCTTTCCAGATTAAATCTTCTGCAAAACTTTCATTTATAAAAGCGCTGCAAACTATAAAAAATAATAGTTTAATTTTAGGGGAGAGGCTAGAGAATGGTGTCATTTTCAAATCCTTGCAAATTTTAAATTTTATCAAGGAAAATCTTTTAACCAAATTAAAGTTTTTATGCAACATAAATTAATCAAAATCAAATTATTATTTTATGTTTTAATATAACCTTAAATTTTTTTATTGATTGATAATGTTTACCAGCTATAATGCTGCTAATTTATTTTTAAAAGTTTCAGAAAGTTATAGTGTAAATTCATATGACATCGGAAAATAAGATCTACCAGGCTTACCTGGAAGAGATGCAGCATATCGAAAAATTCAGAGCTTCTCATATTTCCATGTATGGAGAAACTCCTGTTGACACGGATGATCCTTACACTAAAAGACTAATTGAATCTTTAGCCTTTTTTGGAGCTAGGGCACGGCTACAAGGAACAGAAAAAATTATTCACATCCATCAATGCTTATTCAGGCAGTACTTCCCTTATCTTATTAACCCTCTTCCAGCATTTGGTATGCTTCAAATGAAGCCTTCCATCCGATTCCCCGAAAAAGTGATCTTGCCTGCTGGTTCGGAAGTGATTTTTAAAACTAAAAATAACTTGAAAGCAGTTTTTCAGACGTTGGATGAAACTGCCATTTTCCCCTTCTCTTTAAAAAGCTGCGATTTTGTGCGGCGGGGGAGTGAAGGGTGGCAATTCATGATGGAATTTACTTCGCCTCACATCAGTACGGATGAGATCGGCACATTTACGCTTTATATCAACCATCTTAATAGTTTTCTTTCCTCTTTAGGTGTCTCGTTTGCTCTTCAATATGCTTTAGAAAATGTGCATGTTTTTTATGATGAAGGGAAAGAAAAAAATGCAAAGGGAAAAGATTGTACCGTTGAATATGGTTATAACAGTCAGGCTAGAATAATTTTTTCGCATGTGATCGAACAGCTTCGCTCTTTATTGCATTTCCCTCAGCAGGAATTATTTATTAATCTTGAGATTCCCCCTGCTGGTAAGCGGTGGAAATCTTTTACTTTAATCTTTGATCTGAACAATAAATGGCCTGAAACTTATAAACTTAATGCCGAATCTTTCATACCTTATGTCGTTCCTATCATTAATCTTAAAAAAGCTTATGCCGAGCCAATTATTGACAACGGTACCAAAGATACTTATCCATTGCTGCATCCTGAGCCCATTCATAAGTTTGAACTGCATACAGTGCTTAATGTTTCGGAAGTCCTTTCAATGGGAACAAAGCCAATTGCTCCCGGCTTCCTGGGAGTTCAGGGGGAAGGTTCCTTTGAAGTGGATTATTTTATGAATGAAATGATCCTGAATTTGCCGAATGCCTTTCAGCAGCCTAAAACTGTGATGACAGAAGGTTTATGGATGCAGCCATGGTTTTCCAATTATATTAATGATGAATTGGAACTTATTTTTTCAGAAGCCCAAACATTGGGCATCAATGTGCGTATTTTAGGATCGATTCATCGTTATGAAAGAACACTCGAAGATGATCCAAATTTTTTGATCCGCATTTTATCGTTAAAAAATCAAAATCGCTTAACGACAAATGAAATTATTTTCATTATGAACACCATGAAAAATTTGAATAATAGTCATTTTGACTCTATACCGCCTTTAATTAAGGAATTGAAAATTAATGAAAGATTCAATCAACAGCAAATGAATGCCTTAATTGAATATGAATTTTTTTTAAAAGATCTCGAAGGGCAAAGATGGGAATTAGTCCTATTGTTTTTTAAATATGTGAACGATTTATTAAATTGCTGGCTTTCAAGCTTTGAAGTAGAAACAAAAGTCCATTTTCCTAGAAACAAAAAACCTACAATTTTTAAAAGAGGGACAAAAAATGAATTATCAATACTGGCAAGAGATTTCCTTTTTTCTTAATGCACTTGATAAAGAAAGGGTCGTTTTTGAAAAAGGTTCCATGAATGCGGAAGGAATGGAAAACACAAGAACAAAAATGATGCACACGCTAGAAACACTGAAATCAGGTTTGGAACAAAGGATGGATAAATATCAGGCCTCCCTTGTTCTTTTTCCAATTGTTGCAGCCACAGATGAAAAAATGCAGGCCTATGACTACAATTCCACCAAGGTTAAATGGCCCACTCTGCAAAAAGATTTTTTTTCCTCAAATAATGCAGGTGAAATTTTTTTTAAAAGTTTAGACGATATATTGGATGATCCTAATATTCCAAATATTGTCTTTCAAGTCTATTATGCCATGCTTAAAAGGGGATTTCAGGGTAAATATAAAGATTCTAAAACCCAAATAGCAAAGTATTTGGATATGCTCAAAGATAAGGTGCCAGTTTTTGTTCCGCTAAAAAAGAAAAGCACTGCTCAGTTGCCCAGCGAGGTTCAAAAAAAATCATGGATAAAAAAATGGCACTGCTACAGCCTCTCATTATTTTTATTTTTGCTCACATTTGGTTTTTTAAAAGTTTTTGCAAAATTACAGTAAGGAAGAGAGATGGATGAACTTTTTGTTGAAAACTTTTCTAAACGCCGTTCGCCTGAAAGGGCAATAACCCGAGATTTGGATCAAATTTTTTTTAAAGAAACAATACAGGATCCCATCATTACTTTGGATCTGCAAAATAAAAGTGCGCTAATGCTGGATATAGGTATTTTTTTAAGCCGTTTGGAAAATGAAATTGAGCGGCAATATGCTGATTTTGCAGATTATCGCTTTTTTTTTAACAGAATAAGGACAGCCTTCAAGCAAAACAGTGTAGAAGGCGTGTTCGAGCAGTTGGACAGTTTAGAAGAATTGCTCGATTTAGCCTTGCCCTCTCTCCTCATCAAGAAAAATTTAGTTTAGGAATATTTTTATGGTTAATTTATGCATCCTTGAAGATTTAATTCAGAACGCCAACCCTCAATCCCCCTCTGAAAATGTTGTGGATGAGCATTTTGATCAAATCGTCAGCTGTATAGAGCAGGAAAAAACTAAAGAAGCTGCCAAACTGATTGAAAAAGTTTTTTCAAAAAATGTGCCAGATATTCGTTTGATAATTTATTATCTTTATGCTGACTTTGCTGAAAATGGGATTAAGAGCTTGAACCAAACGTTTCCTCTTATCAAATCCTTGGTTAATGAGCATATCGAAATTTTAACCCCCAGAAATAGAGTAGACAAGCATGTTCAAAGCAGCTTAAATTGGCTTTTCTCCCATCTTCTGCACCGTTTTAAATATTTTGAAAAGCTTCACAGTTCAGGCAAGGCCCATCCTTTGTGGAAAAAAAGTACTTCGGAAATTTCACTGGATGAAGTGGATCAGCTTATTGAAATCACTCGGGAATTCAATCGATGCTTTCTCGAGAAATGGCCTCTCTCTCCCACAAAAGAAAGAATTTTGCATTTGATTAAAAAGATTGAAGACATTAGGCACATGATTGCAGAACAACAGCCTTCTATTGAAGAAAATAGCGAAATAATTGAGGAAGAAGTTACAGAAATTAATGAGTTACTTCCGGCAGGCTCCGAAGTAGAAGAAGTAAAACATATGGCCGAGCAGTTCGAGAGCTCAGACATCGTTTTTATTGATTTTAATGAAGAGGAGCCTGACTCTCATTCTTTTATTGATTCGGTTCCTGAGAAATTCATTTCTTATCAAGAGAATGAAATCCCAGTTGAAACCCCTGAAAAAGTCGTTGAGGAAATTGAGGAAGAAATAATTCATTCACTTCCAGAGATGGAGAGTCCACTTCCACAAGCATTTTCCAGTTCTGCTAAGGAAGATCAAGACACTCTTAGCAATTCCTTGAATTTGTTCATACAAAGTTTGGATGACCTATCGCGTAAATTAAAAATATTTGAAGCGTTAATAGAAAAAAATGATTATTTAAAAGCCGCGGTCGTGGCCAATGACATTGATCATCTCATTGAAAATTTCGATCCCTTAAGTTATTTCCCAAAGCTTTTTGCAAAATATTTTTCTATTTTCGCAAAACATGTGACTGCCTTGACCGAGCAATATGAAAAAAAGGATTCTTTACAAGTGAAGGCACTTGTCAGGCTCTACCGAACGGACCTCAAAATGTTCCTGGACTGGTAATGAATCCGATTCAACAACGTATTGCACAAAATATCAATCATTTTGATGTTTGTTCTTTACTTGAGTTATTGTATGAAATTGGATATCAAAGCAGCGATATTTATTTTGAATCCCATGCAGATACTTCTTCTCGCTCTTCTTTATGTGAAAAAATAATTTTTTCAGAAAAACATCCAAAAGTCAGGCTTCTACTTAATATTGGTCTTTTAGCCGGAAATTCCCCTTTGCCAAATTTTTTTAGAAAAAAAATGGATACCGGATCAATCGACCCTGTACTCTTCACACGCTACTTACATTTTTTTGATCATCATTTGATCAACAATTTACTGGCAATGAGCATGCCCGACATCAATACGACTTTTTTTTCCAGTTGGCAGGAAACGAAAGGGCATTATTTGAAACTTTTAGATTTAAATAGTACAAGTACTTTATGGCACCTTTTTCAAACTTGTTTTCCGGAATTGAAAATCAGTGTCCTAAAAGCACCCAAAGTTTTTAAAAGAAACAGTTCTTCCGTCATGCTTGGTAAAACCCGTTTAGGAGTGGAATCTTTTTTGGGAAAAAAAATTGTGCAAACCATGCCAAGCTTTAAAATTATGCTTACTGGTGATGAAACAAACACTGATTTAATGGTTCCTTGGCCTATTGCAATCAAAGAACGTTTGAAAAAAATGATTTTTCCGATTTTGCAGAGAACTCATATTCATTTTCGAATTATCTTTATTCAGAAAGATGGAATTGCCTACGCTCATCTTAGGAAAAATACTCAATTAGGCTATTGCATGCTAGGTAAAGGGTTTAATCCTTTAAAAATTCTGTTATTTTCCGGCTATTCGAAAGATCTGCTGCTTTAATCATTGACCATTGACTAAATTTAATCATTAATCAATGATTAAACTTCAAAGATATTTAGGTCACCTTATGGATCCTCGGTTTTTACATCACAATACGCATTTAATTAATCCAAAAGAATTTGAGGATCGAGATCCTCAATTGCGCTATCTTAGTCAACAACCCTATGTTTTTCATTCAAAATTAATTGAGAAAATTCCGATCATACCGGGGATATATACCTTGTCAGGTGGAAGGCAGATAGGAAAAAGTACGCTTTTAAAACAATGGATGCTTTATTTGCTAAGGAAAAAGATTCCGGCAAATGCATTGGCTTTTCTTTTGGTGAGTTAATTCAGGATCATTTCATGTTAATGCATCTTTTACAAAGGCAGCTTGAAACGATGCCTCAACAAGGAATGAAATATATTATTTTAGATGAAGTGAATTACATTCATGAATGGGATAAAGCTATCAAGTATGCAGCTGATGCAGGCCTGTTGGATAAAGTCGCGTTGGTTTTGACGGGGTCCGATACCTGTTTTATCAAAGAAGCCAGAATGCGTTTTCCAGGTCGAAGAGGCAAATCAAAAGTTGTCGATTTTCATTATTATCCTCTTTCTTTTCGCGAGTTTGTTCTGTTAAAACATCCAGTAAAGTCTGATGATCAAATAACTATTGAAGTACTTTTTAATGAGTTTGAAAACTATCTCATTCATGGAGGGTTTTTAACAGCGATCAATGATATGGCTGCACATGGTTCTGTTTCTTCTTCAACTTTAACGACTTACTCTGATTGGATACGGGGTGATATGTTAAAACGTGGAAAGCAAGAGCATTACCTGAGAGAAATAATCGGGGGTATATTAAAGAGATATGGGTCTCAAGTGACCTGGAATTCGTTATCTAAAGACCAGGCCATCGACCATCCTCAAACCATTTATGACTATGTGAATTTACTTGAGCAAATGGATGCTGTATTTGTTCAGAAAGCATTAATGGAAAGCGAATTAACGGGCGCTGCCAAAAAAGCACGCAAACTTTATTTTGCAGACCCCTTTATTTATCACGCGCTTCAGGCATGGATGTATCCTGAAATTGATCCCTACACCAGTCAAATATTGCCCAAGATGGATAATCCCCAATTTGTTTCCTCTTGGGTGGAAGGCTGCGCGGTTACTCATTTTCGCCGCTTTTATCCCACCTTTTACATCAAAGGGAATGAAGGAGAGGTCGACATTGCTTATATTAAGCAGAATAAATTTTGGCCGATTGAAATAAAATGGGCAGGTCAAATACATTTGACCGAATTTAAGCAACTTGTCAAATACAAGAACGGGATCATTTTAACCCAAAGAAAGGAAGAAAGCATCCTGGGATCGATATCAACAATACCTCTTCCACTCGCATTATTTAATCTTCATTAATTGAGAGTTTAATTCTTTAATATTCTATTTGATTTTCTCACAGATATGGCTTTTCAAGCTACGAATTTAATTAACTAATACCCAGCGCGATGCACTGGTGTAAAAGGGCATCACAATTTAAGATCAACCGAGAAGAGGGTTACCGCAGCTCTATAAATGGAAAAAATATATACATGCAATCTAAGCTAGGGTACTTCATTATAATAAAATAAGAGAAGTGTTTACACAAAATTTAGAATGAGAATCTTCTTTTGCTACTGCAAAAGATTGTTTTAAATATGACAAAAAGCTATTCCAGCAACCCTTTCAGGTTGCATATGGCAATTAATTTTTTCCCCAGAGCTGCGTTAATCATTTCATGGTTTGCCCTGCACTGAGCTACCGTTACGAATCTTCTTTCCGGAGAAATTATTAGCAGGCTAGCTCACCATGACCTGACTTCTCATCTTTTAGAATATATTTTTATGCTTACTTTGATAGAAATGTTTTCTTATTTAGTTTTTTCAAAAATTTATTTCCAAAAATAATAATTGAAAATATCGTTAAAAATTGTATGGTAACTGGCACTAAAAGAACGAAAAGAGTTTTCATGTAAGCATTAATAAGAAAAAAGGAGAGGCACAATAGCGGGGCTTGAATTAAGGTACCCCGTATAAATACATTTGTCCCTTGGTCAGAATGAAAGCCATGGACTTTGGAAAGTTGTATACTCATCCTAATAATTCCAAAGATTATGGAAGCAATTAATCCTATACAGGATATTCCTTGGATAAAGCTCCCCACTGATTCCTTAGATCCTGCAACTATAAAAAAAAAGGTAAAGGAAATAAAAGTATAAAATCCTATCCAAATAATTGCTGTGCAAGTATCTAAGAAAGTTCCTTTTCCACCTTTTTTTTTCGCGCATAGCCAATAAATATAAGAAGATACGTAAGTGAAAATAAAGGCTAATTCAATAAAAAAAAGAAAGAAAAAAATAATTGATAAAATTCCCTGTTGTGTTAAGAACCAAGTTAGTTCAGCATTTTTTAACCAATAAAAAAATCCCAATAAAATAAATTCGATTGATACACCTAAAGCTACAATCCCAATTTGTTTCAAAATAGAAGTTGAATTGGGAATTATAAAATCGTTTATAGCTTTTTGGAATAAAGCCAATGGATTTTTTAAAATAGTCATTGTCATCCCTTTAATAATCCATATCTTCTAACAAAGAACGTCCAATTGTCTCAAATCCATAATAGAAGAAATTTCCAATAGCAGAAAAAGTTTCTCCAATAGCAGGATGTTGGCTTGCAAAATTCACACTGCCATCAAAAACATGTTCTACAACTTCTGATGTCATATTTCCTGCCAAACTTCCTGCAACACAACCACCAACCACAACAATAGCCCAACCAAACGGTGTTGCAACGAGAAAAGTTGTACCTGCCGCTCCAATAATATAGGCAGAAACAGCCGCACCTGACCATATTCCAACAGCACCAGCTGTAGCAGTACGTAGTGATTTTTCTAAATCTTTATTAATTGCCGCATCTAAAGTATCATAGCTGATTGAGGCCCAACCTAAACAAATAGAAGATTTACCAGCAACTTTTCCAATATTTTTGAATAGCGGAATGGCTTCACGCATTTTATTTAGGCCAGATCTGCTCGCAAGATGCAGATAAGTTGTTTTCATTTTTCCTTTTCTGGCCATTTTTTCACCATACGATGAAAAGGTCATTTTTCTAAGCTCTTCAAAACTATAGCGGGAATTCAAATGTTTAGAAAATTTATCTTGTATCGTTGGGAAGATTTGTTTTTTAATTTGAGGGGATAGGTTCCGTATCTTTGCTTCTAAGCCTTGTCTTACTTTTATAGCTTTTGCGCCTTTTTGGTTTCGAACAGAGTGTAATTGCATTTGTAATGCATCCATCGCTAGCATATCATGTTCTAATTGATTCAAACCTATAAATAATGGAGAAAATCGAATTGCATTGGCTTTATAAAAAAAACTTTCACTGATCATATCGGGAATAAGGTCTACTGTGAGATTTTCATTCCAAAACTTCCATGGTGTTCTAATAATAGGTTCATCAATTTTTTTTCTAATTAAAGAAAATTGGGAAATATATTCATTTAACAAATCTTTAGTAGCAATGAGAGCGAGGATCTCAATTTCATGCTCTTGCAGCTCTTTTAAAGTTTGTCTCTCCTGAAAAGTATATTTTCCAATTTCACGGGCATTGTCAAAGTGCTGTAAGTTTAAAGTAATAGGTTGTAATACCGGGAAAAGAGGTGTATAGGGAGGCAAGGATTGTTCAGAATTTGTTATTTTTAAATCAATATTTTGATTTATATAATTAAATTTTTTCGCATAGTCGGTTAGAGAACCTTCAAATCCTTCCTTTTCCTTTAAATCAATGAGCATATCTTTCTTTCCAGAAATATATAGCATAGTTACTTCCTTAGATTGTTTTAGAATCCCACTTAACGAACTATCTCCCTAAGCCAGACCAACCTTGCATATTAGGCTGACGCATGAGTTCTTCATACTTATAACGACCAATATCCGCAGATCCAGGTAGGGGTGCGTTCGTGCGGAAAAAATCAGAGAAAGCTTTTCCAATTTTAGGATTTTTATTGATGAGATTTATTGTGCCATCGAATATTCCTCCCGCGATTTTTTCTGAAAGGTTGCCTGCCTGATTTCCTACATCAAGCCCTGCATACACAATAACCCCCCCACCGACAACGAGAGACCAGCCAACAGGATTTGAAGCCAAAAAAACTGAACCTACAGTCCCAATAATGATAGCCGTAACTGCCATGTTGGTCTCTATTTTGACTGTACCTACCACAGCTGTACGCACTGCTTGGGTATATTCTTTTCTGTCCGCTGCCATAGATGTATCATAGACAACCGGGGCATACGCTAATAAAGTTGAGAATTTGCCCATATTTTCCCCAATGTTTTCGAATTTGGGAATAGATTCACGCATCTTAGCAAGACCTGAACGATTGACAAGATCAAAATAAGTAGTTTTAATCAGCCCTTTTCGAGCTAATTTTTCATCAAAGAAAGTACGGGACATTTTTCTTAGTTCATCAAAGCTAAAGCGTGAATGTAAGTGTTTAGAAAGTTTATCTTCTATTTTTGGAATAATTTGATTTTTAATTTTAGGTGCAAGTGCATTAATTTGTGTTTTCAATTGTTCTTTTATTTTTAGGGCATTAACGCTTTTTTCGCCTTTCATTGCATGTAATTGTGTATGCAACGCCTCCATGGTTAACATATTTTTTTCTAATTCATTTAATCCTTTGAATAAACTAGAATTTAGAATTGCTTTCGCTCTGAAAGAAGATGTTTCGCTACCTATGGAGGTAATGCCCTCTAAAGTAAGCAGGTCGTTTGTAAATTTCCATGGCGTTTGTATTAGGGGATGATCAATTTTACTTCTGATTGCGCGCAAAGTGGATTCGTAGTCACTCAAAAAATCCTCAGCAGCCATAGTAGCAGGGATCTCTATGCCTTGCTCCTGAGCCTCACGCAAAATGCCTCTTTCTTTAATAGAATAGGTTCCAATTATCTGGGCACTTTCATGTTGCCATAGTGTCACAGGGGATGGTTGTGAAACCGGAAAAAGAGGAGTATAACGAGGTAGTTGATAAGCTGGGCCAGCAATCTTAAGGCCCAGAATTTGGTTTAATTCATTGAACTTGTGCGTATAATCGGTTAGAGAACCTTTAAAGCACTCTTTTTCTTTCAAATCATTTAACGTCTCATTTTCCCCAGTAATATAGAGCATGGCATTTCCTCACTAAAAAACATCTTTTAATTTCCTAACTTGACGGCAGGGGCGGCCACGTTAGCGACTTTTGTCTTCACATCAAATTTATTTTTTCCATCCAATGTGATGGAATCGGATGCTTCCATGCAAATCGTTTCCGCTTTAATAGAAAATTTTTTACATTCTATCGCAATTGAATCTGGTTTTTGTATGATGATGCTTGTCCCGTCGCTTCCTTTGCAAGTATGGATCATTGACGTGCCATCAAACACAATTTGCTGGTGGTTTCCTGCGTTTTTGTCTTCAAGTGAAAGAACAAAGCCTGTACCATGATTAAGCTGGAGAAAAAGAGTCTTTTTATCTTTTTCATCGACCGCAATCAGAATATCTTTTTCTTTCATCTCAATTGTCTGCATTTGCTCTTCCGAAGAGGATTGCTTTACAGTGTAAAGAGAATCTTTCCCATCTACATATTCATGGCGCATAATGGTATATTTGTCCTTGCCGTTGGAGGCTAAGACCATTTGATTCCCTTGCACGCCCGCAGGCAGGCGGGCTAAAGCATCCCAATCTATGGGGCGTTCGATCTTGGCAGTATGAAAGTGCATTTCTACCATCACATTCGTATCCTTAATGAACGGATAGAAATATTGGCCCGAATAAGCAGGGACAAAGGGGGCAACAACTTTTTTTTCTCCAGCCAGTGGAACGCTGACCAAGTATTGACCTTGTGGAGCTTTTTCAGATTCTAAAATTTTATAGGTGGATTGCTCTTTATCACCAATGTCGCAAAAGATTTTTCCTTGCACATAAAAGGGAAAAGTAGGAGGAATAAATTTTGGCCATTCGGCATACACTGCTTCTTCATCTTCAAGTTTGAGTTTTACATAAAGGTTGAAAGCTCGAACGCCTTGGTTAGATTGTTCCCCTTCCTCAGTTACCCCAATTTTATTTGCAATCACATCAAGTTGTCGGATTCTAAAGTTTTTATCTTTAAAGCAGGGGTCTTGCGACCAATTTCCATCCAGATCCCCCGTGAAGGAAACAAATGACCCTGGGACCAGTTTGTCTAGTTGAATCTCTTCCGTAAATTCCGTTATATTTATTTCAACTTCATGTTTATCTGATAAGAGGGTTGAATTGATTTTTTCTTGCGCTTGTTCAGGGAAAACACGGTAATGATTTGGATCAAAGTGCTCCCGACGTACAGACTGAAAGGAGTCTTCATTTTCTTTATCTTCTGGATCTAATGCACCTGCAGTATGCTTTAAATTTTTTTCGTTATAGCGCGGGGATTGTGAAAGGATGCAAAGGGGTGAAGTGACAAATCTTTCGGGGAGTTTTAAAGGGGGGCCTGAAGGTTCCTTTTTTTTCCCTGTAATGGTATAGTGATGTTCTTTGAAGTCGTATTCCAATAATCCGTTTTCTTTGTGCAAATACCACATTAAAAATGAGTAAAAATTTGTCTGTTCCTCTGGCTTGCACCAGTACTGATGTTGCAGGGAAAAGGCTGTGGTGGGATGTTTGACTTCAATAGGGTCCCACTTGTAGTTCATTTTCACTTCAGGATTGACATGTTTTTCTATCACATCCTTCATTGACTCGTCAACATAGATATTAGTAGGATAATGCTGCTCCCAGGTTGCCTTGGCATGATCCACAAAGTAGATCTCATACATCCTGTTGGCTTGTTCTTTGTGATTGATATTGGGAGGCAAGCGAATGAATTTTTTGTCGGTTAAAATCCCTTTTAACTCAATCATAGGCTCTTTAGCTTTCGGATCTGAGGGCTTAAATGTAAGGGTGGTCTTTATGACTTTAGGTCCAGTCAGAATCTCATATAAATCATCATTATCAAATGTTGAAAATTGCAAATGACAGGCATAGCCATAGCTGAAGAGCCTGAGACTTATTTTTTCAATATTTCCAGTCGGAAGTTCAGCTTCTTTTCCATCCGCTTCAACCTTTAATGCAAGCGAGAGATTTGATTCAAATAATGAGAGAAAAAGATTCGATTCAAAAAAGCTCTGCGATAGGTAATCAGTCATTCTTCAACCTCTATACTGTATGATTTGTTTTGCTGATGAAAACTCAGGTGAAAGGAATAGGCTTTATGCTCAATTTTGCATTTGATAATAAATGATAAAAAGAAACGCCCTACGCTTGTTTTCGGAATGACCTCCACATGGCTGATTCTTTTTTCATATTTTCCGAAACAGCTTTTTACATCTGCAATGATTTGTAAAATGATCTTTCGGTCAGATCCAAGGTAAATATATGAATCAAGTCCTAAATCTTTAGGGTAACTTCCAAAGCCTTTTTTTGTGTTTAACAAGTCGCATAAGTGTTCAAAGATGTTATCTCTGGTAGAGTTCTTATTTTGATTAGGCCTAAACTTACTCAGTATGGTCATGGTTAAAGCTACCTCCAGTAGATGAAGCCTTGGATATCATGGTAATCATTGTCTACCGAAAATGCGACTTTTCCTTCCTGCAAGGCATGTTCCCATTCGGAATCTTTTTGAATTTTATAAACTTGCGCATGACGTGAAAAATTGTTGTTAAATGGAGCAGATTCCAGGCGCAACAGCACTATTCCAGTTAACGAAAAACGATGGACATTGAATAATCTCGAATGGGCTGCCATTCTTAACCCTTCAATAACCGATTTAACTTTGGGGTCGGTGTATTGAGCAACTAAATAAATTTCATTTGTTTCGTATAAATCCTGCGGCATTCTTTCAGAAACATAGCAATTTTGCTTCTTTTCAAATTTAATTGATGAGAGTTTCTCAGTTTTTGGTTTTAGATATTGGATCAATAATTCAACTAATTTTGAGAAAAGCAATGAAAGTTTATCATGTTGATAAGGAATGACGCTAAAATCTGCCAAATCTAAAAACATCATGGCTAACGTATTTAAAAAATGGGTCAGCTTTTCATATAAATAATAGGGATGGGTAATGATATTCCTATCCATGTTGAGTAAAAATTGCCTCAAACTCAACACCTCCAACAGGCATAATTTTGAATTTAACGTTCTTTGCTCAAATATTTTTCCTGAACTAGATTCGAGTTCCAACTCTTTTTGAAAGCTTTCGACAATTGTTCTGATGGTTGAAAGCCTGCTAGTTAAAAAAGGATGGCTTAATATGGTAAAAAGGGGAGGGCAATAGTTTTCGCATAAGGTCCAACGATTTTCCACATCTTTTTCAAAATCGGCGAGTTTTAAGCTAACTTTTCCAGCATATAAATGGTGTTCATTTGTGAGCACGAGATTATGCACGGAATAACAAATTTTCTCTTCTTCATCTGCAGAATCGGTAAATACATTATGTTGCGTCGAGCTTTTCAGTAAGTGCAGGTAGAGCGTGAGTTGATTCATCCCTGATAAATTTAAATCGTAGGTATTGATTGTCCCGTTATCGGGTACATCGACCAAATCTCCATTGGGAAAAATGACCGTTAATTTATTGATTGAGACAACTCCCTGTGATAACAGTTTATCGTCCCACTTCAAATTGCCAATGCCAAAATAAGGTATACCCTGGTTTTGAATATAAAAATTTAAATTGGCAATGAGTGATTCTTCTTGTGCGACTAAATGCATAGGCAGCAAAGGCTGTCCTAATTGCCAGTCGACTCTTTTTAATTGTTGCATATTTGCCAAGTTTTAAGATTGAAAGGAGCGGCGGGAAAATAGCATTCCCCCGCTCTTTCGTTAACGATACGGAATTCAATTAGGCGTCAGTAACACCAACTCGGAGGACAAAAGGTGATTTGGCTTCATAAGCAACGTGTAGGTCTTGCTCTGCTCCTTCACTTTTTGGCGTCAAAGAACCACTGACTTGAAAGTTCAGCGGCTGTTGGACAATTCTGTCAGGCTCTGAATTAATTGTTATTTTCGTACCTTTTGTGATCACACATTTGATTTTTTGTTCGCTTGTGTGAAAATGCTTATAGTACTTTTTCTCAGTATAATCATAATCATAGATCAAATACTCAAGCTCAACTTCTGAACCACCAGTTAAAGAGGAAAGGGCGGCTTGCATAGTAGCTTTATTAGCCGGAGATACTCTAAAGGAAAAATTGATTGGATCTGTCGGAGAACCTTCCCAAGAGATAAAATCAAATACACCTGCCACTTTTACTTTTGATTCTGGATCCAATGGATCAGGAACTGAAGTATCAGCTGCCAAATCTTTACCTGAATTAGAAAAAGTCAGACCTAGAAGGTGTCCAACTTTTACTGTAGTCCCTAATACAAAATTGTATGTGGCTTTTGCATCGCAACGATCTTCGATGCTTTCAAAATGTTTAACTTCGGCCATATTGATCTCCTTTATGTTGTTTAGATCACAATAATTTCATTTAATTTATCTTGAGTTCTAGCCAAGTCTTGCATCAAGCCTTAGCTCTACATCCATCCCTTCCATTTGAAGGTGAGGCAAAACTGAAATGCAACAATCATAAAACCCGATTCTTCCTTCTCTTTCTTTGACGTCAATCAACGCAGCTTTGAAGGGATAACGCCTTAAAGTGCGGTTATCGGGGTTCGTCACAGCTGTGACATAACCTAGAATCCAATTATTTAGGATTTTCTTAATATAATTGGCGTCTGCAGCACTGCCAATATTATCTCTCGCAATACTTTTGACATAATGCGCAATTCGTGTGATTGAGAAGGTATAGGGTAAATTACAAACGAGCTGAGCGTTTTCCGAATCTTTTGGGTCTTTAAATTTTTTCGGTCTTTTTAGTGATTGCGCACTAAAGAAGCAGGCGTCCCCAGTCCCTTTGCGATAGATCAAAGGGATAAATCCGCAATTGGCAAACTCAAGTTCACGATAGTCGGGTATTGCCATTTCGACGGGGATCTTGATTTCTTCTTCTCCGCGAATATTAAAAGTATGCACAGGCAGTCCTGAAATTAAGCCTCCCCCTTTTGGCCCTC
Source organism: Candidatus Protochlamydia sp. (assembly GCA_013695355.1). Lineage (GTDB taxonomy): Bacteria > Chlamydiota > Chlamydiia > Chlamydiales > Parachlamydiaceae > Protochlamydia. Next base: position 24,204 of record JACDAQ010000026.1, read on the forward strand.
TTAAGTATTGGCACCAACCGGATGACTGAAAAGAGTTAACCATATTTTTGGCAAAAAGCATGGACGCATTACCCCACAAATACTTTTTGTTATCATCACCCCACGTGTACTCTGTGAAATTAAAATTTCCGCAAGGATTTGTGACTGGATGCCAGGGCAATCGGATTAAATAAGAAGGTAAGCATAACCCTAAATAGGCTGCCTCTTCCGAATCGCGAAGCGCGCTAAAGGCCGAGTACTTGGGATGGTTCATCAACCCTTCGAGATCTTTGATTGAAGCTAATTCTTCAATCGTATCACACCCAAAAAATTTAGGAGAGGCGTTGCTGATGAAGGGGCAATGGCTTGCGTTGGCAATTTTTGCCATTACTTTTAACCACTTTAGATCAGCTGGCGTATGTTCAAATTCATACATGCCGATCATCGATCCGAAGGGTTTGCCTCCATATTGATCATATTCGCTGACATAAGCTTTTTGAAACATGGCGGAAGCTGTAAAATCAACTGAATTATTTTCAAAATCTTCCTGAAGTTCTTTTTTAGAAACATCGAGCATGTCGATCATTACATTGGCACGGAAGTTGGTCCCTGAAATCAAATCAAAAAGGCCTTTCCACGTGGACTCTAACTTTTGAAAGCTTTCATTATGAATGATCTCGTTCACCTGATCATTAATCATTGTGTTCAATTGAGAAATTAAATCTTGAATTTTCCCCTTATCAAGCCTGGAACCCTCGGAGTCTACATTCCAAATAATAGTTGCAAGCGAAGAAATCAGACGCGCCGCATCGGAAACTTCTTCATTGACATCCAAAAGTCCATCACTAATCATGGGAACCAGAGCTTGCTCCTCATCATAAGAGGCAATCTTAAGGCTTTTCAGAAAATCGTTTAGTTCCAATTCTTCAACAACCGGCTCCAAAACTGCTGTGGCCACATTGCTCATAATTTTCCTCCCTGGATTTCCATATTTTTATTTCCTTCTAATGCCAATCTTTGGTTTGGTATTTTATAATTAGAGAAATTCTGTAATTTATCTTTCATTTGGTTAAGAAGAGTTTCGCTGGAGAAAAGCTTATTTAGTAGAGCAGCAAATTCTTTTTTGTTGGCAACATTGGATTGGATCTCCTCCAGAAGTTTTTTAAGGAGAAGTAAAGAACGGATTTGAGGAACTTGTTTGGCTACTTCCTCAGGAGAAAATGAATTTAAATTTTCAAGTTTTAATTGAACCCGCATGTCCTGATCATTGCCATTAATTTTATCGGGTACTACCACATCTAATGAAATTCCCATATCTTTCATGATCTCATTCGTATTAGAGCCATTTAGAGATCTTAAACTTCTTTCATCAAGTTCCAACTTTCTATCTTTAGAGCTCCCATTCGAAAAATCTCCTAAAACCATCAAGCGCAAAGGCAGATCAACAGCCGCAGGTTCACCGTCCACCTCTGTCTTGTAAGTTAAGGTGATCCGGGATTTTGGAACTTCATCTTGTACTGACATATAAATTTCTTCCTCACTTAAGGGGTTTTAGGTCTCATTCGTTTTTTTACTGTAGCTGTCCTTCAAATTTTAGTTTGTTCAAGACGAATCAAAAATTATTTCAAGAAGGATGATACAATTTAATTGGTTTTTGTAAATATAAATTTTTCATTTACCTAGCTTGAGCTAAAATAAACTCCGGCAGGGTTATGAGGGGGGGATTAAGGCAAGGGAAGAAAGCAAGGCTAATCATAAAAACCGCTTGAAAATATGATGAGGGGGTATTTTTTTAAAAAAAATTAATAAAATTTTGTTTTAATAGAAACCTTTTTTTTTAGTCTTAAAAAATAATTTATTTTTTATTTTAACAGGGAAGAGTTGAAGCTAATTAAATTTCTTTATATAGTGACGAACATCTTAAAATTCGAAATAGTCAATATAAATAAATGAATATTTATGAGTGAGGCTGCATTCACAATTGATTATTTAGCCCTTGGATTATTAGCACTATTTTCTATAGCTGCTTTTTATATCCATTCCTTCATTGAATATCGTACTCCTCATATTAAATTTTCAAACCTTATCGATCTAAACAAGGAAAGCAAAAAAGTCAGGGCGTCCTATTTCCCTCGCAGGCTTTATCAAGGGGCATTATTGTTTTTAGGGTTGGCGTTCATCGATCCTCATTTTACAGCGGCCAGAGAAGAGCCGGAGCCTAAGTCAAACAAACAGCGGACCGAAATTCCAACCGAAGGAATCGCGATTTATCTCCTTTTGGACCGTTCAGGGTCCATGAACCAAAAAATAGAGACCCGCGGCTATGCTGGAAAAAATGCTATTTCCAAGAAAGATCTTTTAAAAGAGACGGTTGAACAATTTATCTTGCAGCGCCCTGATGATCTGATCGGCCTGGTGGCCTTCGCCCGGGTCCCTGCAGTTCTTGCGCCTCTAACACTGGACCAGGAGGCCTTATTAAGCCATCTTAAAGCATTGACGACCGTGGAAAATCCAGAAGAGGACGGCTCTTCCATCGGATATGCAATTTATAAAACCGCTATGCTGATTTCTGCCACGCGCCATTTTGCAAAGGATCTTCAGGCTGAAGGGAAGCCTGCCTATGAAATAAAGAACGCCATCATGATTGTAGTCACCGATGGCTTTCAGGATCCCAATAAGTTAGATTATGGGAACCGGTTGAGGACCATTGAATTGGATGAAGCCGCCGCTTACGCGAAAAAAGAAGGCATTCGATTGTACATAATAAATATTGATCCCTCCTTTGCTCTGGCTGAATTTGCCCCGCATAGGCGTCAGATGAAAACTTTGACTGAAATGACAGGGGGCCAATTCTTTTTAGTAGGAAGAGGGGAGAGGCTAGGGCAAATTTTGGAGACGATCAACCGCCTTGAAAAAACTACGCTGCCTGTCTCATTGAGTACCAGGGGCTCATCTGAAGAAAAAAAGAGAGGGCTTTCTTTTTATCCTTTTCTCATTATGATGGGTTTAGGCTGTTTTGCCGCCGCCCTTCTTTTAGAGTCAACTTTTTTGAGGAAGTTTCCTTGACAATCCGCTCTATCTTCTTCGGCTCCCCGGAGGCCATTTTATTGTTCATAGGCCTGCTGCCGCTGCTCACTCTGCACCTCTCCCTGCTACGGTATAGAAAAAGACGCCTCTCTGCTTTTGCCGCCAAGCCAGTGTCCGGGTATTGGCTTTTACCACGCAGTCCTTTGCTGACCAATTGGAAAATAGGCCTTTCTTGTGCAGTGTGGATAATGTTATGCGCAGCCCTAATGGACCCTTTGGGAAATTTGCATTATCTTTCTACAGCCGGCCAGCCGCCCTCTTCTCAGCTTCACGATTTTTCACGCCGTTATTTGCCGTTAGAAGTTGTTTTTTTAGTGGACACTTCAGCTTCCATGGGCGTACGGGATGCCAGGCAGGGAGCGTCCCGATTGGACCAGTCAAAAGATATTATGGAAGATACAGCCGCCCTTTTGAAGGGTGAGCTGGTTTCCCTATATAGTTTTACTTCCGCTCTCTCCCCCCTAGTTCCTTCTACCTATGACTATTTATTTACCCGGCTGATCATTAAAAGCCTGACCCTTAATCATGGAGATGTTGCCGGCACAGGCTTTGAAACAGCTTTAAAAGAATTGAAGGCGAAAATCTTTTTCGCACCGGTCCAAAAAATGTATAGCCTCATTATACTGAGCGATGGAGGAGATGAGGCCATTGAAAAAGCCTCAGGGTCTGCTCGCGAAGAGGCTGTTAAAAAAATTATTGGCATTCTGCCAGACCCTGCAAAGTTTCATTTTAGAACCTTTACTATCGGCATAGGGAAGGAAAAACCCTCGCTTGTTCCCAATGTCAGTTTTGAAGGAAAGCCGGTCTATTCAAAGCTTGAGCCTGAAATTTTAAAGCAGCTGGCCGCCCATTCGAATGGAAGCTATTATGCTGCAGAAGATTGGAGTTCCTATAGTCTGGCAGAAGAATTAAATCGGAAAATTTTAGAGGAAGATGGCCGGCAGACCGAGCCGGTCCAATCTCTGGAAAGGAAGGTACTCGCTCCGAAAGAGGAGGATGTATTATATGATCTATATTATCAAATCCCCTTAGGATTGGCCCTTGTTTTATTATCAGCCTATTTGCTTATACCCGAGGTGCGCCGTTCATGAATTGCAAGTGCTTAAGGTTAATTTTTATATTATGCTTAGGATCCTTATTTTCAGATGTGAATGAAGAAGGGTACAAGGCTAAATCTTTAACCCAGGTGCGTGATTTTTCAGAGGCTGCCAGCATCTACGAGTCTCTTTCCAAACTCCCTTTGCCAGACTGGCAGCATGCCTTGGTCCTCTATAATTGGGGAACGGTCAAACTTCTTCAGCAGGAATGGGAGCAATCTTTAGAACGTTTCAACCAGGTTCCCCTTTCATCTATTTCAACCCCAGCTCTTCTCCGATCCCTTGCGATAAATAAAGGTTTTGCTTTTTTAGGACAGGCCAAGCTGCTGGCCACTTTGCCTGTCCAGGATTTTGAAGAGCAAATATACTTGGTCAGGCAAAGTCAAATTGCTTTGCAGGATGCCTTTAAGATCGACTGCCGAATCCAGCAGCTTGAAAAGCCCGACTTATCCGAATGCCGTCCATTTTTCGATCCTACGGCCCTGATGGACCAAGCTCACTATCAAATCAGACTGATCAGGCAGCAGCAAAGGGAACATTTTCTTTCTCTAGCTAAGCCTGGCCAGGTAAATACTATTTTGATCGAAGGATTGGAAAGAATTATTATTTTATTACAGGATTTAGAAGAGCAAAATGAAAATTATATGGATATTATTTATGAGCAAGCTTCGTCCCTTAGGAATTTATGGACCAAATTGGTAATTACCGATAATTTTCAGGAAAAGGTAAAAATTGGCGAAATTAAATTTGATGATGGTCTTGCATCGCTTCAAAAAATGAATTTTCATGATTCGATCGAAAATTTTGGTTTAGCCATTAAAGCCTTGGTGCCATTATTCCCTCTTTCCCCCCTTGAATCGCTTTTGCTGCATTATCATTTGGTCTTAATGGAAGAAATTATTCCTTTTAAAGTTGCCGCACTTTCTCAGGAGCTGCGGAAACTTCAATTAGAGACGAGCGAGGCAGTTACTCATCTGGAAAAAGCTTTCGGTTATTTAACATTGAGCCTCGAAGAACCTCCCCCTTTTCTTCCCCGATTTTATTTAATATTGAGCTTTATTTCTCTTAACGAAGTCAAATTTATCATTCAAGGTGCACGAACACCGTTAGAGATCCTTAAGCAGGCCTTCCAAATTGCTAAGGCCTTAGAAAATTTAACGCAACTGACTTCCCTAAAAAAACCGCACAACTTAGACCTTTTGAAATTTCAGCAGGGCAATGTCCTTAAGAAAGCCGCGCCTTTTCTTGATGCTGTTCTTTTGCAGGAAAAAGAAAATTTAAAAAAAGAGTGTCAAAGAAGCCCTTGGGACCAGGTACTCCCTTTATTTGAAAAAGGGCTGGTTGCGGCTCAGCAAGCGCAAACCTGGATGTCAATAGACCCATTTCCTTTTCAAGCCATATTGAAGGAGCAGAAGAAAACAATTGAAAATTGGAAACAGGCGGTGGAGCTTTTAGAGAATCCACCTTCTTCAAACCAACAAAATCAGCCTCAGCAGGAGCCCTCCGCTGCTAGCGATATTAATGACGCCATTAGGCAAATACAGGAAATGCAAGCCCAGGACAAGTCCGAGCAGGAGGGTGGGGAGGAGGTCCGCGAAGGGAACAAATGGTAAAGATACTTAATTGGGCAATCTTTTTTATGCTTTGCTTTCCTTATTTTATTTTTGCGGCTTCTGTAATTGAAGTCAGCATGGAAGAGACTAATATTGAAGATAAGACTTTAAAAGGGTTGATAACCCTCACGCATGACTCACGTGATCAAGTTGATCCCGCTTCTTTTGAGTTGGGCGGGCGGTCGCTCCCTGTTGTATTATTGCTGGAAGCTCCCATGACTGCCGGTTCGCAAAATACTGTTGTTTCTTTCTACTCATTTTCTTTAGACCCTAAGCCTAAAGGTCTCTATATCTTGCCTGCAATAAAGGCCAAAGTCGGAAAGCACACAGTTGAAAGCCTTCCTATTGCCTATGAAGTACGCAGTCTGGAGAAAAAAACTTTACCAAATTCTCGGCACAATCCTGGAATCCATAAAGTTCAATCACGCCCTCGATCTTTAGTCAAACCAGCTTCCATTATTTTTCGCCTTGAGGCAGGGATTGAGGGGCCTAAAATCCTTTATCCGGGCCAAAGAGCTAAATTATTTTACCGTATATCATACAACCGCAATGTGGATCTAACGCATTCATTTCTCCCTTTTGTGCATGCCAGCCAATTCAAAAAAGTGGGCGATGCCAGAATTGACGATTACCAGCTTGACCGGACGACCGTTCAGGATATTGTACAGGAAATAGTCGCCGCGCAAACAGGGAAATTTAATTTTGGCCCTTCCAGTATCGCCGGCTATGCTTATCAATTGGACGAGTTAGGAAATAAAATTTACATCTCTTCCTTATTGGAGGCGCATGCGCCGGCCGTTGAACTTGAGGTCAGACCATTCCCAATAGAAAATCAACCTTTTTCTTTTAATGGAGCGCTGGGTAGTATTCATGCGGAAATTAAAATGATAAGCCCTTCAAAAAGAAATTTAGGGGATAAGATCGATTTAGAATTGGCCCTTTCCAATGTGGAAAATTTAGAAGAGTTCAGGCTGCCAGATTTTTTCTGCCAGCCAGGTTTTAGCGGCTTTTTTCGCTCCAACGATCCATCACCTGCCGGAGAGATCAAAGAGGGGATAAAACGCTTTGCCATCAGTCTGACGGCTATTTCAAGATTTATCAAGCAGATTCCATCTTTTGAAATAGCCTCCTTCGACCCTGCAAAAGGGCAATATGTGGTTGTAAATACCTCTCCAATTCCATTAGAAATTTTTATCGAACCAAAAAAAGCAGCTCCCCCGAAAGCTGATCTAGCTTCTACAACCCAGTTGAATGATGAAATGATATGGAATTCGGCTGCGTGGCCATTAAGCCCTTTGGAAATTGAAGGCAGCCCGGTCTCACCTCGAGACCTTTATTTGCCCTGGCTGCAAACTTACTGGACGCTGCTTATTATTCCTTTCGGGTTACTTTGGCTGTTTTTACAAGTGTTGTGGCACAGACATTGGTCGAACCGTCCCCGTATTATAGTAAAAGAGAGTGAAAAATGGCTTGCTAAAGCCCTAAAAGCCAAGTCCCTTCCTGCGAGCAAAGTGGTGCATTTGGTTGAAACAGCTTATTGGTGGAAAGTTTGGGAAGAAGGGGTGCTGCCTAATCGGGGGGCTGATGTGGAAGATTTGCCAACGAAGGGATCGTGGGGAGAGATCAGAAGTTTTATTTTATATCTGCAGTCGCTTCAATACAGTTCGGAAAAAAAATTTTCTTTGGCGGATGTGATCCGGCGGGCAAAGCAGCTGTGGTAAAAGAGGATAAACGGCATACGCGCTGACAGCAACCTCTATGCAGATCTTCTAATTTACCTACAGCTTGTGGGGAAATTGAATATGCCAGTTAAAAGGATCTCATTCTGCCCATATTTGTCTTAGAAAATCCTTCGATTCCTGGGAATTCATTTTGAAAATCTCTTGCGATCCTATCTATGGCGCAAGACCCGCAACCATCTTTCTCTTGTCATATCTCTTTAAATCATACAAATTGATGCAAGCTGCTTGACCCTAACGTATAGGTTATTCCTTATAATGGACTTATCCTTTAAACTCAAAGGGAGATTAAAGGTGAGGAAATCGATGGTTTATACAGTTAAAAAATTAAGTGAACTTTCCGGAGTGACAATACGTACTCTTCATTTCTATGAGGAAATTGGTTTATTAAAACCTGCATACTATGGTTCTAATGGATATCGGTACTATGAGGAAAAAGAGCTCTTGCAGCTACAACAAATCTTATTTTTTAAAGAACTGGGGTTTACTTTAAAGCAGATCCAAAAGGTTATGGGACGAAATGACTTTGACCAGCTTTCGGCTCTTTATTCTCACAGAAAATCTTTGAATCAAGAATGGGAGAAAATGGCGTTGCTACTTAAAACCATCGATAAAACGATCAAGCATTTAAAAGGAAAGAAAAAAATGAAAGACAAAGAGATTTTTGATGGTTTTAATATCACTCTTGTGAAGAAAGCAAAAGAAGGGGCTTCTTATTTTGCTGCTGAAGAAATCGTTGGAAAAAGCATTAAAACTCCTACGAAAAATATTCAGGATGTTGAAAAAAAAGGAAAAGCATTCTATGAAAAGACTACTAAGGCAGCTCATACCATATTTAAACAGCTCGTTCTTTGTATTGAAAAGGGGCTAACTCCCACTTCCGATCAAGTGCAACGGATTATGAAAAATCACCACACTTTTACAGAGCAGCTTCAAAATACTACGCAAGAGGTGTACGTAGCGATGGCGCAGCTATACCAAGAACACCCTGCATTCAGAAAACAATTAGATCCGTACCATCCGCAGCTTGCTGAGTATATGGCGCAAGCTATGAGGGAATTTGCTGATCAAAATCTATAGCTAAGCAATATTCCCCCTCTCTGTTTTGAAAGGGGGAATTAACCATTAGAAATTTTGGAAATTTTATTTTTTTATAAGTCTCTCTTTGAGACGAATTTAATAAATATGAACAGTATTTAAGGAGCACACTTCCCAGTTTTCTAGGTGCTCGTTCCACTCCTGGCAGTCCCATTGGTTTTTTCAGGGGAGCTTTGGTCTTGCTTGTAATTGCTTTAAAAACTCACTTTACATAGCCGTAGAAACCTTCGGGAAATGAGTGAAATGGCAAGAAGGCAAGATAAGCATCCCTATTGCCTCCAGAAGCATAGAATGCTGGCGAGCTTGTGTCTCTAATATCCCGTTGAGCATGTCTCGGCTTCTATACCAATCAAAGCCCATAGCCTATCGCCAGATCAAATAATTAGCTTGCTGACATCGAGCTTCTTCATTAGCCGCCAGTCTTTAGCTTCTTGTTTGGTGGAAAAACCTGATTTATAACCGGGAGGAAATTTATCTTTTTTAGGATAGCTACCTGCCATTTTTTTCCTTTTTTACGAATAATTGCCATGTGCTCCAGCTACCAGCGGGTTATGAGTCCCTTCCCTCTTCCTAAATCACCGCAAATTACAGTAGCTGACAGCAACTCCTATGCAGCGGAAAACCCCTTTTCGTCCATGTCAATTTGATGTCATTTGATGTGACTTACTGTCCCTATTTGGTCCACCAGTGGCCCACGGATTTGACCTGAATTTTCACAGTTCTGAAAATATTAAACAGCTTGAATTATTGAACAGTTGGAAGGTATTTGGGGCATGTACAATCTACTAACGAAAACCCACGAAAATTTATTCTATGCAATGAATCTGCACTGAAGAAGCCTTGTCCAAAATGCTAAGTAACGTTTTTTCAGAGACTGGTTTATAATCCCAAACTTCAACACAGAGGTTAAGTTGATTGGATACAATCTTTTTTGGTCTTTTCTCATGGACATGACCGTGTAATTGAAAGTGAGGAGGTTTTGGATTGGAAGGAATGTGGATAAGCTCAACATTGTGTTGGCCTATTTTTAAAAATGCGGATTCCAAAACGAGATTGAATCCGACTCGCATCATATGGCTTGCTTTTCGATCATGATTGCCACGAATACAAATTTTATGGCCTTTGAGTTGAGAACAGATGGAATGAAGATGCTCAACATCACCAAGTCCAAAGTCTCCTAGAAAAAATACTTGATCATCTGCATCGACAGATTGATTCCAATTATCAATGAGGCTTTTATTCATTTCTTCGACTGTCTCATAAGACCTTCCAGCATACCTGATGATATTTTTGTGTGAAAAATGTGTATCAGAAATAAACCATCTTTTCATATTCATGCTCAATGTTTGTGTAGAAGTTCGTTAAAATCAATAATGGAAGAAAAAAAATCACTTTCCAATACTGTCGCATCCACGCCATTTACATGAATCAATACAGGTCTTACAGATATATTCTTAGGAAGTGCTAAGCTTAGTATTTTCTGTTTAACTTCATCTATGACACTTTGGGTGATTTCTTGGCTGTTGAATTTGATTTCACAGAGATAGCACGTTCCAAATCTGGTTTGGATCATGTAATCAATTTGACATCCTTGTCGACCATTTGCTTTCCGTTGAAAAAATGGATTGTCATTTACAATTTCAGAAGGATCAATACCAAGGATTTTTTGTACCGTTTTTCGGTTGCTGAGTACAAGATTTTCAAATTGCAATCCCATAGCTGACTGCCATTGAGGCAGTAACTTCAGTCCCTGTTTTTCAATTTTCTTTTTATTGAGTTCTATATATTTGAGATAAAATCTTAAATAATTATCCTTAAGACGGTAATGACTTAATTTTGAATCATTACCGGTCTTAAGGTGCCATGTAAAATCATGTGACACAAATCCAGCAGTAACGAGATCTTCCATATAACCAGATATGACACCACTTTTTTCAACCTTCAAAGCCTCATAGACATTTTTAAGTTCACAAGGACCGTCAGCAAGTCTTTCAACGATAGTTTTATAAATAGTACTTCTAGTTGAGAATAAATCTGAAAAGATCCTTTCAAACTCACTAAAGAGAAAACCTTCTTTTTGAAAACACAATCTTTGAATATTGCTCTCAGCACTTTGACTAGGTATAATTTCTTCAAGATATCGAGGAACACCACCCATCACAGAAAGGACTTTAAGTTTGTCAAAAGCAGATACTCTATTTTGTTCTGCATTCCAAAACTCATTACATTCATATAAAGGAAGCTCTTCTAAAATAATATCTAGAGAAATTCTTCCCATAAATCCTGTACTACTCAAAATGTTTTCTTCAATCCAACTGGAAATCGATCCACATAGGATAAGGACTAGTTGAGGATTATTTTTGAAGTAAAGATCCCATGCAGTCTTGAGCTTTCCAAGAAATGTGGGATCTTTTGAACCCATCCAGCTAATTTCATCTAAAACAAGAACGATCTTTCCTTTTTGAGCCTGTTGAGATAGGTGCCAAAACAAATCACCCCAGTCATCAGCTCTTGGAAGAGGTATTTTCACCTCTCGTTGTATTTGACGTGCAAACTCCTCTCTTTGATCAGTAGCTGAAATCCCACTTGTAGGAGGAAGCCCAGAAAAAACATAATGAGGTGTTTTTTGAGCAAACTCTTGAGCTAAACGGCTTTTTCCAATGCGACGTCTTCCTCGGATAACCACAAGACTTGCCGATTTTTTCTTAAAGAGCTCTCCAAGGATTTGAAGCTCTCTTTTCCGCCCTACAAATGAATGTTGCATTTTTTAATCCTTATTTGGTGATAAACCAATCTTATCTTTTTTTTATCACCAAATCAAGAAAAATCGATTTGGTGATTACAAAATATGAAAAAAAGATCTATAAATACTGTCTATTAAAATATCGAGTAATGAACATGAAGGTATTAAATTATAATTTACGCTTTCGTCCAGTAAGAAGCTCAATTTTATCACAGCTGGGGGACAATTTAATCCACTAATTTCTATAGATGATGAGGATTACGCCAAAGCATTGATTAAAACCTTTCGTGTTGATCTTCTTTTATCTGTGTCGGAAGCTCCTGAGATACGTGCATTTATCGCTAAGTTCCCCTACTTAGCCCATGGCTTTAGATCGCAAACATTTTGGGATAATTTCCATGGATTGAAGATGCCGAAATTCGTCGCATCTCCCACACTATTATAAAATATTTTGAACAGGCAAATAAAAACAGTCCTGAGTGCCAATTTTTATTCAGTAAAGGCTTCTTGCTGCTTTTAGCCAGCCACATTTTGGCTTGTTCTTCATCAGAAAATGTTTCTATCTCTTCTGGAAAACCTTTCTTTCGGAAACAGACTCTAAAGGAGAGAACATTTTTTGAACTGATGCGAACGTTGATTCCAGGAGGAAGACGGCTTTTGATTTTTTTTAATTGTTTCATATTGATGACCCTATCTTTATATAAATAAATTGGGTCAACTACTGAAACTTCTGAGGAAATTGATGTTGGTTCCTGTGGCTTGCTGTGATTATTTGGTCCACTAGTGGTCCACGGCAGTGGTACACCTTTTTAGCCAAATCTAACAAGACACTACAACACTATTTTAGCACAGTTGTGAATGTGGTTTAAAAAAGTGGGCAAGCTGGACTTGAACCAGCGACCAGCGGGTTATGAGTCTGTTACTCATGTAGGCAATTCAAACCGTTACCTAGTGAATTTGGCTCTCTTTTCCCTCTTTGTGTCTTCGTACCTTTGCTTTTGTTGATTTTCAAAACTCATTCCTCATTTGCAAATAATTTTTAAAAAGTGAAGATAGATGAGATGAAAGTAAAAGAAAATAAAATATTTATTGCCATTTTTTTCGCTGCATGTTAATCGGTCTACAAAACACAGTGCTTAATTTTTTCGCAGCATTGGGAGCAAGATTATTATGTCCAAACTCATCAGATCGGTTATAGTTTCTTTGCTTTTTCCTTTTGTTTTATTTTCAGAATTATATCAAACTGACCTACCCCTCGACAAGCTTCTCACAGAAGCCAATTCTAGCTATGAGCGGGCTGAGAGAGCTGCGAACTTCCAGGAACGGAAGAACAACTTTAATGAAGCCCTTTCGGCCTATCTTGAAATTGAAAAATCTCCTTCTGTCATGTCCAAAAAGCTTTTTCAGGCCATAGGCGATACCTATTTTCAACTAGGGGAATATGCCTGGTCCATCCTTTATTATGAGCGGGCCCTTCAGCTTAGGCCGCAGGATGAACTTATCAATCAGCGTGCTAACCTTGCAAAAACTAAGCTTGGGCTCGGTTTTCTTCAGCCGCCCTCTCTATCCGAAAGACTGCTTTTTGACCATTATTTCTCATTCCGGCAAAGGTTGACTTTCTTTTTTTGGATGAGTCTATTCACGCTTTCTATTATAACCTTACTTATTTGGCGTCCCTTTTTATTATTGAAAAAGCTAGCTATGCTGGCGGGGGTAATTCTTATTACATCCGGAATCAATTTATTTACGACGCATTATTTTGCGCCAATTTATGGCATATTCATCCAATCGACTGGCCTTTACCGAGCTCCTAATTTGCTGCAGCCTCAATTATCAGAAGTTCCACTTTTAATGGGATCTAAAATACGTGTGATGGAAGCAGTAGAAATGGGTTTTTGGCTTAAAGTGATCAATTTTGACGGTAGAGTGGGCTACGTACCTGCTTCGTCCTTGCGTTTGATCGACTTTTATTAACGGGACTTCAAAACCCTAATTGAAAAGATGATGCATAAGAAATGTGTTTTTAAACACTGGTTCGTGGTACAATAAAATGTTTATCAATGAAATTATTTTATACAAGTCGAGTAATATGAAATCCATAGAAAGACGCGCATTATACAATCTTCTGCGCATGAATTGGCTGAATGACCCTAACTTAAGCGTCGAACCATGGCAGGTGGAAGACTATCGCATTCTGCCATTCTCTCTCCTTTTTGACCGGCTTAAATTACTCGATATCCATTTAGACCGCACAGGTTTTATTGCCTATGCCGATGAATCAGATTCTCCTGAAGATTTAACAGAACAACTGATCGGGGACCGGGAGCTTACAGCTGAAACAGAAGATCAAATTTACTTGCTTGTTTTTGAGCTATGGCGCCGCTTCATGAGTGAAAAACCTTCCGTTTCCATCCTCTGCAATGAACTTGACCTTCAAATTTTTCTATATGATAAAGGAGAACTGCAATATCCGGCAGATCTCTACGATGCATTGTCCAGCTTTGTTTTGATATTGGAAGACAATGTCGATGAGGGCATCCCCGCGAAGGAAGCTTTTCAGCTTATCACTACCTATTTTGCCAATGACATTGAGACATTCCTGTATGATTTTATTTCTGAACAAATTGAAGAAGACAATGAATCCTACGCCTATGATTTATTGGATGATTTTTCAGCCTATTTGGAAGGTAACAAGTGGTTTGAGCTGCTACGCACTCGCCTCATAGCACAGACTAATAGCAAACTTGCCGGCAAGCACCTGGTACAAATAATGGAAGATTTTTTAGAGGAAAATGATCTTGAATTCAATCTAGAAATTCTTTCTTTTATGTCAGAAATTGGCGATCCAGAAACTTTTAAAGAGATATTGGTCCAGACAATTAAACTTCTCAATACAGAAGAGGATTTTCAGGACCTTTTGCATATTTGTGCTGATTATGCGCAATTCAATGATCAGGAACTAAAAGCAAATGCCTTAAATGAACTGCTTAATAAAAGAACCCCTTCTTCCAATCAACTTGTCGACCAGCAAGACCCCGATTTACTCCAGCTGATTAAAATCTTTGAGATTTAGAGCGCACTGTAAGAACCTGTTCAAAATCTTCGATCGGATTTTGAACAGGTTCTAAATCCTTGAAAACTAAACCTTTGAAAAAAGCCTATAAAAATTATCTTTTTCTTGGAAGCGATTATAAACCAATGGTTTAAAAATTGCTTCAGAAGGTGTCCTGAGAAGGTAAAATAAAAACTGCATCTTGACTTTAATGGTCTAAAAAGGAGATAACCTAGGCGTTTTACTACAACTGCTTGTGATTGCCTAAGCTTTCAAATACAATATGTTGTATTTTCCAAAATAATACCTTAAAGGAGAGAGTCATTATGACCAAACCCACAGCCCGTGCAATGGCCACTGCATTGCGAACTTATCATCGGCCGATTCGAGAAGGAGATACCCAATTAGAGTCATGGGAACAAGTGGTTGACCGGGTCGTCTGCCATCAGCGTTGGTTATGGGAAAGGGCAGTAGGGCGAACTCTTAATGAAATTCAAGAAGATGAGCTGGAAGAAGTCCGGGCTTTGATCGAAGGGCGCTATATAGCTCCTGCCGGGAGAACCCTTTGGCTGGGAGGGACAGAGCTTAGCCGTACGCGTGAATCCAGCATGTTCAATTGTTCGTATACCCATGTTGAAACTGTTTATGATGTCGTTGATGTGCTTTGGCTTTTATTGCAAGGCTGCGGCGTAGGTTTCAGGCCGATCACAGGCACATTGAATGGCTTCCGACGTCCACTGCAGGAAATCAAGGTGATCCGCTCCGCTAAAACAGATAAAGGGGGCGTTCAGCAAAACGTCGAAACATATGATCAGAGCACGCAAACCTGGACAATAAAAATTGGCGATTCAGCCATTGCATGGGCCAAAGCAGTAGGTAAATTAGTGGCGGGTAAATTTCCTGCCAGAAGGCTTATTTTAGACTTCTCAGAAATCCGTCCTGCAGGCACCCGTCTAAAGGGATATGGATGGATATCATCTGGAGACGAACAAATTGCCAAAGCTTTTAAAGCCATTGCGAAAATTCTTTCCGACCGAGCAGACCAACTGCTGACCCGTATGGATATTTTGGATATTGTCAATTGGTTAGGAACGATCCTTTCCAGCCGCAGATCAGCTCAAATTGCCTTATTTGAATATGGTCAGCCAGAATGGGACGAGTTTGCTTTGGCTAAAAAAGAATGGTGGCTGAAAGGAAATGCGCATCGACAGCAATCGAATAACAGCCTGCTTTTCCGGACCAAGCCTTCAAGGCATGAATTGGAAAAGGTCTTTCAATTGATGCTTGATTCAGGCGGATCGGAGCCGGGGATTATCAATGCTGCTGAAGCTGAAAGAAGAGCTCCCTGGTTTAAAGGATGCAATCCTTGCGTTGAAATTTTACTTGGCAACAAAAGTTTTTGCAACCTTACAGAAGTGAACGTCCTGGCATTCAAAGGAGATAAAGTCGGTTTAGAGCGGGCCCTTTATCTGGCCGGAAGGATGAATTACCGGCAGACAATGGTCAATTTGCGCGACGAAATCCTGCAGGAAGCCTGGCACCTGAACAATGATTTTTTACATTTATGCGGTGTGGGGCTGACAGGCGTGCGCGCCCGTCCTGATTTGACCGCCTATGACTTCAAACGGATGCGTAATATTACTGTCAGCGCAGCTTACAGCATGGCTAATGAGCTCAATTCTCCTTTGCCTAAGAATGTAACTTGCATTAAGCCAAGCGGAACTGTCAGCAAAATTATGGGGACAGAGGAGTGGGGGGAAGTGCCGGAAGGTATTCATATGCCTTTGGGAAAATATGTTTTCAATAACATTACTTACTCTAAACACGATCCTCTGGTCGACAAATTTCGTTCGGCGGGCTATAACGTGATTGAAAAACCCTATGAACCAGAATCTGTTTTGGTTAAATTTCCCGTGAAATTTGAAAATGTCCCTTTTACACGAATGAATGTAACCCGAAAAAATGGCATCGTCGAAGAAGTAGAAGTGAACAATGATTCGGCGATCTCTCAGCTCGAATGGTATAGCTTACTGCAGACCACCTGGTGCGAGCAGAATGTTTCCAATACCGTCTCTTACGACCCTCAGGAAATTCCTGCAATTATTGATTGGCTTATGAAAAATTGGGACTGCTATGTCGGCGTTTCTTTCCTTTTCCGGAATGATCCAACCAAAAATGCTGAGGATTTAGGATATGCTTATTTGCCTCAGGAAGTTGTGACAAAAGGGGCTTATGATGAGTATGTATCTAAGCTTAAAGAAATTGATTACTCAGGAATTCATATTCGAGATGATGATCTGACTGAAGTTTGCTCATTGGGAGCCTGCCCGGTCCGTTAGTAAAATTAAATAGGAAAATCTATGAAAGCAAGAGCGGCAAAAAAAATAGGAATTTTGTTGCTTTTGTTTTCATGTATGCTTGTTTTCCTTTTTGCTATTCCTTTTAATGCTGTTTTTTCTTCTGATGTTGAAATTAATATGGATCCAGAGACCAAAACTTTTCTTCATGCATTCAATAAAGTAAAATCGTGTAATGTCGACATTCAAGCATTGCGAAAAGTAGTTTTCCTCCCCAGTTCAGTTCCTGTCCAAAAAACGGAAGATATTTTCATTCAGGGAGATTTAGGATTAATTCCCTGCCGTCTATATACCCCTTTCGGGGAAGGTCCGTTCCCTGTTTATATTGCTTTTGGCGGAGGAGGATGGGTCTCAGGTAATCTTGAAAGCAATGATGCTCAGTGCCGAGAGATCTGCTGCCGCTCTGGTTTTCTAGTACTATCTGTTAATTATCATAAAGCTCCGGAACATCCTTTCCCTCAACCTTTGGAGGATTGTTATGCAGCCCTTCTTTGGGCGGCAGAACATATTCAGGAATTTGGAGGAGATTCTGCCCGTTTAACCCTTGGTGGAGATAGTGCCGGGGGGAATCTTGCTGCAGCGACTGCTTTGCTGGCCCGGGATCGCAAAGGGCCTACCCTGCAAGCCCAAGTATTATTGTATCCAGTGACCAATTATAGCTTTGATACCTTATCTTATAATGAAAATGGCGAAGGGTATTTATTAACACGTGAATCAATGAAAATGTTTTGGAGTTCCTATTTAGGTGAAGAAGAGGGGAAAAACAAGTACGCATCTCCTTTGCAAGCTCAATTAGAAGGGCTGCCTCCCACTCTTATCATTATAGCTGATTATGATCCACTGCGGGACGAGGGTTTAGACTATGCATATAAATTAAAAAAATTTGGTGTCGCAGTTACAATACTGCAATATCCAACGATCCATGGATTTATCAGCTTTAGCAAGCAGATCCGTTTGGGGGAAGAGGCCCTGGAAAAAATTGCCTTGTTCCTAAAAAATTCACTTTAATATTTTTATGCTGTTCTCAATTCCAGTAATAATTTTAAAAATAAATTGGTCTTGATCCTGTGTTTTTTTAGGCTGATCTAGTGGAAATACAGCGTCTAAAATATCTTTTCCAAGAACAGGGGGAGGAAGATCAAATCTTTCCAGCACATAATCCATGAGCATGCGGGAAATTCTTCCATTGCCATTTTCAAAAGGGTGCAGTGAAACAAGTCTTTGGTAGGTTTGAGCGGCAAAAATGATAGGATTGAGTTTTTTTTCCTCGCATAAAATAAGACCCTTATTAAACCAGCCCATAAATTTTTCTACATTTTCCTCCAAATATTGATGCGGACAATAAATATTGACCCAAGTGCCTCCTGTACGTACAATTCCCTCCCTCAATTGACCTGGATTTTCGATCCCTTCTTCCCCCCTGCACATTTTTAAGTGCAAAACTTGAATGTTGCTCCAATCAAACCAACCTTGCGAACCTTTATCCCGCTTGACATAAGAGGATCGGGAATCTTCTGCTTTATTCCAATTTCCCGCATAAACTTTTGCTTTATCCCCTAAAATTAAAGAAGATGAACTCTGTTGTCTCATTGCTAGCCAATTTTTATACTGATAAGAATTTTTTGATGATAGTTTGTTTTTAACTGTATCACTAAAAGAAAATTCTGAAATACACAGATCGGCTTGTTTTACCGTAGAGGTATATAAATTTTCAGACTTAAGAAAAATATATTCATACCTAGTCGATGTATGGGCAAAATCAAGAATTTGCCATTTTCTTCTGAGTTCTTTATTTATATCAACTTCGGTAAAATCTTTAATTATAATGTCAAAAATAGTGTTCGCTTTTTCTCCTGTCATCATTTTTTTAAAAAATGAAGAGTTTTCAGCCAGATCCTCTTTAAAGATAAAGTTATTAAGTTGAGCAACGTGTTTTTTATCTAGCGTTACGTCGAGAAAAATTTCTTCTAAGAATTGCGCTAAAACTTCAACAGGATATTTATATCTGACAAGATCAAAAAAACTCTCTTTAGCCTCAGTCAATTCAAATAATAAATTTTTATTTTCTTTAATCAAATTTTTGATCTGAATGATAGGGTCAGCCGATATGTCCTGGTTACTAAGCTTGATCAGCTGTTTTTTTATTTGTAATTCGGGCGTCGCATTTATTTTTTCAGAAAATTCTTCAAGTTCTAAATAAAAACCAATTGCTTCGCTATTTGAACTTTTTCCGTAATATTTATGTTCGTCGACACTTAATTTTACTTTTTCTTCAAGATGCTTTAATCCTTTCTCAATTTCAACTGCCCCATTAGGATACTTTAATAAAATTTGAGAAGAAATTTTTATTATATCTCCAAGCTCCAATTTAAGTTCTTCAGAATTAATTGGATTAAGAACCTTAATTTCAAAATTAGCTTCAGAAGCGATTAATTGACCATGGGTTATATCAAGGGGAGAATTTTCTGTAACAGTATGAAGCAGCGCTCCCCATTCGACTGCCCCAAAAATGTTGGCATAATTATTCATATATTATATCCCAATCAAAAAATAAGTTTATAATAATGATTATAATACTAATTTTATTTATTTGTAAATTTTATAACTAAAATAGTTAACACAGTTTATTTTGTATTTTATTAAATATAAATTTGTTGGAAAAAAAAGATGGTTTAATATAATATTTAATTATTAACAATATACTCTGGAGATTTATGTTTTTACCAACTAGCTTTGAAAAAAATACCTTTGATCGCATGATGCAGTTTCTTAATGAAAGCAATCAAATTGAAGGGATCATCGAGATTGATTATCACAAACAAAAAGAATTTCAGGTCGTTGGCAAAGGGCATTTTGAGGCTTTGATCAATTCACAGCAAATGGCGGAAAACTGTGAACCTCTTACAGTTGGTAAAATTAAATCCTGGCAAGGTTTATTAACTCGCGAACAGCTTTCTTGCGGGCATATTATCGATGAAAACGAAATAGGTCATATTAGAAGTCATTCTTTGCAGAAAAATGTAAGAATCGGCTCCCATATTCCCCCTGATTTTTCAGCAGTACCCACACTTTTAGATCACTTAGTGGAGCAAATCAATGAAGGCTTAAAAGATCAAAAAAAGCTTAGCGATGATACTGAATTTTGCAAATTTTTAGGAAGCTCCTTTCAAAAATTTGAATCAATTCACCCTTTTGCAGATGGGAATGGAAGGACTGGAAGATTATTGGCCAATTATATTGCTACCTTTTGCAAGCGGCCGATTATAGTCTTTAGTTCCGAAATGAAAGAAAAAAATGAATATTATGCTGCTCACAAATCAGAGAAAGCCATGGGTTATTATATGGCCAAGAAAATTCAAGAGACAATATTTGGTTTTAATGGCCAAATCCTTTTTAGGGATAAGAATTTCGGGACCACAACAAAGTATCAATCCGCTGATGGCAAATATCAGGAATCCTATGAACATCATGCTTTAACGCATTTTCTCGCAGAAGAAAATCTTAAAGATGAAAAAATTTAAAATTATACCTAAGCTAACCCACCTCCTATAAAAAATGAAAATTTCAAATTTTGAATAATTTAATATAAATGAATTGATCTTTTGAAAGAAGTTTAATAAACATGATAAGCAAGATCGCTAAAGCGGCAGGAAGGGCAAGTTGAAAAAGTGATTTTTATCCTTCTTATCCTGCTGCTTCAGCGATCCTGCTTATCATGTTAATATATTATCCTTTAATGACAAAATAAGGGTAAACGAAAAGATAGGCGGTTACCCATGTAGGCGAATCAAATTGTTACCTATGTTGGTGAATTAGACCAATTCGACTACCACAGAGCCCACAGAGAACACAGAGAGAGGGAAGGTCTTAACCTGGGCTACCGTTCCTTTTCTCCCTTCTTTAAAAATATGGCATTTCAGCAATTTTGATCGGTCTAAAACGCTCAAGATAATCACAGGCCGTCAATTGATAATCAATGCCATTTAAATTTCCAAATAGTTGCACTTCTGGCTTAACATTATGAAGATGCCCAAAAACGCATATCTGAATTTTATACTTTTCCAACAAACGACTTGCAGCTGTTTCCTGTAGTTGCGGCCCCACTGGAGGGTAATGAGTCATCGCAATCCGCACCGCTGCATTCCCGTCCATCGATTTCAGGCTAGTTTCAAGACGGCTTAACTCTCGTAGGTATATAATTTCACTCTCTTTCGACTGGTCTTTTTCAATCAATTTAACACATTCTACGGCCTTGTAATGTATGGCAGAGCTAAAATTAAGTCCAGGAACATCCCACAAGCGAGTACCTGCAATACTAGCCCCTTTCCAGGTGAAACTGTTATTTTGAATTAAATGGCAGGAAGGAGGTAGAAATGGAGCTAGCTTTGCTAGGGAGGACCACCAGTAATCATGATTTCCCTTTAAAAACACTTTGATGCCTGGGAGATGTCCAATCCAGTCGAGGTCTGGTTTGGCCTGTTCAGGTCGCATAGCCCACGAAATGTCTCCAGGGATCAAAACTAGATCGTCTTCTGCAACAGTCGCTCGCCACGCATCTTCAATTTTCTCAGTATAATTTTCCCATTGGGGGCCAAACACACGCATGTGCTTATCAGGAACACCAAAAGACAAATGGAGATCAGCAATGGCCCAAATCGGCATAAGTTCAGCTTATAGGATAAATCCGTCGGGAAGGGAGGCACCGCGTGGAACAATTATAATTCCATCCCGGATGAACACATTTCCGCCGTCATAGTGCGTTAATTTTTGTTTATTGATCAACTGAACACCTTTACCTAAATGCACATTTTTATCAAGGATTGCCCGTTTAATAATGCAGTTTTCACCAATCTGGGGATTAGAGAAGTGGCCCTGATTATCTTTCATGGATGAACAATAAAAGTCATTTCCCATTAAATACGAATCGCGGATAATCGACCCTTTATGAACAACACTTCGGGGCCCTAATAAGCTATGGGTGATTTCATCCGCCTCGATCATTGAACCTTCGCAGAGAATAGTCTGGGTAAGCTGGCAATTCGAAAATTTGGCCGGGGGCAGATCATAACGGCTGGTGTAGATCGGCCTTAATTCATTGTGAAAATTAAAAAGGGGATTGGGATCGGTCAAAGCTAAATTAGCCTCATAGAAACTGTTAATCGTTCCGATGTCTTCCCAATAACCATCATAGATAAAAGCTGCCGCTTTCCCGGCTGCTACTTGAGTGGGGATTAAATGCTTTCCAAAATCTTCACGGCCATCGTTAGTAAGCAAATCTATTAAAGCCTGGCGTTTGAAGAGATAGATTCCCATTGACCCTAGATAAACCCGATTGCTGCCGGGCTCGACGCCTGCCTTTTCAAGCGTTTGAGGATTGCTCTTCAAGCTTTCTAAAAGCTCTTTATCTTGCGGTTTTTCATAAAATTCCTTAATAAAGCTCCGCTGATCAACTTTTAAAATGCCCATGCGGGGCGCATCTGCAGCGGAAACCGGCAAAGCCGCCACAACTGTATCAGCGTCAGTTTTTTGCGCAAAACGGAGCATTTCGCAAAAATCAATATTATAAAGCTGGTCGCCAGATAAAATAAGAAAATATTCTACGGGGCTCTCTAAAAGATAATTCATATTTTGGCGCACGGCATCTGCTGTGCCCTGGAACCAACTTTTTTGGGACGGTTTTTGCTCTGCAGTTAAGATCTCGATCGAATCTCCTTTTCCTCCTTGCAAATAGGCCTGAAATATATGATGATGGAGGGAAGAAGAGAGGAATTGCGTTAAGACAAAAATTTTATTGCATTTACAGTGCAGAGAATTTGAAATCGGTACATCGATGAGGCTGTATTTCCCGCCAAAGCAAATCGCCGGTTTGCTACGGCTTAAAGTTAAAGGGTGCAGGCGTGTCCCTTCGCCCCCGCTTAAGATCAGGCTCGCTACTTGTTTCATATCAGTACTCGGCACAGTTTGCTTTGCCAAACGGGAAACCGTTGAAATGATATTATTAGACCAGGTTAAAGTATTCATAGATGATCTTCTCTGCTGTATGGGTCTTAAAAATTTCACCCTAGCATAGGAATTTATTTAAAACAAAGAATTCTGAAAATTTGTGGAATTTCATGTTCAAGTACTATCCTGAGGGTTTTTTAAAAATATACTTATAAAATTTTCTGGGTTGGACAAAAATTGAGGGATTGTTATGCTTTTAAAAAAGAAAGAGATGTTTAAGAACCTGTTCAATCTCTATGATCAGGTTCTAAGAAAAAGGAATTCTAATTTTGCCTAGCCTTACTCACGTTATAAAAAATAAATGGATCTCCTCCTCGAAGCTGCTGAAAGGGGTGGGGATTGCCTTTGTAATTTTGCTCATTTTTTTTCTGATACGGGGGTGCTCAGCCTCAGACGCCATTAGAAATTGCTATATTATCGGACAGGATGAAAGATGGACCTCTATTGATGTAATGAACAAAGAAAGGGAGCTGGCCGCATTCAATATTGAACTGCTGACTGCAATCGCTCATGAAGAAAAAATGCGCCTCACTTTAAAGCCAACTGCAGGCAATTTATTGTTAGGGCGCTTAAATAACCGTGAATTAGATGGCATTAGTAGTAATTTAGAGCCTACAATGATGAACCAGCTTACCTATTTATTTTCCGAACCCTATTTTCCAACTGGTCCTGTATTGATCATTTCGGCCAGAGAGAAGTTAAAAGGATGGAATGAGAACGCAGATAAGATCGTTGCGGTGCAGGCAAAGTCCCCAGCCATTCTAAATTTGGAAAAAGATCCGACGATTCATATCAAGCTTTATAATAACATTTTGAGGGCATTGGCCGATTTAGACGATCAAAAAATTGACGGAGCAGTCTTTCCTGCTTTGCCTTCTTACGTTTATACAAACACATTTTATGAAGGGAAATTGAAAGTTGCGACTGCACCCTTGAACAATGAAGGGTTAAGGCTTATTGCGCTGAAGGACGAGAGGGGAAAAGAATTAATTGAATCGTTTAACGAGGGGCTGCAGAAAATTAGAGAAAATGGTGTTTATCAGGATTTACTGACCGAATGGGGCTTTATCAATTTTGAAAAGATTGATAATTAAGAATATCACTGATGGTGCGGACAGGGGAATAAAAACCATTTGTTATCATAATTTTTAGTATTGAATCTGCATCTGAAAGAGTAAGGCTTTTATCAAGGTAACAAGCCTTAAGGATACCAATAGTGCCTGTATACGGTATATTTTTTTCATTACAAATACTTCGTGCTGCACGATCGTCAGAAATAACAGCCCCTTTTCTATTTATTGCGGCCGCAATGCATGCAGATTCCCCACTGCCAAGATTGTGAGCTAAAGAAAAATATTCTTTTCTTTCTTTGGAATTCAAAGTAATCTTTTCAAATTGTTGGCCGTTGATAGCATTAACAATAGAATTTAGTGATTGATATCCTTCAATGATTCCGTTCATGATTTCTTGACAGACATCTTCCGGTATTTTCATTTTTTTCCCATACCTTACTTCAAGCAGGGAAACGGCGTGGGCAAAAGCAAAGTTGCTTAATACAACGGTATTGGCAAACCACTTTGATTGCTTAAGCATGTTCTACATCTTTTTCGCTATATGAATTATTTTCAGGGATATTGTGTTCGTCTAGCCACTGTCTTAATTTAAGTGGATGCATTCCCATGACTTGCCCCAGTTTGCCCAAACTGATATTGCCACCGCGAAAGGCTTCTAGTGCTTGTTTTTCAGTTGCTTTAAGATTAAGAATTTCAATTTGGTAACAAGAATTCAAGGCAAGGCGGACTAATTCTGAAACAGATAAATGTCTTTGCTCAGCTAAATGCCTCAATCCATTAGCTATATCGGATGAAATTTTTATATGGAGGGAATTATAACCTGCTGTACCAAATTTATTCTTGGCTTCTCGTAATAGCTATTGGTTTTTCATTAAAGGACATTTTTTATTACGTAAATAATTCATAAATAGTAACTGCATCATTTAGATTGAGAGGTAACAGATTAAATCCTTTTTCTTTGCAAATATTTATTTTTTCTAATGACTCTCAGGGATGACATCTAATTATTAACAAAAGCTTAATCGTCTCTTAACACCTTATAGGTATAATAATCTTTATTATTTAAAAAGAGTTCAAGATGCAAACTTCATTTATTCAAGATTCTATCAAATTAATTTCTGAAGAAAATATGAACATTAGTTCAAATGATAAAGAAATTATTGTTAATCTTATTACTAAAAATTCACCTAAATGTTCAAAAGATGCGATAAAGCTAATTGTAGCCTATTTCACAGAAGATCTTGACTATCTTCATACAACATGCGGCCATTCTTTCGGCGATTTAAAAAAAAAGATTAAATTTCTCACTTTTGGAAATGAAGTTTTAGAAAAACAACGTGACACCACAAATGCAAAAATGAAGCTGTATCAGGATCCTAGGATAAAATTTATTGCACATGATGAATTAGCAAAATGTGGTTTGGATCGAAAGAATAGTCAAGCGGTTCGGATCATTCATGAAGTCAGCCCTGCACCAAAAAATAGAGAGGAAATGGTAGCAAATTTGCGCCTGGCTCTCAACCATCCCAAATATATTCTTTCAGAGTCACTCGCAGTATTTGACTGCAGTATTGGACAGCTTCCGCCAAAATGGTCAAAAATAGCAGTTTTTAACAAATTAAAAAAACAGGTCGCTCTTGAATTGGAAATAAAAAATTCTAAAGCAGAAGATCTTGCTTTGCTAAAACAAACGCTTTCACTCTATAAAAATATTACTATAGCACCTCTTAGCATTATTGTTCACTTAGATGACAAACCAGAGAACGGAGCGATGAAAATTAATCTCGTTCTTTCTCTACTTGGAAAGCTCCCCACTCTTACAACTAAACAACTCTTTTACGAAGCTTTAAGAAATCAAAGTCTTTGTAAAAATTTAGAAAATACATTGCTGCAAGGAAAGTATACTGTTTATGTTCAAAAACAAGGTGACCTTGTGATGATTCTTCCACCTTCCCATTCTCTAACAGATGAGGGGATAAATCTTGATGAATTTAAAAAAGTGGAAAAATCTCTTATCCAAGAATTTGCAAAGCAGCCTGGAAAAGGAACATTTGATTTATCTTCTGTTTTTTTGAAAGAAACCGAAGATCAAAGATTTAGCCGCCCGATTGCTTGGTTTGGACATGGAGCTAGTTCAATTTCAAAAAAGGAAGCTGGGCATATTGCAGGACTTTCTATTCCCAATTTTCAAGCCAATTGGGATATTCTTGCAAAAAATGGTTTAGAATTCTTATTTCTTTCCTCGTGCTTTATTGGAGGAGAAAATATGAGCCATGTGACCTCATCTATAGGAAACGTAACATGCCCTGTCATTATCAAATCCTCTTCCGATATTTCTAGCGCATCATCTTTCAATATGACCCCACACTTAGCGCTGCAGTTTGCGGCACTTAAGCTTTATCCTGGAGGAGGGCTTAATCACGAACCCCAACAACTCAGACAAAAAGACCTAAGAGAAATTGGAAGTTTGGTTATGGGTAAAGATTCTCCTAACGAAAATGCCCAATTGATGAATATGCAATCTTTTATTCTCCCTTCCTATAATCCTGACATCCCCCATGCAGCTTACTCAGGTTTTATCAGTTTGCAAGCTATGGATGTGGATAAAGAATTAAAACAGCAGAAAAAAAATCATATTATTGAAAATGAAGTGATTGTCGATAGAAGTGAAGACAGACAATTTTACTTCTTTAGCCAGTCGGTTGCACCTGTTACATTGAGCAATGAATCTATTCAAACAGGCAGGGTAGGGCTCGCATCAAGAGGAGGAAATAATTTTCATATCATGAATGGACTTGAACTGCCCAACATAGAGTTAAGCGCAATCATTCAAAAAACTTTAGCGAACAGGGCCCATCATGAAACGGAAGAGATTTCTACTAAAGGATCAGGAGCAAACAAACTTTTCGCAATGGGAAAATTGCGTTGCCAGGTCAATAATAAGAACGTATGTCTAGAAAATGTCATTATTGCAGCTACTGACCAAGGCCCTTTTATCGCATGCAAAGCCCCTTATGATAGATACTACGTGATCGATACCAGTGAGGATTTAAATTCTCTAAATTTTAGAGCCATCTCGGAAGATGAATTCTGCCAATTATTCTACCCGGTTGCCTTAGCTTGCTCACCAAACTTGGAACAACTTAAAATTAACGCCGCGGGCAGGCAGGAAGCAAAAGATTTTTTTGAAAAATTACAAAAATTATTCTGGAATGAAAAATTAACCTTATCAGCCGAACTTTATGAAGCAATCATACATAAAGGATACGACCTGGAAGTTGTTCATCAAAAAAGCAAAATTTTTGAGACTTGTAAAAACAAAGAGAAACGGCGTCAAATTATTTTGAATGGAATCATTGTTGCTATAAAAACTCAAAATCTACGGGCTTTAGAAGATTTAATGGCAAGTAATATAGAAATTGATGCAAGGGATGAAAAAGGAATTCCCCTTTTTCATCATGCCATTCAATCGGGTAATAAAGAGATTGTCCAATTTTTTTTAAAATGCGGTGCTAATCCAAACATGCAAAATTCCAAGAAGATAACAGGTTATGAATTAGCCACCTCTAATATTCCTATTTTAAAACTTTTAATTGAAGGGCGAAGGCTCGACGAATGGAATATCCCTTTTTCTCTTGGAAGGGTGCCTATTGATCATGCCATTGTAACATCAAATGAACCGCTGCTAAACCTTTTGATCGAAAAGAAAATCCATATTCTTACTCAATTGGCAAGTAATTTTCCGCTCCTCTATCTTCCGCTTTTAATGGGGCATCAGGGTTTTTTAAAACTGCTTATTGAAAATGGCCTGAGTGTAAATGATAGTTATAAGGGCATACCCCTTATTTTTTATGCTATTAAAAAAGGAAATGCAGAGATCGTAAAACTTTTTGTCGAAAATGGTGCTCGCTTAGATGTAAGAGATCAAGAAAACTTGTCTCCTCTTCAAAGAGCGCTCAAAGAAAATAATGAAGAAATAGAAAATATTATACTGTTTGGCGCAGCCAATCTTAAAAGCACTAAGCATAGAGCCAAACTCGCAAATCCCAAAGCGTCAAATAAGTATATTTTTGAAGCAAAAGATTATATGAACTTTATAAAATCGATTGATGGAAAAGAAACCGTCGCACAAGTCAGCCGTGAAATAGAGAACAAATTATTCAAAATATTGGTCATGGAGCATGATTTATCTGATTTTAATGAACTGGCAGAATCGGGCTATACATTTAGCCAGGAATTTTACCAAAAAATCATTAATGTCATACTTAAAAAACCCACTTATTTTAAAAACTCACTTAGCCTGTTGGATTATGGATTTGAACTTCCACAGCAACAATGCAATCAATGGATATTAAAATTAATTAAATTAGGTCTCTCAGATCAAATTAAGGGCCTTCGGGAAAGAGGGCATACCATGCAAAATTTAAGTCCCCTTCAAGAGGAAATTTTAACCGAAATTTTCATGGATCTCCCTAGGGATCAATTGATCGCATCATTACTTTGCGCAACAGCCGCTGGATTGGATGTCCGTACCCTTGGTGAAATTTCAAAAATTAAAATTATCATGGCTTTGACAGGGACGCTAAAAGACCAGCCAAAAGTGCTTGCCATGTTTGACAAATTACTGCATTTGGATCTGCGCAAAGAAAAGCTTTATGTCTAATGAATGATGCATTAGATGGCGTAAAATACGCCACTAATAATTGGCAGAATTTTTATCCTTCTCATCTTTCAAGAATATCTGCCGCAA
The DNA here is from genome assembly GCA_013695355.1 of Candidatus Protochlamydia sp. GTDB lineage: Bacteria > Chlamydiota > Chlamydiia > Chlamydiales > Parachlamydiaceae > Protochlamydia. The sequence goes on from JACDAQ010000026.1 coordinate 52,795, forward strand.
TTAAAACCTGACGCACAGCCATAAAAATGGAGGCATAATAATTTTCTGAATTATGCAAGTGATGATAGGTACACACATGTACTTGATTAGTAATGGGGGATTTAACGCAAAAGTATCCTTTATTATTTTTCTCATTATTTTCAGCAAAAATACCAAAGTCATTTAATTTTTTAAACGAATTTTTTAATTTATTCGGCTTCGTTTCCGCCATCAAACTTTCGATGAAAAAATTGAATTCCTCATTTTTCAAATGCTCAGGAAGTGTTAAAACAGCTTCTTTTTCTTTTACTTCTATTTTATCTTCAATTCTCGGGGCTTGTAGGGGGCGGGTTTTGAATTTGGTCTTCGGAAGGTTCATATTTCCATCTGCGTGTTCGAAGCTGGGCAACTGGCTAATATTTTTTTCGATGGGCTTCTCAATAGGTAAAGAAAAAATTGGTTCACTTATCGCTTCTGATTTACTCTCTATGGTCTTAGTTCTTATAGGCTGTTGAAAAGCGGCATTTTGATTATTTAATAATAAAGAAGAAGCTTTCATCAATTTTTTTTGTTCATTTTTTGATTTGTTTAGAGCTTGAATTGCTGCACTTGCACGCTTAACTATTTCTCTTTTTTCTAATTCTATGCATCTTTCTTTTTCTTTTTGCACTTGCAAATAGTCTCGAATGAGTGCTTTTTCTTCAAGAGATAGCTTTCTAAAAAGATTATTCTTCTCTTTGAAATTTTCCAACCATTTGATTGTCTCTTTTTCAATAGATTTAATCTTTTTTTCTACTGATTCATAGCCTTTAATAGTATCCAAAATCAAAGATCCAAATTCGTGATAAACAGAAATGATATAATCGCCTAGATCATCGGTTTTTACTTCATGAATTTCAATTTGTTTAGCAAGTTTATCTGTGATTTCTATTACTTTGTCTCCACATTGACTTAAGCTCTCTATAATGTTATTTATTTGCTTCTCAGACGTTTTATTCATATTATCATTAATTGAACCTAGCCAAAAAATAGGGCAACTTTTATTGAATTCTTTTTTTATTTCAGTATGTTTTGATATATATTCATCCCTTAATTTTCTGTTGTCAATTTGCATTTTATGCCCTTTGTCAACCTTCTCAAATTTAAGATATTTATTTAATACATCATATTCTTTTGTTGCTTTATCACACAATTTTAAGCAAATGATGTCATAGAAATCATCTTCGTTTGCATGTTTAGGAATAGGATATGAATTATAATTAGAAACAAATTCTTTAAAACATTCTTTTTCACATGATAGAAAATAATACAAATTGTTTTGATGCGTATTTTTCTCTGCTTGGGTTGTGGCACTTGTAATTAATTGAATTAAACGCTCTATAATTTTATAATGTTCCAATAAAACAGTAAGATAATTACAATAAACATCAATACCTAATTGTGGAATGATCTTACCCTCAAAGAAAGCGGGAATTGAACCAAAATCATACATGCACACCATTTGTTTATAGTCTAAGGAAATGTTCTTATCCCGAAGGCAGGTAAGTGCTTTTTGCCTCTGTTTTACTCGATCTTGAAGAACAGCACAGCCAATTTCTATATTCATCCATTCTTCATCTGAGCACAACTCTTTAAGTGGAGCAACTTCTATCCTATTTCCTTTTTGCAATTCCTCTGATAATTTAACATTTTGGAGTAAGTGTGCAGAAATTAGTTGTTGTTGAATTTCAGCCTGCTCCTGTTTTTCAAGCGAAGTGGAATTAGAGACAATCTCTTGGATGATTGTTGACTCATCATTTGATTCTTGCGTGGTTAGGTTTTGAGAAGAGGAAAAAATATAACAGGCAGGCTGGGATGTATTTGTATTATTTATCATTGGAACCTTTTTTTTATTAATAATGAATTAATATATAGAAATTATAAATTTAGGTCAACATTGCATAACAATAGAATCACTATATAAAAAATTATTATACAAAAAGATAAATTTATAAAATGTTATACCCAAGTAAATCCAATTTTTGAGTTCACTTGGGTATAAGTGGAAAAACATCTCCCCATTCCCATTTTCGGGCGGCTTTGTATTCTTCCTCTCGTTTGGAAATCGTTGACTGCTTAACACCTTGTTCTGTACATAAAGTGAAAATGGAGTGTCCTGAACGATGCATGGGATGGCGTAATATACGGGCTGGGGGTAAATCACAAGGGGTTTTAGCAGCAGCCACATAAGAAAATTTCTCATCTTCGTAAGACAGACTTCCTCCTTTTAGGCGACGATGAAAAGCATTTCTTTCCACTCTGGCAGAAAAATGGCACCAATCGCCTCCAGTCATAGGACAGCTTGCATGGTGGGGACAGGGGGCTACAAGAAAGGCTCCCATTTCAATGAGTTGGCGTCGAATGGCACGGATTCGTTCAAAACCGACCGGAGTTCCGGGCTCGATTACGATTAATAATTGCTGCGCCGCATTCCAACTCTTTTCCACGACTTTAGGAATTAAATCTGCTGCCAGCTCTCCGATCGAGTAGGAAAAGAGGAGCATGTCATGCTGGGGAAAGCATGGCAGCTCTTCAAGATTGTCGTATTGCCACTGAGCTTGTTGGATTACACTATTGAGGCTATGCTGGGCCAGACGCTGCCCCCATTTGGCCAAAGATCTGTCATTTTCTATAAGAACAGCTTTTTGAATGGAGGGGAATGTTTCGCAGGCTGCCCATAAGCCTGTGCCAGGTCCAGACCCTAGATCTAAAAAAGTATGGATGGGCATATCTTTGATTCGTTCGCGAATTGCTTGTAAGACTGAATGGACGGCTCCGTAGGTCGCAGGCATACGCGCCGACAAGTAGGCTTGACGCTGCAGCTCGGTCGTCATAAAAGGACCTTTATGTCCTGATTTTCGGTACCGTTCGGTCAGCTCTTCTCTGGCCGAAGTTAAATCTTTCAAAGTCGACTCAACCTCGGCTTCAATTGCTTCTTGCAGCGCTTTAGGTAATTCCTGGCTCATTGCATTTACTCTTGATTGATCTAGATTGGTTAACTAAATTTTCTATTCATTAGTAAATCAAATTGCGAATGCAGGATTTGGTCTATATCCAAATTAAATTTAAAATTACCTTTGATGCCGCATGGTAATTGCGTTATTTTTTTTAGATAATAATTTTTGAGATCCAATTCATATTCACTCGTATGCGTGAAAGTGGCAAATTTAATTTGATTATGGGCAGGCAATTTTTTTAAAAAAACACATGTTTCCTTATGTGCGGGATTAGCACGAGTATAAGGAGTTAGGTCTCCAATGCCGAGTTCTGCAAAAATTGAATAATCGGTATTAAAAGGAAAATGGCAATAAAAATTGCCGCTGGATAAGACTTGGCTGCAGAAAGAATTAATGCGTACCAAGACATCTTCATAAGATGTCACAGCATGGGTATCGACATAATTTTTTATCTCGGTTTTGGCTAAATCTTGGGGTACAAAATATTTCCATAACCTGTCATCACTTGCTATTTCCTTCCAACTTTTATCAACCTGGCAGCAAACTGCTAAATCTTGGGGATCAAGAAAACGCAGGGTTATATACATACATTCGTTAGGTAAAGTATTCATATTTTTCCTTGTATTGTGATTAATATTAAAATGTTTTATTTGTAAAAAATTATATAAAATGTTGATAGTCAGCTTTTCTTGGAATTTAAACCCTCCTTAAAGGCTTCATAAATCTGCATTCTTAATCCGTCGTTACAACTAAGATCACTTATTTTTGGAGGAAGGCCTAGATTTTTATTAGGCGGCAATTGACTGAAAATTACTATACAATGAGCTGGGCTTTTCCCCCATAAGAGATCAGTTCTTTTTTCATAATCGTCGATAAGCTGATCGGCTTCATTTAGATCTATTTCCTGAGGAGGATTTATATGTTTATCAATACTAATTCTTTTCAAAAAGACGCAAGTTTCAATATGTTTAGAATCATTAGAAAAGTCATTTTGCCATTCCAATTTTGCATTAATAATAATAGATTTGTTCAAAGGAAAATAGCATCTAAACATGCCGTAAGATGAGCCATGGCTACAGAAACTATTAATTCGATTCAAAATTCCTTCAATAGAAGTAACAGCATGGCCATTGACATAATTTTTTATAGCGGTTTTTGCTAAATTTTCGGGGATAAACCGTTTCCATAATTTATCATCAGTGGCCGCTTCTCCCCACGAGTGGTTGACTTGGCAACAAATCGCTAAATCTTGGGGATCAAGTAAACGTAGAGTTATATACAAACATTCATTAGGCAAACTAATCATATTTCCTATTATATAATTATTAATTACGAAATTTTGATTGATGGAATTATATTACAAAAAATGAAGATTTAAAGATATGAAAACAGTTATGAAACATTAACTTAATGTTAATGAGATGAACTTGATTAAATGCCTTTAAGTGGTAATCCTGTCGAGCTTGCGAAGGAGGGCAAAAGTAAATCAAATTTTTTTTGATTAAGTTTAAGCTAGCCTTCAGGCTATTTCTCCTGAAAGGAGAATAAGAACGGTAGCCCATCGCAAGGCAACCATGAAATGGTTAACGCAGCTCTGGGCTACATTCTGACACTCCCTTCGGGTGAGAAATTATAAATAGGCATCGTGTTGTTCAGAAACAACACTATTACATTTAATTAAGTTAAAAAAGAGTCCTGATGTAAGGTCGGCATAAATTTTTACCTACACTTTCTTAGAAAGACCTCGGTTAGATTTCATAGCAACTTTCAATCATATCCACTCTTATCGGTAGCTGTGATTTTGAAATCGAGCAGGGCGTCGCTGATCCCGGACTTTTGCTTCCCTTTGAACTCATTCGCGAATTGGGTGGATGCATCATTATTTTTGGGGTCCAGCTCACTCCTTTTTTGAATGATCGCTTCCACAATGTCATCCTTTCCAAAAATAGCCGTTAATAGTTCACGGGAAGCTAAATGCACCATAATTTTCGGTTTTTCTCTTTGATGTTTTAAGAAATCGAGCAAGGGAAGATACACTTTTTCTTCATTGCGGGGTGTAAGCGGACGGTCTTTTTTTAAAAGCTTGAGCTCCTTTTTACTAATCGTCCCTTTAAGCATATGGTAAAAGGCTTCCTGGAGTTCAGGATCGGCTAAGCGGACCCGCTGAATATCTTCAATGCGCTTGACCTTTTCATTTTCGTTAAGGGCATCGGCTGCGGCAATGAATTCATCCAGCAATTCGTCAATGAAATTAGAACGTTTGTTTTCCATCGTTTTGTAAAAAGAAGTATGGCCATACAAAATTTTCATTAGCTCGACCGTCAGGAACCGGATTTCCTTTGATTGTTCGGGATGGGCTTCACGAAATTTTTTGTCATAAAAATAGGTAAAGATCAGCTGCCGTTGTGAGGGTTGATTTTTTTTGGCCAGTTTAGTCTGACGGTCGTTAAAAGCCTTTCTTTCCGTTTCCGACAAATATTTTTGGTAATGATGCTGCACAATAATTAAAGATTTTACTTTTTCAAATTTCTCTACTGTGATGACCGACAGCATTAACAATAAAACTAAAACAAGGGGAAGAATATTCATGAATCGGGAGGGTAGTATAGATAGTTTTTACTGCTGGGAAGAACAAAAGCAAAGTTTAGTTCTTTGGCAGGGGCCTGAGGATTGAAAGTGCCTGTCTGCAGCTCCTTTGGATTTGAGGCGATTTTTAATTTAATGCGGGCGATTGCCGGGATCTGCTCATAGGATCGAAGCCATTCCTGCTGATGCCATCTGTCATTTTCAGGTGATTTTTTTTCAGGATCATTCTTTCCGCCACCAATGTCTCTTTCCCCAGAAAGTCTGGCAGGGGGCATAAAAAATTCATAGGCGATGTCTGAAACATCGTCCATTAATACCTCTTTTTGCATTTCCTCATGCGGCTGATCGGAGTAGATCGGCCACATGGCCAAACATAATCGGTGAGAAGGATCTATATAAAGCTTGGCGAGCAGATCGCCAGAAAATGCAGGGCTGGCCCGCGCCTCATTGTTAAAAGAAAAAATCAGGCTTGAGGTTCCATTCAGCACGCCCTTTTCGCCCTTTTCAGTAAAGAAAAAAAATTCCCTTTTATTTTCATCATTTTCATTGACTATTCTTTCAAAAAGATAAGCTAAACGCATTTCAACATAACGCATTCGAAAACTTTGGTGCTGCATCTCTTCTGTCATACGGCTGGATTCTGACAATTCCCTAAAAAATCCAAAAACAATTGTCAATAAAACAGAAACAATCGTAACAGCGATCAAAGTTTCAAGCAGAGTAAAATATGTGCGCTTTAGTTTCATTTTTTCTTATCCTCTTCAGTATTAACTGGAGGCGTTTGATCCCGCATTTCCCTTCTTCCATTCCTTTCAGTGCGGGCAAGATAGAACAAATAGTCATATTGCCCCTCTTTGCTTTGGTTTTCTTCAACCAACGTGCGGTTGGGCTTTAGCTGATCTTTCATTTGAATGACCATTTTTCCTAAATATTCTTTAGCATTTTTCTTCCCTTTTTCCGATCTTGGCTCAATGATAGAAAGATCGTATGAAGCCTCATACTTTAAACGGTCAAGTTCAGGCTGGAGACTCGAGTCGGTGAATTTGGCATGCATGCCTTCCATGATCTCGCTTAGGGGAATGGCCCGCTTGTATAGCTGTTCGACAACCTTGGCGTGGATCAGATGCACTAAATGGTCCCGCTGATTAACCCTTACGACCGCCGCCTGTTCCTGATATACCTGGGTCAGTATTTTGAACGAGGGGACGGCACATACCATGATTAAAAATATGGCCACCATCACTTCCAAAAGCTGAAAATGGCGTTTATTTTTTTTCTTAAGAATTTTGTTTTGAATATAATTTTTCATAAACTTCTGCAGGGTAAAGCATCTGGCTTTCTGCAACTTTTTCTATTTCTTGTACTGGTTGGCCTTTTTTTTCAATGAAGGCGGGATATCCCGGCAGATGGATCATTTCTTTACGCCCCTTCTCATGACTTGAATTTTTTTCGGCTGACGAGAGCTGCAATTCTCCCTGGCTCATTTTTCCTGCTTTGAATATTAAAACAAGTGGATCGGCATGGGATTTATTAAATTGAAAAGAGCGGACTGCGGAAAAAGTGAATTTGCGCTCAACCAGTTTAACCCAGGCGTCATCCAAAGGCTTTTCTATCGAAAGGGTGGAAACGACTTGTTTATTTTTAGGGTCATAGGCCAATGTCACTTCGACATCGGCATCCAAGACCAGCATCAATTCCTGCGCAGTTCTCAGCTGGCCTACCAACTGGTTCCATTCGGAAAAAAAACGTTGTTCGTCATAGGCTTCCTTTAACTTCACCCCTGTTAAAGCAAGGCCCATAGAAAGGATCATAAAGACAACCAGCATCTCTAACAGGGTAAAATAATTACGCCGCTTTAACATGTGCTGGTTAGCCCGAATTTTTGTTAAAAAGACTGCCCTGTCCTTTTTTCCTTAAGTATTCGTCATACTTGTCGGATGTAATTTCGATATCCCCATCATTGCCACGGCTCACTTTATAATCGCCACCCCAGCCATCCTTGGTCAGTTCTTTTGAATTTTTAACCAGCTGGGATTGATCGACAAAATCTTTCCATCTTGATTCAATGCTATCCTGATCATCAGGGTGTGTGGCTAAGTGCAGATCAAGAACAGTATGGATTTTTTCAATTCCTGCCTTGGTTTTAAAGGCTTTTCCTTCATCCAAACTTCCAGTGTAATTATATGCGATCACGCCTGTGATCATAGCAATTAAAAACATAACGATCATCATTTCGACAAGCGTAATGTGCCTTTTTTTTAATTTCATTTTTTTCATCTATTCCTCTTATTCATTAAATTTATTATCCTACTGAAAATGAGCTGACATCGGTCAACGGCAGCATGATCGCAAGCAGAACAGTTCCAATGACCAGTCCCATTACGATTAGGATGACCGGCTGGGCCAAGGCCATGATCCGGTCCAGCGTTTTTTCAAGCTCATTTTCATACATGTCTGCAATCCTGCTTAGCATGACTACAGATGTGCCTGATTCTTCTCCTACTGCCAGCATTCTCGATACCATCGAAGGAAAATACCGGGACCTTCCAAGCTCTTTGCTCAAAGAATGCCCCTCAATGATTTTCCCCTCGGCAGTCAGGATTTCTTTTTCTAAAACTACATTGCGCATGACTCCGCGTGAAATGCGCAAAGATTCCATCATATTAAGCCCCCCTTGTAAAAGGGTGCCCATAGTACGGCAAAAACGGGCCACAGCAGTTTGGATGACCAGGTTTTTTATTACTGGAACACGCAATAAGACCTTCTCAAGCCAAAGCTTACCTTTGGGCGAACGAATTTTCCAAATGCTCCAAAAGCCGCCGCCAATGACTGCGGGAATATAGAGCCACCAAAAATCCCTAAAAATATGGCTTAACCCAAGAATTGCGTTAGTAAAGGCATTTAACTTCCTTTCGGCAAAAATCCCTTCCAAAGAGGGGACCACAAAACCAAGCAGCAGGCAAATGATCAGCATTGAAAAACCACCCAGGATGCAGGGGTAGATCATAGCTGTTGTGATCTGCTTCTTTAATTTCATATGCTTTGCCAGAAAATGGGTCAGCTTTTCCAAAACCGGTCCTAAAGTGCCGACGGCTTCTCCGGCCGAGACCATTCCGCAATATAATTTATCAAAGCTATCAGGATAGGTCCCCATTGCCGTTGACAGACTTACGCCTGCCCGGATCTGTTCGCATAGGCTTAGTACAATACGGTGATAGGATTCTCCTCTGGACTGCTCTTCAATGGCATTCAAGCTCTCATAAAGGGGGATGCCTGCATTCACTAGCTGGGAAAGCTGGACAGTAAAGGAAACCAGGCTGTCTCCTTTCAAATTCTGCCGCGACCTTACTTTCGATTTAGCTTCGATCCGGGTTACTAAAAGCCCCTGGTCCCGCAGCTTTAACTTAGCTTCCCGCTCATTCAGGGCGTCAATCATTCCCGACCGTTTTTTCCGCTGTCCGTCGACATAATGGTATTGATAAAGCGGCATTGTTACCCCTGCTCCTCAATTCCCCTGGCCACACGAAGAACTTCCGCGACTGTCGAATTGCCTTCTTTGACTAGTTCAGCGCCATGGGACAACAAACTGATCATTCCTTCTTTAATAGCAACGCGCCGCATTTCGATCGCATCGGGACTTTGCACAATTTGTTTATTAATGGCATTGTTAACCGGCATCAATTCATAGACCCCTTGCCTGCCTTTAAAACCAGTCCCATAGCAATGACCACACCCTTTGCCACGGTATAGACATCCTTCCTTTAAACTTTCTGGCTGGATTCCCAAACTTTGGAGTTCTCTCGAACTAGGTACATACTGTTCTTTGCATTCAGGACAGATGCGGCGAACCAGTCGCTGTGCAAGGACCCCGACAATGCAGGAAGAAAGAAGGTAGGGCTCAATTCCCATGTCAACAAGGCGCGTGATCGCCGAAGGAGCGTCATTTGTGTGGAGCGTGCTCAAAACGAGATGTCCTGTCAAAGCAGCCTGAATGGCAATTTCAGCCGTCTCTTTATCCCTGATCTCTCCAACCATGATGATATCGGGATCCTGGCGCAGGATATGGCGCAGTCCGGTTGCAAAGTCGAGCTTGATCTTATGATGCACTCCGATCTGGGCAATCCCTTTTAAGTTATATTCGACGGGATCTTCAATGGTCATGATGTTGGTCTCGTCATTGGCCATATCGCAGATCGCACTATACAATGTAGTTGTTTTACCGCTTCCTGTAGGGCCGGTAACAAGGACAATGCCTTCAGGCAGGCTCATCAGTTTTTGAAATTGTTCAAAAACTGGCGGGAGCATTCCGATCTTGTCCAGACCAAGCAGGATATTTCCTTTATCTAAAATACGCAGAACAATCCGCTCGCCACCCGCGATAGGCACCGTACTGACTCGAAAGTCGATTTCACGCCGCCCCATCCGCAGTTTGATCCGTCCATCCTGGGGAAGGCGATGCTCGGCTATGTCAAGTTTGGACATGACCTTGATCCGGGTTAGAAGCTGAACTTGATAATCGAGGGAAGGGGCGTGTCTGTTCTGTAAGACTCCGTCGATCCGGTAGCGAACTCGCATCCCATTTTCTGAAGGCTCAAAATGAATATCGGAGGCCCCTTGCTGGATGGCTTCCGTTAATATCAAGTTTAAAAGCTGTACGACAGGGGATTGGTGCCTGTTCTGATCAAGCAGATCGAACACTTCAATTTCTCCATCCCGTCCGTCATCATTTTTATCGCCCATGCCGGCAATTAATTGGGAGGCTGCCCCATCTTCGGTATTATAGCATTCATGGATGGCCGCTAAAATTATTTCACGCGGAGTGTACACTGCTTCGATCTCGCAATTTAGCAAAAAGCGGAGCTCTTCCAGAGGAGATAAATGCAAGGGGTCGGCGACGGCCACAACAACGCTTGATTCTTTCTCTTCAATTGGCAGGATTAAGTGTTTTTTAGCAAAGGCATAGGATATTTGCTTATACCGCTCTTTTCCGACGCGCATAGCGGCAATGTCCCGGTAAACGGGCATGCCGAATTGTTCTGCCAGCTTCATCCTTTCCTGTTTTTCATTGACGTCCGTCATATTCTCCCTCAAATTGGCCGCTCTCTGATTCTTTACAGCAATCAGTAATGTAACAACGCTCGCGCGAACGTCCAAAGAGGAGAGTCATACTTCCTTCCATCAAACGATTTTTTTCATATAAGTGCGCTTCTTCCACACACTCTAAAAAATAAGGCACATCTCCCGGGCGGAGGCAGAGTAGTTCCTGCCTCAAACACTGCAGCTGTTCTTTGGGATCCTTTACAATATGGGGCGTGAGCGAGATATACATTTCAGTTGAATTGTCCTTTAAGGAATTGATGCTGAAAAGCTTACCGAGGCCAGGCAATTCGCCGATAAAGGGGATTGCATCGCGGTTGTCATTGGTTGTTTTGCGGCGTAAGCCCCCTAAAATGACCGTATCGCCATCGGGAATTTGTACATGATTGGTAATATGCCGGCGGGTGACATTTGGGCGGTCGCTGCTTCCAGGATGAATTGTATCAAACGTGATATCGGTCTCAAGCGTGACATAGTCAAAATCCCATTCGTCGTCCGGGCTCCGCTCATTTAAATGGATGGTAGGTTTTACACTGATAGTAATCCCGTACTGGGCCCGTGTAAAGGCATCTTTTAACGTCACACCCTTTGCCGTTTCAACCTCGAACACCCCGGTATTAATTGAAATATCCTCATTAATGGCAATCGTTGCAGGCGTCTGGTTCATCGTTAGAATAGATGGATTCGAATTGATTTGAACATCATCTTGAGAAAGCAAAAACTTATAGGCCAAATCAAAAGGGGGAATTCCGCAATCGGTCCCTTTACGGCTTAAGAAAAATTCAAACACCCCTGCATTGGAGGGGGTAGGATCGCCGTGCCTTGGTAATACATTGTTAAAGGCTGCGCCTACAAGGTTGTGGTTGGATGCAATATGTTGTCCAATGCGCAATAAATTTAACCCAAAGCTATTTTCACGCGTAAGAACTTTTTCAAATAATAGGGTCTCGATCTGAACCATCTTCTTAGGGACATCGAGGCGGCGAAGCAGTTCTTTCATTTTGGTGAGCACATCCGCTTCCACGACCATTACAATAGATCCTGTTTTTGCATCGACAATAAAATTATCCCGGCCGACATTCGAATTTTTCTGCACAAAAATACCAGGCTGGGCAGGGGCAGGATTGACTACGTAGCCCCCTTCCTGATAAAAGCCTTCCTGACCGTAAAGTAGAAGCGGAGGTTCTTTTTGAGGGGGAAGCATTGGCGGGGGTCCTGGAGGGATCATTGGGCCATTTTGGTCAACCACATTAATTTCATTTTCAACAGTCTTTGGGCCTCCGTTAGGCATGGGGCCCACATTGCCGGTCCCTGTCGTAATCATTAAATTATACACCCTAAACAATACATCAGCTAATTCTTCAGCGTCTGAATGCTTGACGGTGTACCAAAAAACTGTCTTTTCGCGCGCGCCGCCGATGCGCCCCTCCACATTGCGTACAACTTCTTCCGCTCTGCGCACCTCTTCTTTAGTGCCGACAACGAAAATAGCTTGAGCCATATTTTCCAAGACGACAATTTTTAAGCCATGCACATCAGCGTCCATCCTTCCCTGCCCTCCGCGCGCCTCTCCATCCGAGGGAGGAGAAGCGCAGGGGGAAGCATCGGCCTGATCAAATATTACAGACAGGATGCGGGCCATTTCCTCGGCGCGGGCCTTAAAAACAGGGATTAGCCTATAGTCTTTATCCCCCCGATTGGATGCGATAAAATCATAAAGTTTAAGCAGGTCCTGTATTTCCCCCACTTGACCGATCAAGAAAATATCGCGGCCCAGGATTTGAAGAACCATTGTGTTAGGATTGATAAAACGCTCCAAAAACATGTAAGCGCGCCTTATCTCAGCTGGTTCAGGTGAGACCACAAAGCCGACCCTAGCATCGGACGGAAGAACTTCTAGGTCCTTTCTTTGATTGGTCAGCAGGCGCAAGTTCGATTGGTCCTGACGCAAAAGGAAAAGCTGACGGAGATACGGGTTCAGAGTTTTGACCCCCACTCCATTTTGATTTAAGATCAGCTCCAACATCTCGTTCCATGCGGCTCTTGGGATGGGTAAATTGGAGTCAACACTTAAGTGGATCGAGCCTACTTCAGGAGGGATCAAATAGACAAAATCCTGGGAGCCATAATCGATAATAAGCTGCTCAAGGGTTGTATCTGGCGCATGCCACAAGCCATACCCTTCGGTTCGATTGCTTTTCGAGGCTAGTTCTCTCCAACGGTTTTCCAAATGATACAATTTACGCTTATTCCTGTTGATCCGTTCCAACAATCCCTTGTATTCATCAGGTGTGGCATCGGCTTCATAGAGTTGGGAGACCCGTTCGTAAAGACGGTTGATTTCTGCATGGATCTGCATCGTTTCTCGGTTGACCTGCAGTAAAAAACGGTCCATTTCTTTATCAAGATCAGATTCATCCGATTGAAGGTTCATTTTTTTTTCTTCGATCGACTGGGCGCTAAGTTGAGTGAAACAACCCTGCATTAAGAAGGAGGCACTTGCAATCCAAATCCATTTCATTTTCATGTTCACCGTATAACTTATTGGTTAGAAGTAGAGGTTTGAGCCTTCGGGGGCATATTGGAAAGAGGATGCATGGGATGCATGCTTTCTTGGTTCTTTCCTTTAAAGTTTAATCCTTTCTCGGCCAAAACTTCAGCCGCTTCATTTGCTTCCCTGGATTCTTTGGCATCCTTTGATTCGCTTTTTTTGTGCCCATTGCCGCCTGGCTGGAGGGCAAGTTCGACAGACTGGCAATCGCTTCGGGAGGGATTATATAGCGTTCCTTGCATGATCTGCCTTTCATCTTTGCGGGCCAGCCCCTCGAACACAAACAAGGTGCCAGGAGTTTTACGTTTCACATACTGGTCGATTTCTTCTCCCGTAGACAGTTTTTTCCAACCTTTCGCAGTCAAAAGGAGCCAGTCGGAAGGGCTGACTGTCATTCTTTCCTGATTAATTTCAAATACGCATTGAGAGCGGGTTCGGGCGCCGACAAATTTGAACATATTTTGAATATGCTGAGCATTTTGGGTCATCCAAGGTTCGGACGATTTTAATAAATTAAGCAGAACTTTTCCTTTTCCCTCTATATCCCATAATTCCAGTCCCATTAAACGTTCATCCACTTTTTTTACTAGAAGTAGGGGTTTATTTAAAGAATCTTCTCCAGGTTCAACCAATTTCCATCTGTTTTCGACCCAAACAAAACAATCCCCGACTTTTGCAAAGATAGAATAAATATCATCGTTCTCACCAAAATCTATCCGCTGCCGTCCATGGACCTCCTTATACTCATCGCCTCCATGCTTTTCTAAAAAGCGGTCCGGGCCAAACCATTTTGCCTTTTGGCGGGCCAATAAGGTCCCATCTACGCGCCATGATCCCAATTCCCATACATTTCCTGCAAAACGGGCAAATTCCTTTTCGGGCAACCGGAAAATGTGGCAGTTTTCAGGTTCTTTAATACATTCCCCCTTGTCATTTTGCAGGGTTGCAGTCACTTCGACCTCAGCGTCGATTGGTTTTCCAACAATCCAGAAAGATGTTTTTTCATTACCAGGGCTGAAAACGTACTTTCCGGTCCCATTTTTTTTCTCATAAATCAGATAAAGCGGTTCGCCTGGAGGAATGGAAACGATTGCTTTATTTCCATTGAATGAAAAATGCAGAAGGGAGCGTAAGGCCTGGGCATCAGGACGTCCGTTTTTACCGTAATACATTAGCTGCTGGCGTAAATCGGGAAGCTGCATGGAGGGAGGAATTTGTTCCAAAGCAAGCAAGGGGCCGTCAATTGCCTGATAGGCCTCTGGCGTAAGCTCAAAATATCCTTTTGGCAGCCCAGATGCCTTGGCCCTAATATTGCCACAAGTAATTTCATCGGGATTATTCAGCCAGATAATTCCTATGCCGGCTCCAAAAAGGAGGATCAATCCCAGGATTGCATAATTTATGCCTGTCAGCCAGCGACTCATCATTTTTCACACACACTTGTATAACAAAATCAAAAACCAAATTTTAACATACTAATTAAAAAAACTACAACATTTTATTGTTTATTATTAAATAGTTAAAATTCTAATAACTTTATTGTTTTCTTGCACTGCATTAAATCGCTTAGGGCGCGACAACGTAAACAATAATCCCAAAAAAAAAGATTGCATAGTTGGGGTATTGCTAGTTATAACAAGGCCAGTCATTTTTGGCTATATGAGGCTGCGAAAAATAAAAAGATCAGAGCGCTATTTACACGATTAACGTAGAATGATAATTAAATTTAGAAATTCAGGCTCTGAAATTTAACAATAAATGAGGGAAAAAAATGAATACAGACGACCCTAAACCTGTGCCAGAACCTATAAAGAATCCCGAGCCATCCTTAGGAAGCTCTTCTGCAGCTCCCTCAAAGATTTACCCCTCGGAGCAACCTGACCGCCACTCCTTTGAAAAAATGCAGACAGAAAATAAAGGCAAAACTGATCAAAAAGACAAGGATTACCATCAAAAAGAAAGTGTGGAAGAAAAAGTTAGAGAGACGCTCAGAAATTTTAGGAAATCCAAGAAGGTAGATGATATTTATGTCTATGCTAAAGATAATAAGGAGCAGACCATCACCTATACGCTTTTAGTGGTCGGTTTGCTTTTGATGCTGTTAGCCTATCCATCAATTTTTGGGCAATTGATCGTAGGTCTCGTGGCTGGTTATCATTATGCAAACGCTATCATGTCGTATTTACGCCGCATCGGCTATTTATTTTCGGGACCTGAGCAGCTCACTAATATCGTGCTTACGGCCCTTGTGATTGCATTATTTATCTCTGCGCCCGGGATAGTGATCGGAGCTCTTGTGGCTGTGGGATGTAAAGAAGCTTTTATAAGAAGCTAGATTTAATAAAGCGAGTTGTTAATAATATAGAATTAATTTGGACTGCTTCAAAGACCTCGTTAATTAGCAATTTAGAGTCTTTAAAGCAAGTCCAAAATTAATTTTTTAGATGGATTTACAAATCCATCTAAGTTGAGGTATTATAATAAAGATATATTTCAATCGACAACTAAGTTTTTTCTTTATTCTCCGATTTCCATAAAGAAATTTTTTGCTGCACCTCTATTATTTTATTAAGAATTTGAATATCTTCACCTGTTCTTCCTTCTTTAGTGTCTGTTTCTTCTAAGTCTTTATTTAGTTCAGAAAGCTCATTTTCTAAATCATGAAGTTCCCATTCTGGATTATGAGCGAATTTACCTTTTACTGTGTCCTCTAATATTTTATTTGCCTTCTCTTTATTATCTTCAACTTCTAGGCCAGTAAGGCCTGCTTCAAAATCCTTCCGAAATACATTTTTATCTTGGGGAAGCTCATTTTTTATCTCTAAATTATATTCATTAAAGCTATATTCGGCGTCAGCCTCTGACTCTTCTACAGAATCACTAGATTTAGAATCAAAATTGGGCATTAGAGTGTATTCCGTTTGGGCAGCATCCGCATTATCATCAGGAGTATAAGCAAGGAAAACACCATATTCTCCTGAAGAAGATTCGGTGCTAGATTTCTCGTCTTGTTTTTCATTTTTTTCGATAGGGGCTTTTGATAATTTACTATCTGCTAATTTGGAAGCTTCTTTACCTGTCACCTCTTGTTTTGTCATTAGATACTCTATTCCTCGTTTGAGAAGCAAAGCGACCGCAGCGAGTGGTATTGAGACGGGAAATGTGGCTCCAAAAGCTGCACAAAAAGCCATGTTGACGGCATGATGCCCGCTTTTCAATGTTTTAACATTATCTCCTGGCCGAAAAGGAACATGACTCATTATAAATTTTGCACATGAATCTAAAATTTTACTTTTTTCTCCCCCCTGAGATGATTTAGCTTGTCCAGCTTGATTGATTTCAGCGGTTTGAAGATAGATTGGAGAATTGTTATTAGTATTAGTTACTTCAGTCATAAAAACTCCTTTTAAGTATTTAAACTAATTAATATAGTATAATTATAACTTTAAATTTGATTTAACATCAAACTAGATAAATAAAACAATTATTGACTTTAAAAATGGATTAAAGATATCTCTAAAAAAAAGCTGTGGGCTTGCAGTGGTAAAATAAATTTTAAAAATGAGGTTATATGGATCCCTATTTAAATGCCCTCATGCGTGGAGAGCAACCCTACAAGAAAAAACCATCTACAGAGGAGCAGGCTCCCAAAAGTAAACTTGAGATTGAACAGGCAAAGGAAATTGATTCCTTTGTTAACGCTTTCAACTTTGAAGAGGATCACAACCAATCCCTGATAGACCCAAAACATAAGCGTGAAAAGTTAAAGATCGCTATCAAAGAATCCATGAAAATGCCCGAGCTTTCGAAGCATATAGATAGGGCAGTAGGTATATTATTCAAAGAAGGGTCCCGTTATCTCTCTTCTGAAGTAAATCAAAATCTGATTGTTGATCTAGCCCAGGCGAGCGATCAATTGGAAAACATTGGTTTAGAGGAAGCTACCAGCCAAAATTTGCAGACGCTGAGTAAAATGAGCGATGAAAGTATTAACGGGATACAGGAAATTGCACTTGCCAAATTTAAAGAAGAAAGGTATGCCGACAGCGTTTCTCTTTTTTCTCTACTGAGCATTTTGAACCCAGGATTTTCAGAGTATTGGTTCCGGTTGGGAATTGCAGCTCAAAAAGATAATGATTTGGATTTGGCTTCAAGAGCTTATGCATCTGCTCAATTGCTTGATCCAACGCATATTGGAGCAAAGCTTTTTGCTGCCGAGTGCTTTGTTCTAAGAGGCCTTTTAGATCAGGCCAAAGCTGATCTTGCTGCCGCTGAGGCGATGAGCAAGGAGACCGAGATCGATAAAATGTGGCTTGATTTGATTTCAGCTATTCAAGGCATGCTGAAGGAAAAGCAAGCGTAGAAGGCTGTTAAGATGCCAATTCCTTTATCACCCTGCAAGGATTACCTACTGCAAGGACATTAGCTGGAATGTCTTTAATCACAACGCTTCCGGCCCCTATTGTGGTATTATTACCAATCGTCACTCCAGGGCATACGATCACACCACCCCCTAGCCATACATTGTCTCCAATTGTGATCGGCCAGGCTGATTCAAGCCCTTTAATTCTTTCGGAGGCAATAATTGGGTGGGATGCGGCGTAAAGTTGTACATTCGGCCCCAGGAGAACATTATTGCCAAAAGTAATTTTTGCGCAGTCTAAAATGACGCAATTGAAGTTGATGTACAAATTGTCCCCCGCAAAAATGTTGAAGCCATAATCGCAATAAAATGGGGCCTGAATATCAATTAAATTGATATAGCCTCCTAGGAATTTTTTTAAAAGTAACGTTCGCTGTTCCATTTGTTCATAAGGGATACTATTGTACAAAGTCAGTTGGGTACGCGCCTTTATTCTCAAATCAACAAGTTGAGGGTCAAAAGCATTATACAATTCCCCGCCCAGCATTTTATCAAGTTCTGAATTCATAAATACCTCCCATATTACCAGCTACATATCTTATAGATGCTTTACAACCAAGTTATTTATCCTAAATGTAAAAGATGGCCTCCATTACTTGGAGATTCCCCATAGGCATCAGGCTAACTAAGAGGCTGCTTATAGATTAAGTATTTAATTCATTGAATATTAACAGGATAGTCAGGATCGCTGCTGCGGCAGGATGGGCAAGATAATGTAAAAAAAAATAGTGATCTGCAAGTATTTTCAATATACTAAAGAAATGTTGCAATTACCTGCTCTATCCTGCCATTACAGCGATCCTGCCTATCCTGTTAATTATAATCGACTGATTTAAAATGACTTACGAATTTAGGGTTTGTTAGCTTGATGAACATAGCCCCTTCCCCCTCTCTTGATCTCTTTGGGCTCTGTGGTTTATATTTATGGCTTTTTAACATAACCACAGAGAATTACAAAGATCTATATTTAGGGAGGAGAAGCCTTAAATCACATGTGTGGATCAGTAGTTTGAGTTTTATTTTTTTCAAAATATTCTTTAAACCAAAGTTTATAGATATCATAAAATTTGGGAACTCCTTCCAGGCCACCTAGGATCTCTTCCAGTCTTTTTTCGTGTATTTTGTTCTTCTCAAAATTTCCTAAAATTCCATATGCAAAGGCTAGTTTCTGCCTGTAAAAAGGATTATCTGTGCAGTTTTTGACAGCTAGGCGAAAATCTTCCAATGCCTCATCCATCCTGAAAACAAATTCCAGCAGCATTCCTCTTTCAAAATATAAAATGGGATTTTCACTTTGTAGATCCAGTCCCTTATCATAGAAGCTAATGGCTTTCTCAATTTGAAGGGCATGGTAATTTCGATGGGCGCCTAACTCAGCATTAGTATAGCCGCTATCGATAAGAAACTGTTCTTTGCAAGCATTACCGAGCAGCCAATAATTTTTTGTAAGGGCGGATATATATTCATCTTTCAAATTTTCAACTTTGGAAAAATCTTTTTGGATTTGATCTTCCAAGGTTGCGGCTGCTTCAAGCAGCAGGGTCATTTTATCTTCATTTGTTAGTGCACAGGCTTGTTTCTGTTTCTTTTTGCATTCAGTAAGAATGAGCTGGTACAGTTTTTTTTTGTATTCGCCATTTGCCGGTTCTACCTGTTGGGCTTTTTCCCTGCATTGATGAGAGAGGGCAACCTCGCCGCTATGGAACAGAAGGGGAGCTACTTTGTCAAGTTGCTTGGCTGTAAAGGGGACTGCTTCCGACCAGGGATGTGATTGAATTGAAATGAATAACCGGACGGCCTGATCATGCAATTTATCATCGGCAAGGTAGTGGTCCATTAGTTCAACAAGGTAAGGGCCATTTTGCGGAGCTATTTCAAAGGCTTTGCTATAATAATGCATGGCCTTTTTCCAATCGCGAGTAATGAACGTCTTGTTCTTTTCTTCTGCAGTCGCTGTCATATAAGCGTCAAATAAGAGTTTTCCATAGGCTTGTCGATTCAATTGGGCGGCTATCTCCAGACTAGCGATGGCTTCAGGATAGGCAATGGTGCGGAATATTCCTTGGGGAGAGTTAAGGTGGTTTTCGCCAATTTTAGCATGCATATCAGCTATATGAAGGGCGCATTCTTGTTTTACATCTTCTTGAGGAGTGTTGTTTTTTTCTATCTCAAATAAATGAATGGCGTGATTGTAAAGAGATAAGGCGTGATTTTTATCTGAGGCCCACTGCATTTCCCCTAACAGCCTTTGGATCCTAGGATGGTCAGCAAACCTTGTTTCCAAAGAATTCATTTTAGAGCGCAGCCAGGCATAATCATTGAAATTTAAACAGTGTTCTAATGTTTTTAATGCAAATGCACTATTATTTGGAAAGAAAGCCATCCCTTTCTGGAGGTAAGCCTGAGCGCTCTGTTTGTTATGTGCCCGATAGGCTTCTTCAGCGCATGCCAAAAGAATAGCATTAATGGCCCCTTGATTTTCTTCAGAAATCCTTGAAGGGCAACGGCTGATAAATAGAAGCCATTCCGGCCCAAACAAACGGGGGAAAGAGGCGGGAGCTTCCTGCCATTGAAGCAGATAGGACGAAAGGAGGCGGGATTCAGATTGAGGAGTATTTTCCAGCTGATAAGCTTTCTGAAAATGATGGAGGGCGTTGACCAGGCTTTCGTTTGTATCCAGGCCGGCTAATCGATCAAAATAAGCCTGGCCGATCTCCATATGCAAAGGGGCGGCATTTTGTGGCGTAGCGGATAAAAGCCTTATCGCTGCTTGTTTAGCTGAAACGGCTTCCGGGTAGCGTTGATAATGCCAGTAAGCCTTCCCTATTTGGATGAGCAATTCAGTATTGTTTGAGCGGGCCTGTTGAAGGGCAGTCAAAAAAGGTCCCATTTTATCGAAGTCATGGTGAACCAGATACAATTCTCCAATTTGATTTTTTACTTCCTGAGAAGGCTGTGCGGCAAGGACCTCGTCTAAATATTCCCTTGCTTCTCCAGTGCGTAAATTGCTATAGGCAGTGCTGGCAAGATCAATCCAAATTTTTTGAATTTGCTCGCTTTGTCCAGCTAAAACTTCTTCAGTCCTGCAGCTGGCTAAAAAGTTTTTAAATTGTAAAGCGAACTTGCGCTGAAAATCTGGATGGTCATTCTTTAGGTGGAAAGCATGCAATAAATGTTTAAATGCACCTTGAACATCTCTTTGGGGCAAATTCATTGCTTTTTCGGCCAATTGAAGAGATGTGTCGCCAAAATGGACCAGAGGCTGCTGCTGCTCCTCGGATGCTTGAAATTTGCGCAACCAAAAATGAGGCGCTAGGTTCGATTGATTTTGAAGATGATAATCAATGACGACAGCCCGCATGCGGGCTAGTCTCTCCGATGAAGGCGTATGATGCTGCTTTTGAATTTTTTTAAATAGTTTTAGGGCAGAGGGCAGAACGGATAAGTTAGTATAATAAAATCTGCCTCTTAGGGTGGTTAATCTTTGGTCGGTGAGAAAACCGCGCGCTTCACCGTAATAAAGGAATTTCAACCATTCCGCTTCAACGCGGGTTTGATCGCTCTGATCGCCAAATCCAAACAGCCCTTTAATCGTCTCGTAGATCTTACTTACTAATGATAAGCGGACAAAGCCAGCATTTTCATCGAAACCAATGTAAAATTCCTCAGGTCGGCTAGTTAAGATTTTGAGTTGTTCGTTGTATTGCGTTTCGTTCAAAACTTTAAAATAAAAATCAGGACGATTTTGCGGATAATTAAAATTCATTTTATAATTCACTTTTTTTAATAATAGTTTAAATATAATCGTAGTTACTAATTTTGGAGAAAAAAAACATTAATTACAAAGATTTTTTTGTTTATAGATGTTTTTTTTTTATAAATCTGCTAGAAATAGGTATAAAAATCAACCTTAAGGACTTATGCTTTTACCAAAACGCATTTTATTAAAATTATCGGGTGAAACATTAATGGGAGGGCGGGGCTTTGGGATCGATCAAGAGGCCTGTTCTCAGGCAGCGGCCTATGTTCAAAAAATTCATCTCCTTGGAATAGAGGTGGCTATCGTGCTAGGAGGAGGAAATATCTTTAGGGGGATAAATTTAAGGGACGGAGGCATGCCGACGACCCCGGCTGATCATATGGGCATGCTGGCGACGTTATTAAACGGCATCGCTTTTCAGCAGGCGCTCATGGCAAAAGGGACCAAAGCGCGTGTCATGACTGCCCTGGAATGCCCTAAAGTGGCCGAGCCTTACCATTGGATGAGGGCCCTTGAATATCTTGAAGAGCGAACAATTATGATCTTTGTAGGGGGGACGGGAAATCCTTATTTTACAACCGATACCGCGGCCGCTTTGCGTGCCAGTGAAATCCAGGCCAATATTTTATTCAAGGCCACAAAAGTCAATGGGATTTATAATAAAGATCCATTAAAGTATGCTGATGCGGTCAAATATGACGAGATTTCCTATTCGCAGGTCCTTGCAGAAAAATTGCAAGTCATGGATGCTACGGCTATCGCATTATGCCGCAGCAACCACATCCCGGTTTTTGTTTTCAATATGAAACGACTACTGGATGAGGACCTCGAAAAAGTATTAACAGACTATAGTCATGGAACGTTGGTGAAGGAGTAGATAGTGTATGGGTATTCTTGAACAAGCTAAAAGTAAAATGGCCGCAGCCCTTGAGCATCTGAAAAATGACCTGAAGAACATCCGTACAGGAAGGGCCAATCCTGGAATGGTGGAGAATGTAATGGTAGAAGTGTATGGAAGCGGGATGCGCTTAAAAGATATTGCCTCCATTTCAACTCCCGAAGCTCGTCAAATAATGGTCACTCCTTTTGACCCTCAGATAATAAATGCGGTGTCAAAAAGCATTGAAAGAGCCAATTTGGGCTTTATGCCACGCGTGGATGGGCATGTGATCCGCATTAATATTCCTCCTATGACCGAAGAAATCCGCATAAAAATGGCAAAATTATGCCATGAAGAAAGGGAAAAAACAAAAATTAGTATCCGCAATATTCGGCGCGAAGCCAATGAAACGGCCCGTAAGCAGAAGGCGGATGGGGAAATGGCTGAGGATTTGATGAAAAAAATGGAAAAGAATATTCAGGAGCTGACAGATAAGTCTTGCAGCGAAGCAGACGAATTATGTGAAAAGAAAGAAAAAGAGATTTCAACAATTTAATTCTTGCGAAAAAAACGAAGCTTGGATAAGATTAAGCCTCTTTCGAAATGTGGAAGAAATAGTAATGGCTAAGAGCCGCTTATACAAAGCGGGTTTATTATTTGTGCATGTTTTCCTGGCCCCATCGTCTAGCCCGGTCCAGGACACCGGATTTTCATTCCGATAACAGGGGTTCGAATCCCCTTGGGGTCATGCGAGTCTTTAGCTCAGTTGGTTAGAGCACCTCACTTTTAATGAGGGGGTCGATGGTTCGAGTCCATCAAGACTCACATTTTGTTTTGCGCGAAGCGCAATAAAAAGAGGGAAAAATTTCCCTCTTTCGATAGTCGATTTTCGGTCTTCAATCTACCAATTCCTAAATTATTAATCTTTCCCATCTATTTTTCAGTTTAACTAGTCGGTTTTCAACTCAATTAAATTGTTGACTCATCCTACTCATGCCTCCGCTCTGCTGCGCAACGCTGCGATAACATAGCGACCTTTCAGGTCTTAGCTAAAATTTAGCATATCCATTGCAGACCTGTAAGGCCGTTATTTTATAGTATAATTTGAGCGAAGAAGGCCTTATAAAATAGTAAATCCTGGAAGGACAGCATATACTGAATTTTTTTTCTTCATTGATTCAAAATTCATACTATTGTAATACGGAGAAAAAATAAATGAGGCGGGAGCATGGATTTAGGGATCAAAGGCAAAAAGGCTTTAGTCAGTGCATCGAGCGACGGAATTGGCCTTGCCATAGCCAAAGCACTTTCCCAGGAAGGGGCGAATGTCTACATTAATGGTCGCTCAAACGAAAAAGTACGCGAAGCAATCAAAAAAATAAGGCAGGAAGGTGGAATAGGGGAGCTCTGGCCGGCTGTCTACGATTTATCGACCCCTGCAGGTGCCGAAGATTTAATTAGACATATTCCGCATGTCGATATTCTCGTGAATAACCTTGGAATTTATGAAGTAAAACCATTTGAAGAAATTACTGATGAAGACTGGCTAAAGTTCTTCAACATCAATGTCCTCAGCGGGGTTCGCCTCAGCCGCTTTTACTTTCCCAAAATGAAAGAAACCAGCTGGGGGCGGATCATTTTTATTTCAAGCGAGTCAGGGCTTCAAATCCCTGTTGAAATGATTCATTATGGAGTGACTAAAACCGCGCAAATTGCCGTGGCCCGAGGTTTGGCTGAAATGACCATTGGAACAGGCATAACAGTAAATTCAGTGCTTCCAGGCCCCACTAATACATCTGGCGTAAAAAAATTTATTTCAGAGGTTGCAGAATCAAAAGGAATTACTCCTGAAGAAGTCGAAAAAGAATTTTTTGAAAATCAGCGACCAAGTTCTCTACTCAAGCGCTTTGCTGAAATTGAAGAAGTGGGTGAGGTGACCGCTTTTTTATGCAGTGAGAAAGCTTCAGCGATTAATGGAACTGCTATTCGGGTTGAAGGAGGAATTGTACGGTCCATTGGATAATAAAACGTCAAGCAACTAGACATTCTATATTTTTAAATTTATTATATAGAAAAAATCTGCAAATTTTGATTTGTCAACAATCTTGATCATCTCAATATCACTCTTTTTTTCTCATTGCCAAATCATGG
Source organism: Candidatus Protochlamydia sp. (assembly GCA_013695355.1). GTDB lineage: Bacteria > Chlamydiota > Chlamydiia > Chlamydiales > Parachlamydiaceae > Protochlamydia. The sequence continues at coordinate 77,218 of JACDAQ010000026.1, forward strand.
TATTTTAGATAAAGCATCTTAGCAAACTGACCTTTTAGCCCCCTTTTAAATTTTGAAATTTTAATAATAATTTATTGAATTGTTTTTAAATATAGTTATAATAGTTTAATTTATGTTATAATTTTTTATAAAATAGTAATAAAAGGAGGTTTATGATTAATCCATCAATAAATATGAATATTGTTTCATTTAATGTTTGCAATGCTGAAGAACTGGCTGATCGCTTATATAAAGAAAAAAATTTGCTAGCTAAAATCTTCATAAATCCCCTGAACAAGCTATTAAAAATCTTGCCCAAAAGATTCTTACGATTAAAGAGTCCCTTACTTCACTTAATCATAGCCTTCATTTAACCTCTCAAGAAAAGGAGCTTGTTAAAGAGTTCGCAAATAAGGAATATTCTAAATTTAGCAAAAATATAATTAGCTCCATTAATGATATATTTAAACCTGAAATTTTTTGTTTGCAAGAAGTTAATAAGAATTTCCATGAACAGGCAGGTTTTTTAAAAATAATTGAAGAAAGAGGTTATGAAATTGTGAGCGCTGCGGTTAAGCAAACACATAGAGCCAAAACTGATAAAAAACCTGTTGAAACGAAGGATTGCCTAATTGCTTATGATAAAATAAAATTTAAATTAATCGGCTCAGCCATTACACCTGGCAATGCCCTTTTCGTAGATTTAATTCATTCGCCTACTAATCAATGCATTCGTGTGGTTTCTGATCATGTACAAGGTTTTAATTCACAGGCATGTCTAAACGATCCCGAATTAATGAAAAATTATGCTGCTGCTGGGGATGAAGACCTTATAAATTCAGTATACAGCGTCGATCAGGTCGCTAATGGGATTTATCAAAAGTTTTTAACAAATATCCCAATTAGTGTTATTTATTGCCTCGATTCCAATACAACAAAAGATAACACCCTCCATACTCTTCACCCCGATCGTCTTAAAATATTAGAAGAAAATGGTTTTGTAACAGATGTTACCGATGTTAACCCGACAATAATGGATGCATCACTTAATCTCCCTTTTAAATTTGACTATATCTTTGCCAAAAATGCTTCTGTTACTAATGTTGATCTTATTTTTGAGAATTCATTGAAAGAATTAAGCACTATAAAAGGAGAGAAGGGTATTAATTTTATGAGCCTTCACATGAGCGACCATTTGCCCATTATTTCGCGAATAGAAATTAATAAATGATGGATTTAAAGTGTGAAGTGACTGCATTTTATGCAGTCACTTCACACTGACGGGACAGCCATTCATGTAAGGGGGTGTAGCGCTCCCACGGATAATCTAAGCAGCATCTTTAAACATTTTAGAATTAAATTTATCAGATTTAGCCACGTGAATATAATCATTTAGTAAATTCCATTAATCTTACCCTCTTGAACAGTGCCGTCTTTGAGCAAACTCTTCATCATATACCTTTTTTCATCTTCATCGCTGACGACAATGCCCTTAATGTATTTCGGATGGACCATTTTTGATAAAAGGACTTCATCGTTTGGATCGAGTTTTGATTCTGAAAGAACTTCGAGCACGCTTTTATTGGGATGCTTACTAGAATGCCTTTGAGTAATACCGGTTGGATCAAAAAAACCAAATCTACCCCTGCTGTTTGTCCGGGCATGAGGATCTTTATTTAAAACATCCATATCAATAATAAAATGGAAATTTCTCTAAAATCTTTACGCTTTACCCCGGATGCTAATTCCTGATCTATTGTTCGCACATAAATGCCATCTCATCCTCCATGAGCGATACAGGCAAAAGTGTGTTTCCTATTTGAAGTATTCCCGTATTGAAACGAGTTTCAGTAGATAAAAGTCCATTTTTTAAAATCATTCCTGCCAGTCCATGATTTTCTTCCATTGTTAAATCATCCCGGACGACGGCATTAACCTTGGACGCCTATTATAATAAAATGAACAATATCTCCCAGAAGCCTAAATTTAAAGAGGATTCAGAGCTGCAAGCCTATTATAGGGCTTACAACCCTGACTTGGAAGCATATAGAGGCTTAATGAATGAGTAAAAAATGAAATAAATAAGCGCGCGGAGAGCCAAAATGTATCTTCCGACTCTTTCGAGGCTTTGCGGTTTTCTACAAACAATTCAGGTTAAAAGGCGATGCCAGCTGAAAAATTGACCCCATCAAAGCTTAAATCGCCATAATTACCAAGACGATTGTAATCAAAATAGCTGTGGTGCTCTAAGCCTAGCTGAAGAACAAGTTGGAAATCTGAAAAAATGCATGTCTGCCAGCGAAGCCCAAAGGCCGCATCCGCAACCGATACAATAGCATTCAAATGTTTTTTTACCTGGTAATGGTTTTGCGCATGAGAAAATTCTGAATCTTCAATCAATTTAATGTCAAAGTTTCCATACAGCCAGGAAACCGAAGCATTTGCATAAAAACTGAAATTACCACCGATACACCAATTCGTATCTAATCCTAAAATCGGGCCGAACCCTGCAAAGTCTTCATGGTTGCGTCGATGGCTTGTAAAATGAGCGTTGCGGACTCCACTCATACGAATCTTTTGATCTATCTGGGCAGCGCGTAGACCTGTAAAAGGCCTGAGGGTAAAACAAGGGGATAATTCTGTCTCGTATCCCACTATAATATCAATCACATCATAGTCCAAATTCCAACGCAGCCTTTGCCGGTTTGATGCACTGGTATGAGAATTGAAATGGGCCCAGGAAAATACGACATCCCAATTTTCAAATATATAGCCTGCTGTAATTCTAAAGCCTGGATCCCACTTGAAACGGGGGTCGTGGTTTTTGCCTTTAAATCTTGAAATGACATTACCATCACAAGTCAACTCGTCAGTTTCGGTGGCGGGAATGCATTCATCCAGGCCGCTTTCAAAAGCTCTCCAATATAATAGGTCGGCAATGATAAATCCTTTAAAATTGCATAGCGGCAAAGAGGTATAATAAAAATTGTTTTCTGAGGGGCAGTCTGGCTGATTGGTCCAATCTGCATAAATAGGGCCGGCAGATGCAATTAATAGCAGACCTAGCGCGGCTTGTATTTTTCTGATAAAGTTTGTCATACAATTTTTTCCTGATTTATTTATTATTGAATCCGCGTGATAACAAGATGGGCTGAAACGGGTCTTGTGCCGCCGGCAAATGGAGTGATGGTTAAAGCGGTTGAATTACCTGCAGGATTGCGTACGGTCAATATGGAATTACTTACGGTTGTTTCCACAAGTGCCATTCCTATGATCTGCGATGTCCCTGTTGCGCGCCCTACCACTGTATAAGGCAGTTCCGCCCCATTAAGAGTTAAGATAAGCTGGCCAGCTTCGGTCGCGCTGACCTGAAAAAACACCTGGTATATACCAATCTCAGCTAAATTGAAAGAATCAATACTGATGCCGCTGCGAGTTATCAAACCACTTCCGCTGGAGGGACCGTCTTGCGGAAAATCCACATCTCCTCCTACTGCGACAGTCGTTGCATTATCAGGCGGCATTAAGGCAAAAAAATCTGCAAAATCGATAATTCCACCCAATCCTGATGGCCCAATAGGGCCTGCCGGGCCTGGCTGGCCGACAGGGCCTCTAGGCCCCACAATTCCTAAACCACCTTCATTGATAATGCGCTGAAGTTGAGCAGAAAGTTGATTTCGCACTTGCGGCAATAAGAGAATGTTATTGTTCAATATGCCTTGAACAATTTGGAGTAAGTCAAAAGAGGAGAGCTTTTGTTTGCAAGTACCGCATCCTGTGCAGCAAATCTTATGCGAGGTCAGTTCAAAATCGTCGGAAAACCCATTAAATTCGGTAGCTGACAAAGGAAAGGCAAAGGTCAGCATTAAAAGAATTGTGCGCAAAAACATAGATCTCCTTGGGAGCAATTTTTAACCTGTTAATTACAAAAAATATTTTCTTATAAAAATAAATTTATTTTAAGTAAAGAGGAAATCGCTATGAAAAAAGGAAATCGCATTAAATAATTATTGGCGGTGCTGGTTGATCAGTTCATACAGCTCGGTTCCAGAAAAGGCGCGCACGCCTACATCACGAAGCCATGCCGACATTCCATACCCCCAGCGCGTCCGGCTGCTTTTGGTATAAAAAATATCGAGTGGCATTGAGAAATAGAGGCCCCTGTCATGGTAGGTATTTCCATTGACCTTATCATTTCCATTGGTGTAGGTATACCAGAAACCAATTTTTAAGCCGCTAGGAAAATAACGGGAAACTTCTGAACGAACCCCGAAATCATCCGCTAAAAACTTTCCACCGCTAAGTTTGAATTCTAATGAAGTGCATTTCCAGTCATAATATAAATTAATAAAATATTGCGAGCCTATAAATTTAACATACTGCGGTTCAAATCCATGCAGCTTTCTTACCCTGTTGGTAAAGCCGATCCCTTGAGGGGTCCGTTTTTTGAGAATGGCAAAATCCATACCAACGGCCCACGCTGAATTCACTGGGTAATAAAGCCATTCCGCCCCTACCCCTCCATATTCCAACTCAAGCAGCCCTAAAGAAATACGTGTGTACCAGCCTTTGCCCCAATTCCAAATTTTTTCAATATACGCCTCATCTACTGTAATGGATTTCTGCTGAAAGTAGTTCACAATATCGGTGCGCACGTTGATCAATTGGGAGGGATTGAGACGGTCTACACTTTGGATGTCATGTAAATTAGAAAGAAAGAAATATCCAAATTTAACGGAGTAATAAAAGCTATCCTGAACAAAGCCATTCACGGCTAAAGTTAGCCCTAAAGCATATTTGAATTTACCGCGCGAACTGCCGAAAAGGGTGTGGGTCTTAGGCAGCAGCTCAATATTGAATAGCTCTTTTTTTCGATAAAATAAAGTTTTGGTATCAAAAGGATCGGGGTAGCTGACTTCTCTCATTGGGGTGAGGATATCGAGGGCATAGCGGCCGATGGCCTGTATTTGAAACATCCTTACATACTGCATATCATAATGATATTCTTGAATGGGCACTGGAACGGCATCAATGACTAAAATTACTTTGTCAATATCAGCAGGGATAAGCGCGCCTAAAAGAGCATTAAAACGGTCTCTTAGGATCTTTTGATCGCGGTAGACTATATTGATAATTTTGAGGCGTAGAATTTTGGAACAGTCTTTATGGCTTAGCCAGGCCCCTATAAGCTCGAAACCCTGTTCGTACATGGCGAAAGTTAAGTCCTGGATCATCACATCTTCAGGCCTTAATGCACCCAATTCCTGGGTATTGACCGGTGCTTTGTAGGGGAGAGGGTCTGAAATTTTTGGGATCATGCCCTTGGTTGATCCAAAATTGAAGTAGGAAGAGGCGCTAAAGGCCACGGCATCGCCTCGCACGTAAGAGAGGGATAGATCGATCGAATCCCAAAGGCGGTATTTAATCCCGATATTTAGGGGCGTATTTTTTATGCGCCCTTTTGGATGCCGTTCAAATTTCTCATCTTTATAGGGAATCGCATCATACTCCAACACAAAAGCCAAATTTTCGAGGTAGGAGTAGCCATTATTTCTGAAAGGAAACCAGGTCATCCCTCCGAACCATTTATGGATACGTTTTAGCCCGTAACCTAGGCTTACTTCAAGATTGCTCTTTAAAAAAACCTTCGTCATTACAATATAATAGGCTTCAAAGGCTTGTGTTCCCGTAAAATCTTCCATTCCGATGGCGATGCCAGGAAGACGATAATTACTAGCCTCAGGAGTGAAAAGGGAAAGTTTTATATTGGCGCCTTTATCAGAAAAATCTCCAAAGCCTAAAGGCGTTAAAACAGGATCATCGACACCCCTAAAAACCCTGTAATTTCCGGAAACTTCGAGAAAATCAACCAATTGAATGCGCAAATTATACGTATAATACGGTGGCACCCATGAATATCCAGCTGCAATTTCCCCTTCAGTGCCCATGCGGGCGGAAGGCATGTTGATATACCCTCCTTGCAACAAATGATTATAGGTGACGGGAAGGCGTTCATTCCGCTTATTATTCCAGTAATTGACAGTCAGTAAGTCCTGCATTAAATTAGACTGGGGGTCATCGCAAAACTCTGCGTAAGCAGGAAGCCCTAACGAAAAAGCAATAATGCTTCCGAAAAAGAAAAGTGTATTTCGAAGCTGGAACATAGGAAATGTAAATTGCCTGAGTGCAAAAAAAGGTGAAGAAATAACAAGCATTCAAAAAAGAAAAAGAATACGATTGGATTTCCTTAAAAGCAAGGATTAAAAAAAATTAATTAACTAATTTTTATTTTTATTCCCTTATGTAGTTAAAATAGGATTCAAAAATGAAAAGCACATTGGAAGAACAAGGATGGCAGGGCTTTCTTGAACTCTGTTCAAAGACAGAATCGCCTGAGGACTTGGACCGCTTATTATGTCTTTTTCTAACCATCGAGGAAAGGGCCGCACTGGCGGCGCGCTTTCTTGTCATTTCAGAGCTTGTCAAAGGCAAACTGACCCAGCGGGAAATTGCAGAGAGTTGCAAGGCTAGCATTGGGCAAATCACCCGCGGGTCTAATGCATTAAAAATCATCGATGCTCAATTAAAACAATTCTTAAAAAATAATCTATAATCTTAACGCTAAGATTCGATTTCTTTTAAATTAAGATTATATAAATAACGCTTTCTAGTTTGACTTGGTAAAGTTTGATGATGTATCATATTATTTAAGCTTTAGTGTTTTTAGTTTAATTTTAATAAAAAAAATCCTTTCTTTCGTATTAGTTGGGAAGGTTAAAATAGGTATTCTAATGAATCATATTTCGAGTGATTACCATGGAATTTCAGAGTTATGCGTCATAGCTCAAAATGAAGGAATAGAGAAGCCTAAAGGCAATCGTTCCCTTTCTGATATTAATAAAGAATATTTGACCAAAAGAGCGAATGAGATCGCTCAAAAATTAATGAACGGCGGAGACGAATTACAGGGCCCGGGGTTACTAGCAAAATTTGCGGGAAATAATCTCGATAAGGGTGCGACCCAATTAGGGGTATATACTGGCAATACGCTTGGTTTGACCTATGGTGCTGAAGTTTCAAACCATGCCGTTGGCTTTGTTGTTCGGAAAGTTATGGGAACCATGAACGGAAAAATGCTTGATTTGGCCATAGGGGCAGCTCAAATAGCAGTTACACCAAAGGTATTACCTTTTTTGACTGCATTCTCAGCAGCAACCGGTGGGATAGCACTCCCTGTGGCAGTAGGTCTGGTAAGCGCTCTTTATAACCGCTTATTATCATCTGGTAAGTATACCCTGGAAACACTCCCATCTCCCGATCAATTGATCAGGTATGATAATGAACAAAAATGTTTTTTTGATGCCTTAGGTGAAGAACTGGGTGAGCAAGAATTAAAGGATTTGCAGGTTTTAGTTTTAGAATATGATTTGATCTGCAAAATCCTTGCCTCGAATAAAGATGATGTGGCAAATGTGATGCTGGATGCTTTGGATTTTAATTCCGCTGAATTTAAAGATCTTAAGAACTATGAAAAAGAAGCTCTTGAGAAGGAAATTAAGACCACCACCAAACGGTTGCAGGAAAATAACCGGTATGCGCGCGGCGAAGGGATACTTCCGGGCATTAATCAATTGGCCAGGAATTTTATTCCTCTTGTTAATAGCCAAAAAGTTGAAGCAGATCAAAGAATGCATGCAGAAGAGCAAAAAATGCAATCATTGGCTCTCTCATTGAAAAAAATATCTGCCAAGATGGGCGTTCCTTCAGATGCCGACCAATATTGTTTTGATGAAGTAAGCAAGAGCTTCTTTGTTCCTTCCAATAGCCTGGTTCGCTGGTGGTATAGTCAGAGCGCGGCTGTGACTGCTGAAAAAGTCTCTGCGGTGATGAAAGCTGAGCTGTTGGCCCATTGCGATGAAATTGACAGCATGGCTGATCAAATAAATGAAGTCACAAAAGATGGTTTGGATACATACAGGGAACAAATTGCTGTATTAACAGATGGTTTTTGCTCAATGCACAAAATCACTGCTAAATCTGCTGACAGCGAGAAATTGATTCAGGCAGTAGAGGATTTGTTCATTGAAACAAAAACGCGCCTTGATGAAATTGAAGCAAAATTAGCTGCCAAGATCATGTAGATCATAAAGAAGGATCGAACTCCGATCCTTCTTTTTTTTTTAATTTGCAGTCTTTATTTTTAACTCGACTCTGAAAACCTTCCAAATTATAATCCTTTGCCGGTTGGCTGAATTATTTGTGTTAATTTGAAAGGAAGTAGTTTGTATGAAGAACCTGATTCAAGGCATTGTTGACTTTAGAAAAAATTTGACCGAAGAATACCGCACCCTTTTTGCTAAACTTGCCCTTGGACAAAAACCAGATGCCTTATTTATCGCCTGTTCGGATAGCCGGGTCGTTCCTAACCTCTTTGCCTCCACAAATCCTGGCGATCTATTCGTTTTAAGAAATATCGGTAATTTAATTCCTCCTTTTTCTTCATCCGGCCAGGATGATAGCGCCCTAGCGGTCATGGAATTTGCTGTTTTTTCCCTTAATGTGGCTGATATTATTGTATGCGGGCATTCTGAATGCGGCGCTATGCAGGCCCTTGCTGATGGGGTGAACAATTGTTCATGTCCTCATTTTCATTCCTGGTTAAAATTAGGGGAGGAATCCTTTAATAGAGTCAAAAATGGTTTTAGCCTTGACCCATCCCTTAAAATTTACAATCAAATTTCCCAGGTGAATGTGCTGCAGCAGATGGAGCATCTCAAAAGCCATCCTTTTATCCGCAGCAGGATGGAAAAAAATCAACTCCGCCTGCATGGCTGGTGGTTCGATATTGCAAAGGCGGATGTCTATTGCTTCGAGCCTACTGTCGACCAATTTATTCTTATAGACGAAGCGGAGTCCAAGCTCATTTTAGAACGGTTGTCGTAATCGCCAATTTCAATTCGATAAATTTTAGCTGTAAATAGGGTAAGTTTTTTTTTCTGGTTCTAAAAGATCAACCTTTCTACAATTTAAGTCTAAATTATCAACCGATGGCCTCACTATGTCTTTCCCCCATCCTTCCCGCTTATACCTGATTTCTTTTTTGAAAAGCTTAAGGGAAGAAATTATATCCACTTTTGAGAAGCTGGAAGGGGAGACGCCCTTTGAAAGAAAACAATGGAACTACAGGGAAGAGGGGGGTGGTGAAATGGCTGTTTTAAGAGGAGAAATTTTTGAAAAAGCGGCTGTCAATTGGTCTGGCGTGGGAGGGTCCTCTTTTCCGATGAAAGAGGAGCAAGGCCCTTTTTTTGCTACAGGGATCAGCCTGATCACCCACATGAAAAATCCCCATGCTCCCACGGCCCATTTTAATATTCGTTTTATAGAGACCGAAAATAAATATTGGTTTGGAGGAGGGTATGATCTCACGCCGATGGGTTTCCCGTATGACGAAGATACAGCCCATTTTCATGCTACAGCAAAAAAATGTTTGGACCCGTTTGGTCCCGATCTCTATCCCTTATTTTCCAGCCAGGCACGGGAATATTTCTACATCCCGCATCGAAAGAAAGAGAGGGGCGTCGGAGGTTTGTTCTTCGATCATTTTAATTCAGGTAATTTTGAGTCTGACAGGAAGATTTGGGAAGGTGTAGGGAATTCCTTTATTGAATCGATCATGCCCATCTATTTGAAACGGGTCCATCAAGCTTTCACAGCTGAGGAACGGGAGCGGCAACTGGAAATGAGGGCCCATTATGCTGAATTCAATCTAGTCTATGATCGGGGGACGAAATTCGGATTTCAGTCCGGAGGTAATCCCGAAGCGATTCTTTGTTCGATGCCACCTCTGGCAAAATGGTAAAAAAATAAAAATAAAATATAGGAAATTTATGATTGCAAAAGCATCTTTTATACTTTTTTCATCTGCGGCTTTGCTTTTAACCTCTTTTTTGACGGCAGAAATAAAGGGCAAGGTAGACATTGGACCGGCTTATCTTTCCGTAGATATTCTAGAGTCGGGAAAAACTGAACAAACCTTATCAATGGGGGCTGTGAAAGGAGATGCGACCGTTATGGTTTGGAAAGGCTTTTGCATCAAGTCAGGTTTTCTTTTAGGGCAAGGGAATTACAAAAGTCAAATTGCGGCCTTCACAGTTGGAGCAGGTCAATTTATCCCTGTAACCGATACTTTTTCATTGCTGCCAAGCATTGGGGTCACTTTTACCTATTTACATACCCACATTGATTTTGTAGAACTGGGGATTTATCAATTGAAAGAAAGGTTCCGCTCATCCAGCCCCTTTGTGGCGCTCGAGTTTTCCTATCAATTTTGCGAAAAATGGACTTTAATTGGAATGTACCAATATGCATGGAGCCAAACCCATACCAAGATTAAACCTTTTGTTTCAGATGACAGCCATTCACAGGGGCCTAACTATTCTTTAGGGCTTGATTATAGCCTAAATAAGAATTGGTCCATCACTTTAGGCGCCGGTTATAATATTACTTTGTCCAAAGAAAAACATGGCTTAAGAGGCAAGGGAGCAAAATTAGGAGTTGCTTATTATTTCTAAATAAAAAAATCCGGAGTTATTGAAAAAATGAAAAGATACGTTAAAGCTTTGACAAGCCGTTTGAAGGTTTTAGTGAACAGATGGAAGGAGGCTTTCAACATATTTGCTAACCGGAAAGGTCCTTTAGAACAATATATGATTAGTGCTCCTACGGGCCAGAATGCCATTGATCTTTTTCCCGGCGAATGGGTTTCCAAGTTCCCTGTGGAAGACCTGTTGGCCGGCAAAGCAGCCCTTTTCGATGATGTTAAAATTTCATGGGGGATAGATCAATTAGGAGGTTTGAATAAAAAAACAGTTTTGGAATTAGGCCCTTTGGAAGGAGGGCATTCTTATATGCTGCAAAAAGAGGGCGCTTCCAAAGTGATTTCCGTTGAAGCAAACCCGCGCGCCTACCTTAAATGTCTAATCACAAAAGAAATTATGCATTTAAACAAGGTTAGTTTTCTTTGTGGAGATTTTATGGAATATTTGAAGCAATCTAAAGAAGCATTCGATGTTTGTATTGCATCAGGAGTGCTATATCACATGAAAAAACCAGTTGAACTTTTAGATCTAATGTCCCAAAGAGCATCAAAAATCTTTTTATGGACTCATTATTATGATGCAGAACTTTGCAACCAGAACCCCTATTTAAAGCCTCGATTTTCCCATTCTACGCAGGAATCTTATAAAGGTTTGCGTTTCCAGCACCATGTTCATTCCTATAAAACAACCTCATGGAAAATGTTTTACGGCGGACCTTCTTCAACAAGTCACTGGATGAAGCGGGACGATATATTAGAAGCCTGCAAATATTTTGGTTTTAAAAATATACATATCAGCCATGAGGAACCTAGGCATTGCCATGGGCCTTGCTTTGCATTGGCTGCAAGCAAGGATTAAAAACTTGAGTTTTTTGTTTCTCTCCTCGATATTAAGGGAGCCTCACGCCCTATCTTCACCCTCTCTTCAAGCATATCGATTTGATATTCTTTACAGAGAAAAAGGTCGAATCTAAGGCACGATACCCCTTACTTTAATGAAATGAATCCAAAACTCAGGTTAAAAAAACGGTGCCTTGCTCATCCTGCTAATCATTTCTGTATGGCAAGCAGTGCTGAAGACAATTGTCTCCTTTGGCTTTAATTGATTGACGGTGTCAAAAGATCGGAGACCTCTTTTGCTAATGCCAATCCTTGAATAAATCCTCCCATTTCAACCTGTTGAATCGGAAGGGTAACTAAGAAAGTAGTGAAAATTTCAAAATTAAGCAGACGCATTCTGCCAAAAAAATCGGCCTGCACAAAAGTTTCCATCCTATTCCTAGAATTTTCTGTAATCAAAAAAAAGTTACGCCCGGTTACAATTTCCAGTGGCAATCCGATTGGGCTGAGGTTTAAGCCTTCCAATAGTGCATTTTCAGTCATAGGGGAAAGAGCCCAATTGAACCGTCTTAAAATAAAATATATTGTGCCGGCACTAAAACCTACTGCAGCTTGAGCAGGATAGATGCATACAGGAACGAGGATTAAGCCCATGGTACAAAGTCGGTAGATGACCTGATTGACCTTTTGAGCGATGATATTCGCGTGAATATGGCGTGCCTGTCCGAGGAAGCAGTAAATACGCGTTCTAAGGGAAGCCTGTTCCTGCTCCTGCCTTTGGATATGCTGGCGTAAATTGTGTTTGATTATTTCTTTGGTCACCACTCCTTCTCGGGGCAGGATGCCATTGACATATAAATCTTCTTCAGCTGCCAATCCAATTTCGTTAAATTTAGCTGCCAAATCATTAAGGGAAGGGACATGTAGCATGGCGCATACTTCGTCATAGTCAGCTGCTATAAAATTGCATTGCTCGGTTCCTAAGAACAACCAGGCAGCTCTTTGTTCCTCCTGAGGTTCTACCTGTAAGCGGTTGAAAATATGCTGGATACGCAAAGGGAAAGCTTGATTTTGAGGAAGGTTCAAACCGTATAACGTTTGGTGAAATAGATCTAATTGATTTCCAATAGCCGCATTGGCAATTAATCTTTTCAATCTCCCTACTTGGGAAAAACGCTGCAATAATTCGGGATTTTCTTCCCCCCAAGCTTGAAAAAATTGATTCCAGCGTTTTTTTTCTTTGTAAAGCTTTTCTGTTTCGCTCCTTAGAGCCATAAATTCTGTGTTTATCTGGTCCAATTGCTGTTTTAATGCTTCAGTTGGTCCGCGATCAAGCTCTGCTTCTATGTGATTCAAGGTGTTTGAAAGTTCTCTAAAGCGATTTTGAAGGGTTTGAAAGGCGGACATTCGATCTAAAAAAAAATCAATGTTATGGTTAAGATGCCTTAAAAGGGGACCGTGAAAAAGGTTGATATAATTTTCTTTCGAAAAGCGGCGTGTTAAGAGAAAAAAAGTGGCTTTTTCTTTCAAAATATCACCAGCAGTTTCCGCTTCTTTCAGACTGATGGGATCTAAAGAATTTTGAAGTTGCATGTAAAGATTCCGATCTTTTTGTAAAAAAAGAGGATCGTTAAATTGAAGGGCTTTAATTGCATCAATCGCAGAATTTAGTTCTTTAACCCCCGGTGGTGTTGTTGCAGCGGTTATCGCCTCGATTTCTGGGGGGCTGTAAGAAAAAGAAGTGTTTACCAGGGGAGCCACTACAGCTGCTATTAAACGGGCATTTAAAAGTAGACCGGTCTGAAGAAGGCCAAATCCTATTTCAGGAGCTGCATTAAAATGGCGCTGCAGCTGCTCGCAACGGGTTTTCCAGTAGCCGTCATTTAGCAAGCTATAGGAATTTTTTAAGATTTTGAGGCTGCCTGGAATGGCATAACCTGCCACACCTGTAAAAAAGAAAGAGCTAATCAAGGTATTAAAAACCGAGTGAGTTGTGGATAAGGCCACTTGCCGGGCAAGAAGGTAGAGAGCTGTGGAGGCGCCCCCTAAGGATAACATACCTAAAGCAGCCAGATTGATACTGAAAACCGCTCTTATCATGCGGCTGTTTCCGTGTCGAAGAATTTTAGTGGGGGCATACAAACTGAGGCAGGCGACCCCTGCCGCGGCTTTAAACCATAGAGGAGGATGATAATGGGCCAGGGCTGCCGAACCGAGTATTCCTGCAGCAAAGAATGTGATCGTTCCGGCTGATTTAACGATCGCAAAAATTCTTTGTTGGTTCCAGATGATAGGAGGAGAGGAGATTTGGGAATTGATCATTTATATTGACCTATTAAGTAGAATTATTAATATAAAAAACAATTTTTGAATTCACTTGAGTATAATTCAAAAGAGCCTTATCCCCAATCTGGGATTCACATGGGCTTATTTATTAAGTCCGATTTGGAAAAAGTTCAGATATTTCTTTTGCCAATAACACTCCTTGCGCCATAGGATAAACTATCATGCCAAAGGTAACCAAAATGTCAAGGTTAAGAAGACGTATCTTCTCAAGTAAATTGGCTTCGCTAAATTGTTCCATTCTTTGGCGCGTTTCTTCTGTAAGGGAAAAAAATTTACGGTCCAATGCAATATCCAATTTACACATTCTAAAAATATCTGAAAAGGGTGTCCCATGTATGGGAGTAAACCCAAATCGCACTAATAAAAAATAAGCTACCCCAAATCCAAAACCAACTGCGGCCAGTGGGGGTTGGATGAGAATAGGAACTACGATTAAACCCATTGAACAAAGGCGATAAATTGTTTGGCTTATTTTTTTAGCACTATCCCGAAGCTGAATGCCTGCTATTCTTACCGGCCCTTGCTCCTCCAAATGAAAGCGGATTAGAGCACTTTGGATCCTTGATGGAAAAGGTTGAATTCCTTGCATAACCTCTAAGTTAACAAGTTTCCGATAGAATAAATTAAGAGCATCTCCAGCGGTCGGATCTCCCATCTCCCTTTTCAATCTTTCAATTTGAGAGAATCGTTGCTGCAGTTCGAGTCTCTCGTCACCCCAGATTCTGAAAAATTGATGCCACCTTTGCCGTTCCGTGTAGAGCCCTTCTCCTCTTATCCTAAGTTCATTGAAATCGTAATTTAACTGCTTTAATTGCCTTTTCAACTCATCCGTTGGTTCCCTTTCAAGCTGTACTTCGATTTCGTTTAAACCATTTTCAAGTTCTGTCAACCGATTTTGAAGATTTGGCATAGCTGCCATTCCATTTAAAAAATTATCGATTTTATGGTTACACTGCCTCAATAGAGACCCAAGGAATAAATCGGAATACTGTTCTTTTGTAAGACAGGAAAGAAGAAGCTGGCTTTTTTCCAGCAAAATATTTGCAGCCTGATCAGCTTCTGCACTATTTAGAAAATCGCATGAAAATTGTAATTGCAAATAAAAATAATCTTTATTTTCTAAAACCGATAAAGCATGCCCATTTGGATTCAGTTGAAGATCTTCAAATTTTTCAATTATAGAGTTTAATTTTTCTTTAGTAAAATGTGAACCAATTAAAAAAAGCAATATTTTTGCATTTTCCAATAGGGCTGTTTGGAGCAGCCCAAAACCAACTTCAGGGGTTTGCGTGAAAAAATTTTCGAGAAGTTCACTGCGCCTTTTCCAATTGGGGTCATTAAGAATGCTATAGCTTAGCTTTAAAAGGGGAACACCGTAGCCAGCTAAAAACGTGTAGACCAATAGCTTTTTTGTGGTTAAATTAATAGGGTCCAAGGGATTATTTGAATAATACATTATTTTTTTTAACCATTCATGCGGGGCCAAAAATCCCCCCAGAGACAAAGCGCCCAAGGCAGCGAGGTTAATGCCTAACACTGTTCTTATCATGCGGCTGTTCCCATATCGCATGACTTTTGTAATAGCATATAAATTAATTACGCCCGCTGCAAGGGTTACATTATACCATGTATCGGGCTTGTAATAAGCTAATGCGATTGAGCCAAGTGCAGAGGCCGTTATTAATGTGATGGTACTGGCTGAATGCAAAGTCGCTTTTGCATGTTCCCAATTCCATCTTAAAGGTAGGGGCGCTATTTGATTAATCATATTTAAAAACTTATTAATTATTATTAACCCAGGTTATTAACCACCAAGCATACCGAAAAATGAGAATTAACTAAATAAGAATAGGTTTGTTTTTTCTTATGAAGGCAGAAATCTTAGTAATAAATTATTTCCAATAGAATTTTTGACTGCTGAAAAACTTTTTAAATCGTAATGAGGCCTTTTCACTTTTCCTGCCTAACTGGTAGCCGGCGAATTTACAAGCTGTTTGCAGAACTGCGTAAGGAAGCATCAGAGGATGCTCAATTGCAATCGTGCTAAAAAGAGCTTTCATATAAGCCTTTCCGCGCTTGGTATCTTTCTCTGCCGTATCAAAAAGATGCTGGTAGGAACTACGGGCAAGGCCAATATCAAAATGGCGGCTAAATTCTTGTTTGAGAGTATAGTCATGGGAATGGTGTACTTCGGCTTCAGCAACGTAAGCAATGGAATGCTGGAGACGAAGCAATTGGGCCACAGCAACGGTATCTTCGCCAAATAAGACATTTTGAAAGCCCCCAATTTGATCAAGAGCAGTATTTAAATAAGCTGCGCATGAATTGGAACAAAAAAAAGTATAAAGGCCGAATTTATCCCGGTCTTTTAAGGAACGTATATGGCTCGTGGCCGGATAATTAAATTGTCTGGGAAAAGAGGCAAAAAAACCTGCGCCATCGTGCGGAAGTTGCCTGGCGTAAGCAATTGAGGCTTCTTGGTTAACAAGGGGGCGGACGAGCTTGTTAAGGGTATGAGGCGAGGCCGCATAAGCATCTTGCGAGACCATTACGACAATGTCCGTACCAAGCAGACGGCGTCCTTTTTCACGCGTCAGGCCATGATTGAACTCAATTTGGGGAATAATCACGATTTCCGCGCCCATCGATTGTGCAAGCGAGGCCGTTCCATCACTCGAGGATGAATCAATCACGAGGACACGAGGCTTTAATGGAGATTCAAGAAGGGGCGGAAGGCATTTAGGAAGATGCCCGGCCCCTTGAAAAGTTGGGATAAGGACCCCAATGGTAGGAAGAGAATTTTGCATTGGCCTACTTATTTTTTTTGAGTGTTTCTTTTGAATCAAATCCTATGGGAGGAAGCACAAAAACTAACGAAAGCCTTTGTAAATTTGTTGCAAGGGGGCTTGCTTCCAGTTCATAAAAGTAGTCTCCTTCTTTGAGCGGCTCTATTTTATTGATCTTGGCAACTTTCAAGCCTGGCGGAAAAACTCCATCCATTCCTGTGGTAACAAGGATGTCATTTATTTTGACTAGGGGAAGGGCCGTGCCTTGTTCAGAAAGAGTTATTCCGCTGCGCAAATCGTAAGGCCCCCCCTTTTCATCGGGAAAGTCATAATTGAAACCAGTTCCTTTTAAAGCGTACCCTTCCCCCCTTCGAGAAGGTTTTGAGAGCCCCTGCAACTCTCCTTTTCCTAAATGCCATGTTTTTTTTAGCGGATTAAGCCTGGCCTTAAGGCCAGTGAGAAGAAGTTCGAGCTGTTCAAAAGATTCATTAGGGGTATTTTTTATTTTTTTTCTTTTCACAAGATCAAGCAGCAATTCGATCTGCTCATCAAGCACGGCATCCTGTTCGC
The DNA here is from genome assembly GCA_013695355.1 of Candidatus Protochlamydia sp. GTDB lineage: Bacteria > Chlamydiota > Chlamydiia > Chlamydiales > Parachlamydiaceae > Protochlamydia. The sequence goes on from JACDAQ010000026.1 coordinate 94,336, forward strand.
CTCCTCTTAAGGCCCTTACCGAGGGGGCTAAAGCTGGGTCTGTAATCAAACGGACACGGGATTGGTTTTTTCCTACATAGTCGACAACTCCAATTAAAGCAGAGCCTGCCACCACCGGACTGTTGAGGGAAATAATTTTCTCCTCCCCATTTTCAGCTTCCCCTATATTTATCCACAACGTTTGGTTCCATGCATCCAAAGTGCGAAAAATTACACGGCCAGGGTATGCTTTCAGCTTTAATTTTTTTAAAAAATGATCCGAAATTATCTCTGTGCCTTCAAGCTGATTTTGGACTTTAGTGTACTGGCTCAAGTATTCGTAAAGATAGGCAAGTTCGTTGTTCAAAAGCTGGTTTTGCATTTCAAGTTTTTGCCTTTCCTCTTCCTGGGACAAAACAACTAAAGTGGGTATTGGAGTGAGAGGGTGAAAAATTTTATATTTGACAACCAGCATTTTTTCCCATAAAGGTGCAAAAACCGAGGCAGTACTGCCCCGCACTTTATCTGCTGCCCCTTTTGAAAGGCTCATAGAAAAAAGTAGGAAAATAAAAATTAAAATATAGGAAAGAGCGAATTTTTTTCTTAAAGTACTATACACAAATATCCCCAGGAATTGACCTTAAAATCCTTCAAAACGCAGCATAGCTCATTTTTTCTTATTGTCCTACATAACTGATATAAGGGCTTGGGCAATATATTCAATATTTTGTGTATTGATTCCTGCAATATTGATCCGCCCGTTATTTGGCATGTAAATAGCCGCTTCCTGACGGAGACGCTGCACCTGTTCAGACCTCAAGCCGCAAAACGAAAATAGCCCATTTTGACGGTGCATATGCGAAAAATTTTTATTCGGTGCTTTGGCGTGCAAAGCGGCAATTAGGGCTTTACGCATTTCCTGCACCCGTTCACACATGTTCTTAAGCTCTTTTTTCCATTCCGAAGTAAGCTCTGGTGATTTTAATATAGTGGTGACAATGCGCTCACCCTGTAAAGGAGGGTTAGAGTAATTGCAGCGGATCAAATATTTGACCTGGCTGCCAATATTGGGTATAAGGTCGGGAGCTTGCGAAATGACAGTTAAAAATCCTATTCTTTCCCCATAGAGCCCAAAATTTTTGGAAAAGGAATAGGTGACCAGCATTTCATGTCCCTGGCTGGCAAAGTAGCGGATGGCCTGGGCATCCAATTCGAGGTTTTGGCCAAATCCCTGGTAGGCCATATCAAAAATAACGAACAAATTTTGCTTTTTAATTAAGGCTGACAATTCTTTCCATTGTTCAAATGATGGGTCTACCCCGGTTGGGTTGTGACAGCATCCATGCAAAAGGATTGAGCTGGAAGGGGGCATATTTTGAATGGAGTTGCACATTCCTTCAAAATCGAGCTCAAATCCATTCGGATTATAATAGGGATAGCTTCCGACGTTTAAGCCTGCTCTTTCAAAAATTTGTTTATGGTTAGACCAGGAAGGTTGCGGTAGAAAAACTGTTTTACTGACCAACTCAACAACCAGCTCGCCTGCCACACGCAAGGCTCCCGAGGCCCCTACAGTTTGCGCTGCAAAAAAATGATCGCTTTGCAAGAGGGGATGGACATCTCCAAAAAGGAGTTTAAGGGCGCAATTAATAAATTCATGATCTCCTTGGATAGGAAGATATTCCTTATTTAGATGTTTAAGCAAAATCTGGCTTTCAGCTTTTTTAACCGTGTTCAAAAGAAGGGGAAATCCTTCTGCTGTTTTGTAGGCCCCTATGCCAAGGTTTATTTTATTTTCCCGGGGATCAGCGGCAAAAATGAAAGGCAAGCCTAAAATCGGATCGTCGGGGAGCAGCTTAGCTCCTTGAAAAAATGACATGCGTCCTCTTAAGAGATATGGGTTAATTGTAGTAGTATTGCATGTCTGTCAAATTTTTGCATTAGCTCTATTTAACAGTGACTCTATTTGAACAGGTCTTAGACCCAAGTATTCTTTTTTAATTGAATGTAAAGTGCATTATCATTAAAATATTATCATTCTTGGGGCGTTAGCTCAGTTGGTAGAGCGCAACGATGGCATTGTTGAGGTCAACGGTTCGACTCCGTTACGCTCCATTCGGTTTATTCCCATTCCGGGAAAGGGGTTTTATGGACCTTTCTCCAGCAAATATTCCCATTTATACTGCAATCGGCAAATAGCTTTGCATTTCCTTTGTAGCCATCTACTGTGCGTGAGGAACCTGTAACTGCGCATAGAGTTTTGGCAAATTCATATAAAAGATCCCCATTTTTTTCAGACCTATGGATCAATTTTGATAAACGTATTTTGGTTTTTTCGGCAGTATCCGCGATACGGCTGGCCGCAAAGCAACGTACCAGATCGATTTCATGCACGGTTGTCAAAAGATCGTATGCAAATTGTGATTTGGGATCGGCATTAGCTTTTCGGCAAAGTTGTATGGGTTTACAGGAATCTACAATGATTGCTTTTGTCCATTCGATTAAAGCAGAGCTTACGCCGAGCTGCTTGGCATAAGCTTCATAAATCAAGGCAGAGCGGGTATAATAATCATCTGCCGGAGACGTCTTATGGGAGGTTTCATCGACTCTGCCTGCCCTTAAAAAATAGGCTGCCAGCTTGAGGTTTATTTTCTCGTACGCACTTAAATTTTTTAAATTTTTTTGGGCTGCAGGCACCCCTTTTTTTTCAATCAGATCAAATAATGCTTCCAATGAGCGTGCCTGGCGGGCAGAATGAGTGCCGTTATGGTTGGGACGGTGGATCAAGTGGCCGTCAATCCATCTTGAGTCATAAATGATGGGATAAGGTGTATTGAGGGTAAATTGATTGGCCAAAGAGAAAATTTTTTCAAGATTTTCTTCCTTAAGGGTCAAGGTTTTGATCTTTGCAATCGGAATCCAAATTTTCGAATCGTTCCCCACTCGTTTATTACCTTCAATCACGAAAGAAGGCTTTTCAGAAGTGATACCAAACCCTGCTTTCAGTATGGGCATGCCTAGCAGCCTACCTTGCTGCGATTCGTAAGGGTAGCTTCCTTCTACGATCCAAAGAGTTTGCAAACAGTATATTCCAAGCAGGATAGAGGCCAAAAAACGAATATTCATAATTAGTCCATTGATTTGATAATTGACTAAAGTATGAATCACATATGTTAATATGAAATTAATTTTTTTTAAAATTTTGCTATACCAAAATAATTTAAAATTTAATTAAATCGATCAGAATGATCAATAACTGAGGTTATAAAATCAATTACCTGCCTAAGATGATTTGGATCATTTGGAAGATATCCGGTGATGTGATTAAGAGGTATTCGCCGTGTTATTGTAATGGGGTTCTGGGCTTGAGCTATTTACAACATTAAGATCGAATATGAAGCAAAAGCTTATGAAGTTAAAAGACAAAGTCCTTCTTAGAAAACGTTCAATCATTGAAACTGTCAATGATCAACTAAAAAATATTTCTCAAATAGAGCACACACGTCATAGAAGTGCGGCAAATTTTTTAATAAATCTTTTAGCAGGTTTAAGTGCTTATACCCATCAGCCTAAAAAACCATGTATTAATTTAGCTGCACAAGACCGCATGTTATTAATGGTTGCTTAAAAACTCCAAACTCAGGTTACTATATATTTCTATTACGCAATTGGGTAAGCCCAACCTTTGATCGTTGCTAGGTTTTCACCATCTCAAACTTCTTTTTTTCTAACGAAACTATAGCTCTATAAGCCCCAACAAGCCTGTATGCTCTTCTTTATACAGTAATTGCCAGAGAGCATGTCCTTTTTACTTCAGGGGCTATTTCTTTTACATTCTTGAGTGCTAAAGCATCTAAAACTACTCAACAACTACTCGCTTTAACTTCCTGTTCTCTTCTTCCAAAGCCCTTATGTCAGATTTCTCATCCTCAACAATTTACTTTTTAGATTTATTATATCTTAATTTCATTCGTATTTCGTACTAAATAAATTCAAATGAAACCTCTATTTTTATTGAATTTTTTTTGAAGCATATCAGAGCTTAATTTAATGATACATGAATTAACTAAAGGTAAAAACACATTTGTTGTAATTTATAGATAAACGAACGCTCTTTTATTAATCAATAAATTTAATTAAACACCTGAGTTAATAATTAATGTTATCGAGATATATTCCCTGTTTGATTTTTAATTAATATAAATTTAGAATAAAATAATAAATTTTATAGGTTTTTATGGATAATTTAAGTTTTAGATTGGGTATTAATACCGAACAAATTACCAATCCAAATGAGGAAACAGATACTAAAGATGATACCTCTCAGCCAATTATACCTGAAGAAAATTACCAAAACACCACCCCTCCCAACAATCAATACGATTTAAATTTTACTCAGCTACAAGCCAATGTTTTACAGGCTCAAGTCAATACCCAATATGATGAAACCAAAACTGAAACAGAAAAAACAACGAAGCGTAAAGCCCAGGAAGAAATCACTGAAGAGACAGATTCAAAAAAAATAAAAATCGACCACAAATTTGTTGAAAAAGAATTTAATATTAATTCTGTTTTTAATCCAATATGTGAAATTTCTACAAAGTTATTTTCAAAAAAAATGACCTTGGAATTTGAAGATAAAATTAAGAATCTGAGAAGCATGGAAGAAGTTTGCGAATTTGTTGGTCAAATAATTTCAGATAAATTTAAATATAAGGATGCTATCGATGATAAGTTAATTAAAGACATTTTCGATTTATTATTTAAAAATGATTGGAAAGAAGTTTTTTTTGGAAATTTGTAATAATAGAAATAACCCTATAACAATAATCTATTTATTACAGGACATGATTGAGAAAACGAAAATGGGAAAAATATTTGAAAGCCCTGAAACAGGCTCAAACGAAGTAAGATTTTTAAAAGGAAGTAACGATCACAATATATTTGTGTTTAAACCCTTTATAACTGGTAGAGTCAGGAATACTAACATGGGGATTGCACCCGAATCAAAGGGGAAACGAGAGCACGTAGCTCATTTATTAAATTTTTCTGGCCAATTTCCTATTTCAATATGTTTATACACAAAAATAGGTAACCTTACTGGTTCCATGCAGTTATTTGTAAACGGACTAACGATGTCTGATTTGCAAGAATGCTTTGATCAATCTAGTGAGAGTCAGGATGATGATTTATCCAAAAATGATCTTGAAAAGATAAAAGGTAGCTGGAAAACTTATTATTCTGGTTCGCTTGCTTCAGAGGATGTTCCAAATTTAGTTAATAATGAAGAAATACACAAATTGCTTTTGTATGATATTCTTATGTGGAATTGTGATAGAAACGATGGCAATATCTTATTTTGTTTGGATGAGAAAAAAGATGCCATTTCAATCATAGGAATTGATCATGGAGAGTGTTTTAGCAGCGAAAAGAATGCAAATTTTAAAATGGATGCCTTTGAACTATTTCCAGCCCTAAACGAAAAATTTTTTCCTGAGAGCTGCTTAGAGCTTATTAAAGAAGGCCAGTTAAACGAATACATTAATATTCTTACTTAGCATGGATTTGAAGGGGCAGTTAATTGGATGAATATTGCAGCTACATGTATTAATTCTTTAGGCAATAACACAGAGCTTTCTGCTTATGAAACAACAGTAATGCTTTCAAAATCAAGGTCTTATCTTTGGGATAATAAAACTGCATTGCAAGATGATATTAAAACCATTGAAAAACATCTTCAAGAATGTAAAAACTTGGCCAATGATGGTATAATTGCAGACGAAATTATAGACATATTAAAGTCTGAAAATGTTGGTATAAATTTATGGTACGAAATTCCTTTAAAGATTATAATTGAGAATTATATTTTAGATTTGCAATAAATCAATGTAAGAATAAAGAGTTAGAAAATAATATAGGCAAAAAATTTTATGAATAATTTTTCTACGGAATTTAGGCAGCTTGATTATCCCTTACAGCTTATACATCCTTCGCTTAAAGGAGAGAAATCTATTGTTGCGACTATTTACGCAGATCGCATCATATTTCATCATCGACGTATGCAAAAAATTGCAAATTTCGGAATTCCTATTCCATATGACATGGAAAAAGAATTTGAAGGAGCAAATTGTATTTATCCAAAAAGTCCTCGCTTTATTGATGCTTTTATTAGGGCTTACTTTCCTTCTAACTTAAAAACAGAAGGGTATACATTGCGATCCCAAGAGCAAGGCAAACTAGCTACTTAATAGAATCCAGCTATTATGCTATTTTCAGTTATTTACATAATTTTTCAATCTATCAGGATAAAATCCTCACTAAGCCTTTTGCGTTAATTCAAGCTCACCTACTTTAGCCCTACTCGCTTTGGGTATGTCGCCTCAAATTCTTAAAGCGCATAAAACAATTTTTTAATTTTTAGTGGTGAATTTATCAAACTTCGCATCGATTTTCAGAGTGCGAAGCAGAGAATTTGGGTTAAAAATTTAAAAGGAATGAAATCGGTGTGGATAAGCAGCCTTCATAAATATTATTCGCCTAAGATTTATGTATCTTGCCAAATATAGACCTTTTTATCCATTTCGTATCGATGGTAAATATCCCGAAAAGCAGAATAAAAATCTGGATCTTCTAACTTAACTGATCTCCGTTCATAAAAAGGGGAGCTTTGATCATTGGAAATAGAATAAGGAATTTTTACTCCCAAGGTAGACATAATTTCACCAAGCAACTGATCGTGAAAAATTGAATGTTTTTTTTCAGGATCGTATTCGTAAACCAATGATTCTTTTTCGTAATAATGATTAAAAAGTTTATGGCCCATAAAAACCTCAAAACTTGGGGAAATATTCATTGTTAAAACCTTATGTTATTTATACTTAATTGATATTATAAATAACTTGTATTAGTTGTCAATAAACATTTTATTTTGTGTTATTAATAATTAATTTCATCATCACTATCTGTGTCATCTACTAAGTTGGCTAAACGGGAATCAAGGTCCTTTTCCAAATCTAGTTTTTTTGTCTGAATTATCTGAGGGTTAATTTCTCCATATAAAAAGTCATCATCGCTGCTTATATCATCCAATAGATCATCAAGTAAATCATCGGCAGGCAAATCTTTTTTTATTGCCAGATTGCTTGCCTTAGGGGCTACCATTGAACTTACCGCTTGCTTGATGCCTGTCCAGTCAGGATTTTGATTCATCAGTACTTTATCAAAAAACAAGCGTGCCATCTTTTCAGTGTTTTGAAGACTTTTCATTTGATATAAAGAAAAATTTTGTGCGGACATCTCTTTGACAAGAATGAGGTGGAACATGACCAAATTTATCGCGGAAGAGGGTAATGAAATTGGCAAGCCTAAATGACTTTCAAGAGCTTGCTGTTTGTTTTGTAAAAGTTCAATCACTTGATGTGGATCTATTTGGGCAATTTTCTCTTTCATCGCTTGAGAAAAAGGCTCTTTGGTTTGGGGCAAGGCATACCATTCAAAGCGGGTAGTATCCCAAAAAGAACTTAAAAATTCATCAAAATTAACCCCATATTTTTGCCCCTTCATTGTATCTACACAAATCTGTGGATCAGGAATACACCCTCCATGGTCAATAAGCACACATTCGTAAACAAAAGGACAATTGATTCCCGTGGCATGGCCTAACTTTTGGATCATATTCAAAACTTGTTCATTCTGACACTTCGATTTCATCTTAGAAACAAATTCTGAAGAGTCTTTGCTTGTTGCCAGTCCATTAAGTAAATCAGTTTCAGATAGATTTCCTTGGTAACAGATATTTTGAATGTATTCGTTGACTGGAAATTTTTGGATTAAAACATTATTAAGATGTCTGTCGGTATTAAAAAGAACAATATCCATGACCAATTTATGGATTTCTGAAGGTGCAATACTTGTTTGATCTTTTTGATTTAATGGCAGTAAAGGGACCGCCTCAGCAGCGAACATTTGAGCAGAGCAAAGGGATTTGTCTCCAAGAGAGGAGTGGGAAAAAATATCCAAGGTAGTTTCAGGAATACCGCATGGCATGAAAAGCTGCTGCAGTTGATAAGCTACTGCTTCACGAAGGCAGCCCTGGCCGATTGGAATAAAGAATTCACCATTCTCTTTCCACCCAGGCTTTAGAACTAAACGTTCAAAATCTTTTGAAGTAGCGGATTGCGGACCTTTAATCGAATTTCCAAGAACAATATAGGTTTTATTAATGCCTGGAATAGAGGGAACGGCTGGATCATAAAAGTTTTGCCCATTTTCGCTTTTTTTTAGATTTTGGTGGGCGTGGGTTAATACATGCTGCATATGCGAACTTGTTACTTCCAATTGATCGAGGAGCTTGTTTAGTTCATTATGGCACGTGTTGAATGAGGCTGAATTAACATCCTTATAGAACAAATCAATGTTGTCTTGGGGCACAAATGAATAAAAGCTTTTAAGGATAGTTTCGGCATGTTTTATCATATGCCCTAACTTGCCATGATTTTTAATATCAGATCTGATCTGCTTTAGGTTTAAATCTTTATTTGGACCAAAAGAAAGTGATTTGTTTATCTCGCTAATGAAATTGGCTACAACCGAGATGTTTTCACCTATTTTTCTGATATTGCTTTGAGCTATCGGTCCGATTGGCTTTCCGTTAAAATGTCCATTGCTGACTTCCAGGACGTCATCCTCTTTGCTTCTCGAAAAGATCTCTAGATCCTGTGCGGCTGTTTGGCTTAAGTTCAAAAAAGAAGTTGATTCCATAGGACCTCTTTTTTTTAGTTATTCTTATTATATCATAATACAATTATAGTTATATGTTTAATAAAATATTATTAAATAAAATCAAATTTAAATAAGTATAAAATTAGTTTTTAATTGGTAGAATTAGTGGTTTTTGGAAGGCAAGAAAGGGAATTGACTTAGGGTCTATCAAAACTCAGGGATATAAGCTTCTGGTTTTTTCGAAATATATAAGTTTTAAAGGAATATTGTCATTTAATCCACTCATTCCAACTCACTTTTTCCAAATCAGCTGTTGAACAATATTGATAAAATTTTTGCAAAAAAGTAAGCCTTTTTTCTGCTAAAGCTTGTTTTTTACTATCTGCAAAGGTTTTGTGAATATGTTTAAGAAAATCTTCGCCGCCAATATTTTTATGCAATTGCACGATTTCTTCAAATGTAAATTCTTTAGCGTGTAAAAACATATGGTAGATCGCCATAAAGACGGTTGTCCTACCCTTCCCCACATGGCAGTGCACATGAAACCAGGCATCTGGATGACTTTTCAGCAAGTCTAAATATTCCTGGAGAATCTTGTCATCTGGTAAATAGTGGTCAAGAGTAGGCAAGCGGATATACTCATGCCCCTTGGAAATGACCAATTCTTCTTCAGTGTAAGCACTCTTGATATTACTATTGCTTGAATGAGTGAGCTGGATAAGCTTTTCTTTTTCCTGACATAAAATTTCAATGGCATTTAAACCTAAATTACTTTCTTTATTTAACTTCCATTCCATTGGTAAGTCATTAATAAAGGCATGAAATTCCATACGGACATCAATAATAAAAAAATTATTAATCGAATTTTGATTAAATGTGGAAATTTTTTGCGCTATATTCGTAATATTTTCTCCAGTAAATTGTCCACTGCCAGATATCCGGCTGCCTTTAATTTCCAAAATGCGAAAATGACGTAAAGGTCCTTCAGCTTTATTCCATTTTATTTCAGGTTTATCGAGAACTGCCTGAGAGCCGTTGGATAATAATGATGTAATAGACGAAAACATAATCTTTAGCCTTTATATGGTAACTATTATGAAAGAAAAAAATATTACAGATTGCATTTCCGAACACTTCAAATCCTGATGCTCTAGCCGTTTTACCTTGTTGTTCATCATGTGTTAAAAAAATTATCGGCAATTCTTCATGTTGCTTCCATAGGATAGCAGTTGAAATATGAATGGCGTCCAGACTTTTCATCATAGTCGGAAAGGGTTGGCTTGCTCTTTCGATAATTGAATTTTATAATCTGAATTCCCAAGCTCACAAAAACTTTCTTGCCAATTAGTTTTGAGAATCTATTCATTATCTACGTTCAAGTTTTAAGATGGGGATTTAATAATCCGGCCATTTTGAACATATCCACCGGTTCATTTGTCCCAAAAATCTTAGCCAATGCGCCATCTGGTACAATCAGTCGTTTATTAGCTGGGTCCTGAAGATTATGCGCCTTGATGTAATCCCACACCTTTTTAGTCATTTCTCCACGAGAAACCTGGTCCACTCCAATTACGGCAGCAAGTTCGGGTGAAGCCTGATAGGCGGGCATAGTGCGTGTTTTCTTTGGCTTTTCTTCTGCAGACTTTTTAACGGTCTTTTTCGCTGAAGTTTTTTTCTCTTTAGTGTCTGTCTTTTTCTCTTTTGTTTTGGACGCAGTTTTTGCTTTAGCCCCAGCTTTTCCTTTCGCTCCTCCTTTTTTCTCTTTTTTCACGAAAGGAGTTCTAGGATGATCAGGATATTTCGTCGCCAGCTGTTCTAGATTATTCACAATGATATCGCAATCGGGAAATGTAGAGCAGGAATAGAAAACCTTTCCAAAGCGGGATTTGCGGGCTACAATGCGCCCCGGACATTCTACGGCAGGGCAGCGGGGCAGGTCTTCCTGCGGGATGATCGCTTCACCCTTTTTAGGAATATTGACAATGCCCTTGCATTCTGGGTAACGGGTACAGCCCAAAAATGTCCCATACTTTCCATGGCGGACCTTCATTTCAGATTTACATTGGGGGCATGGCTGTTCCCAATCAAATTCGGCGGCGTAGTCATCTTTGTTAAAATTAACCTCTTCTATAGGGGCCGAATAATCGCATTCAGGATAGCGGGAGCAGCCAAAAAAATATTTTGAACGCGCCCAAATCTTTTGCAACTTGCCTGTGCCGCATTTTGGACAATCGATTTCGGTCATGACTTTTGGTACAAAAGCCTCTTTCAATGCAATTTCCAGGGTAGGGTTAAACTGCTCCCAAAATTCCCTGATCAGGGCCTTCCAATCCTTCTGATTTTCTGCGACCCGTTCAAGATCATCTTCCATGGACGCAGTGAAGCCGATGGTCATTATTTTTTGAAAACTGGCCTCCAGCATTTGAGCAATAATCTGTCCAAGTTCGGTCGGCTTTAACCGCCCGCTTTCTTTGACCGTATATTCCCGGCTCTGAATCTTATTCATAATGGTCGCATAAGTCGAAGGGCGCCCTATTCCAGATTTTTCCAGTTCTTTAACCAGAGATGCTTCGGTAAAGCGGGGAGGGGGCCTGGTAAATGACTGCTCAGAAGTGAACTCCTGCAACAACAAGGATTGTCCCTCCTCAAGTGCTGGCAGCATCCTATTTTCATCATCTTTTTCATCATCATCATGCTTTTCTTCATAGACCGCCAAAAAACCCTGGAATTTAATGATTGAGCCAGTCGCTCTTAGCAGGATCCCTTCTCCGGACAAAATATCGGCTGAAACGGTATCATAAATGGCTGCCACCATCTGAGAGGCAAGGAAACGACGCCAAATAAGCTGGTACAATAAAAATTGCTCTTTCGTTAAATAGGCCTGGATTTTTTCAGGGGTATTTTCCAAGCTGGCCGGTCGTATGGCTTCATGCGCATCCTGAGCACTTTTTTGAGATGCATAATGTTTAATTTCAGTCGGAATAAAATCATTGCCATATTGCTTGGCAATGAATGCTCGTGCTTCCTGGATGGCTTCAGGAGCGATCCTAACAGAATCGGTCCTCATATAGGTAATTAAGCCTTCCGATCCCGCTTCACCTAAATCGATCCCTTCATAGAGGCCTTGAGCAATATTCATTGTGCGTGCTGAAGAAAATCCATGGTGCCGGCTTGCCTCCTGTTGCAAAGTAGAAGTAATAAAAGGTGGCACAGGAAAGCGTCTTTTTTCTTTGCGCTCTACCTTCATGACCTGGAAGGGGCCAGGTTTCATGCGGGCTAGGATGGCATCTGCAGCTTGCTTATTGCCGATCAGGGTGAGGTCTTTTCCTTCAACAGGTTCCTTTTCGAAGCGGCGGCTATCTACCGAATAGAGGGCGGCACGGAATATTTTATCTTCTTTATCAGTTTTGAAAAGAGCGCCTAAATTCCAGTACTCTACAGGCTTGAAGGCTTCAATTTCTTTTTCTCGGTCGACGACAAGTTTCAATGCGACAGACTGCACCCTACCTGCAGACAAAAAACTTTCCTTGCCTCTTTGTATGCGCCTGTTAAGCAAAGGAGAGATCTTGTATCCCACGATTCGGTCCAGCAAGCGGCGGGCCTGCTGGGCATTGACCAAAGCAATGTCTATGGCCCTTGGGCTCTCCAATGCTTTAACAACGGCATCTTTTGTAATTGAATTAAAAGAAACTCGTTTAGTGTTGGTTTGCGGGGGTAAGATTTGCGTAATATGCCAAGCAATTGCCTCCCCCTCTCTGTCAGGATCGGGAGAAAGGTAAACGACATCGCATTCTTTTGCTGCTTTTCGCAGTTTAGCAATGACCTCTTCCTTATTTGGCATGATCGTATATTTAGGTTCAAAATCATTATCTATATCGATTCCAAATTCTCTTTCAGGTAAATCGCGTATGTGGCCAATGGAGGATTCAAAAATATAATCGGGTCCCAAAAATTTTCTAAGAGTTTTAATTTTGGCGGGGGACTCGACAATGATTAGGGCTTTACCCATTTTTTATTCCTTCCTTAAAGCGATTTTCTTGAAAATTTTACCAGGATATTCTTTCACTATTTTCTTTAATACCAAACTCATTAATAAAACACTTACCTGATTTATGGGAAGCCGCGTATGCCGGATGATCTCTTCAATTGAAAGTTCCTCACTTGGCAATTGCTGTAAAAATAATACTTCTTCTTTCTCCAGAGAGGGCTGTAAAGATTGTTTTATTTCAACTGAACAGGGGGCTAAGAGAGAATCCAGGCATTGTACTACATCATAGGTATTTTCAACCAATAAAGCTTTACGTTGTTTGATAAGAAGATGGTTTCCCTTAAAATTTTCCTGGTCGGCCCGGCCCGGTAAGGCCCAGACAAATCTTCCTTGGGAAAGCGCATTGCCGACAGTCAACATGGCTCCGCTTTTTTCCGGAGCTTCGATAAGCAAAGTGCCGAGGGAAAGACCGCTCACAATTCTATTCCGCCGGGGGAAATGGGTCCGATCAGGCGGCGTTAACAGTGGGAATTCACTCATTACAGCTCCTTGCCGGGAGATCGATGATGCAAGGCGGCTATTTTCCTGCGGGTAAAGATGGGCAAGCCCAGATCCAAGTACTGCAATCGTCCGTCCGCCTCCTTCTAAGGCTCCCTCATGTGCAGCCGTATCAATGCCTCTTGCCAATCCGCTTACGATTGTAAAGCCGGCCTTAGCAATCTCATAACCTAATTTTTTAGCCATCTCCATTCCGTAGAAAGTGGCATTTCTAGTTCCTACAATAGCTATTGATCGATTATCCTGAGGCTTTAAATCGCCCTGTATGGTTATAAGCGGAGGAAAATTATCTATATTCAAAAGTTTTTTTGGATAGCTTGGGCTTGTAAAAGGAATAAATTGAGCATTTAATTTTTCAGCTAAAAGAAGGTCAGCCTTCCACTTTTTTTCTTTTAAGGTTGTTTCCCAGCTTTGCAAAAGCTTGGGGCCAAATCCGGGTAAGATAGAGATTTCATCCAGATGTGCATCAATAGCCCTTTTTGCCGTTCCAAAATGGGTAAGAAGAAGGCGGATTTTAATGGGACCAAGCAAGGGGATGCCTGTCAAAATTATTAGTGATTCTAACTCATCCAAAAAGTTTGTTACCTCTGAAAGCATTAGAGACGGCTAATCATACGATTAGCCGTCAAACAACTTCTTTCATATTAAAAAGAAACAGTAATACTTCCAGTCACTTTTACAACTTGCAGTGCAGGTTGTATTTTAGCTGTAGTATTGCAGAAAGATAGATGCCGCGCTTGGATGAATAGATCAACATTTGATTCTAATTCGTCATATTCATGAATATCCTCTAGCGCGAGCGCACAATTGTGAAGGCTCACATTTTTCTCCATCTACCTTATATAAAGGTAGTTATAAAGGAATAATTGATTTCAGAAAAAACATGCTTTCTGCTATTTAAATCAATTCTTTATATCCTTTTTCGTTTGATCTGTATCTCGCTCAAAAGGCATGCCCTAAAAGACGAGGTTTATTTCTTTTGCTTCATAAAAGTATTCCCAAGATTTGTGGCTTCGAGCAATGACTAGTCTCATGTCACCTCCTTTTAAGCTCCATCGTTCCACTTTTGGAAATGTAAAAAATTGAATACGCTTTCAACACAATTTTAAAATATTGCATTGCTAGCAAAAAATTATAATTCTAAAGACAACTAAATTACAAATATTTTATTTATCAAACCATGACAAATAGTACTAGTGAATTTTTCTTTCATCAATATATTGCCCTAAAGTCGTCTGACCAGATTTGAATGATTGATATATTGGGAGAAAAGTATCTGTATTTTCTTCGGCCTGAGCGAGCAAGGTTTCCCAGGCAGCTAATTCATCTTCTTTTTGGCCTAATTGCTGATGAAGGATGGCCACGCGTAAAAGATTATAAATTTCCAATGTTCCTTTAAATTTATCCTGGGAAATAACAGCAAGCTGAGTCTGCAGTTGCATGGATCTTTGCAGGGCCTCCTGGTATAGGCCTTGGGTAATGAGCAAAGAAGTGTTGGCATAGCTTTCAAATAATTTTAATTGATCAGGTTTAATTCGACTGAATGTCGAGCGAGCAAATTTTTCGGCTGCTTCCGGTTGATTTTCTATAATGAAGTATTGTGCAAGCGCGCCATCATATTTGGCATGCAGCTCGGGCCGCCGCTCCATTATGGAAGTTAATTCATTCACATACGCGGCACTCTTTTCTTTGTTTTGGATTGTCTTTTGCAATTCCTGAAAGGCTATTTCAGCCCTGAAATAATCTGATTCTGCCTTTAACGTTCTAGCTGAGATCAGGCGGTATGACAAGAAAATGGCAGCAAATAAACCGAGCAGTCCCCACAAAAGGATTTTTCTATTGGTGGAAATCCATTCAACGAGGGGATGATCCATCCATCCGTCTGAAAAGTCTTGAGAATTAAACGGGGAAGAGGTTGAATGTTTATTCATTGTGATCACATTGGTTCTGTTTACTGGATTACGGAGGAAAATAGCATATCCCGTATATTTTTTTAACTTGTTTTTTTTAAAAAAGCAATTATTTGTCAAAAAAAATTACCGAGTTACATTTTTGGATGATTTAAGAGAAATTCCTTTACTAAGCATCAAAGTCAACCCTTATCAGCCTCGCAGGGAATTTAATAAAGAAGACCTGCAGGAATTAGCAGATTCTATTAGGGCTGTAGGAATTATACATCCTCCGCTAGTCAGACCCTTGCCTGATTCTGATTGTTACGAAATCATCGCGGGTGAAAGGCGTTGGAGAGCTTCAAAATTAGCGGGCCTGCAAAAAATTCCGGTTTTTATACGGAATACTTCTTATGCTGTTTCTGCTCAGGCTGCCTTGATTGAAAACATTCAGCGGGTTGATTTGAATCCTTTAGAGATTGCTAAAGCCCTCAAACAATTAATGGATGATTTCAAGTTTAATCAAGACCGCATAGCCGAACATATTGGAAAAAAAAGATCTACTGTGGCTAACTATCTCCGCTTACTGACACTGCCTTTAAATATTCAAGATGCGCTTTCACAGGATCGAATTACAATGGGGCATGCTAAAGCAATTTTGGCTTTAGAGCTAGATCAGAACAGGCAGCTTCTTTTTGAGCTGGTCTTGCGCGACAGCCTCAGTGTGCGCGAGGCGGAAAAAGGGGCCTTGCGCATAGCGGAGAAAGATAAAAAAAAGCAGTTGACATATGTAAATCGGGATTTTTATCTCGATCAGCTTGCGGAAAAAATTCAGCAGAGGCTTGGAACCAAAGTTGAAATCCAAAGCAAGGGTAAAAAAGGGCGCATTACGATAGATTATTATGGGCTTGACGATTTGGACCGCCTGCTGGAATTTTTTGGTGTTGAAACATAGGATAGGATATGCAAAAGAAAAAATTGAGAATTGAAGGGATGCATTGCGTCAACTGCGCCGGAACTGTTGAAAAAGCTTTAAAAGAGGTTCCCGGGGTAACTGGCGCGCACGTGCAGTACGCTTCTGGTAAAGCCGAGGTAGAATTTTCGGAAGCTGTTCCGGTCGATAGCCTTCTTTCTGCAGTTAAAAACGCAGGATACAAAGCATTGCCTATGGAAAGATCACTCGACGCACAGCGCCATGCACGGCTTAGGGTATTGCAGCGTTCATTTCAGTATTTCCTTGTTTCTGCTGTCCTTTCAATCCCCTTTTTTATCGAAATGGGGGCTATGCTTTTTGGGTATGCCTTTAGGCTTGAGGCCCAATGGCAGTTTATCCTAGCCACGTTGATCCAATTCGGCTGCGGTTGGCAATTTTACCGCGCTTCCTATTATGCCCTTAAAGCAGGCAGAGGCAATATGGACCTTTTGGTAGCCCTTGGCAGTACTGCAGCTTATGGATTCAGTCTGGCTGTCTACGCTTTTCAATTGCCTCAGCATCTATATTTTGAAAGCAGCGCCGTTATCATTACTTTAATCTTGTTTGGACGCTGGCTGGAAGCTCTGACTAAAGGAAAGACAACCGTTTCTTTAGAAAAACTTCTCCATCTTCAACCTAAAACAGCTTTAATTGAAAAGGATAACAAACTGACCTCCGTCGATGCGGGCTTGATTACAAAGGGGGATGTGTTTGTCGTCCGCCCGGGTGATGCAATCCCTGTCGATGGGGTGGTTATTGAAGGCGATTCGGTGGTCAATGAAGCCCTGTTGACGGGTGAAAGCATTCCTGCATCCAAGCAGGCCGGTTCTAAGGTCTTTGCTGCGACCATCAACCAAATGGGACTTTTAAAGGTGCGGGCCACAGAAGTGGGGACCGATACCGTTTTGTCCCATATCATCCGGTTAGTCGAAGAGGCCCAGGGTTCAAAAGCTCCGATTCAAAAACTAGCTGATCAGGTCTCAGCTATCTTTGTACCGGTCGTTTTGCTTCTGAGTTTAGTCACTTGGGCTTTTTGGGCGTTCTGGTATGGCGCAGGGGTTGAGGGATTAATTAATGCCGTTTCAGTCCTTGTGATCGCATGCCCGTGCGCCTTAGGTTTGGCGACCCCGACGGTTATTATGATCGCTACAGGAGTTGGAGCGCAAAGAGGCATTTTATTTAAACAAGCAACAGCCATTGAAGAGGCTGAAAAGCTCAAAATATTATTTATAGATAAGACCGGTACTCTTACACAAGGCCATCCTGAGCTGATCGATATTAAACCATTTGCCAAACATCCCAAGGATGAGGTGCTGCAGATTGCAGCTTCGCTGGAAAGTTTTTCTTCCCACCCTTTTGCAAGGGCCATTATCAATAAAGCAAGGGACAATGGAATCTCGATGCTGAACGTCGCCGAATATGAAGTTTTTCCTGGTAAAGGGATCAAAGGGCTGATCAATAGTAAAGTCTATTATTTAGGATCGATGGCTTTTGCCCACCAGATGGAGATCGAGGCGGGCCACGAATACACTTTATTGGAGAAAGAAGGAGAAAGCCTTGTTTTCATTTGGACAAGCAAACATTTGCTGGGGCACATTGCCTTAGCAGATTCTCTCAGAGCAACAAGCCGGAAAGCGATCGGACAATTAAAAGTAAAAGGGATCCAACCAATCCTCTTGACAGGTGATCATAAAGGAACTGGGGAGGCGATCGCCCGCCAGGCTGGAATTGATGAATTTTATTGCGAGCTTCTTCCGTCAGATAAGATCAGACTAGTGAAGGAGAAAAAAAAGGATGGAAAGGTGGGAATGGCGGGAGATGGGATCAATGATGCTCCCGCTTTGGCAGAAGCCGATGTGAGCTTTGCTTTAGGCATGGGAAGCGATGCGGCGATTGAAACAGCCGATATTACGTTGATGCGCAATGATCTGATGGGCCTTGTTGAAGCAATAGAGCTTTCTAAGGCGGCCATGCGTAAAATGAGGCAGAATTTATTTTTAGCCTTTATTTATAATATTTTGGCCATCCCCTTGGCTGCAGCAGGCCTGTTAAATCCGATGATCGCAGCGGGAACAATGGCCGTAAGCTCAATCTCGGTAATTGCCAATGCCTTATTTTTACGCAATTGGCAACCCAAATTATAATTATACTGGAATAAGCACAGAGATCACAAGGCACTAATTCTAGGAGTTAAAAGTGGTTAAAAATGTATTGATCACCGGGGGCGCCGGTTTTATTGGATTTCACTTGGCCAGGCATTTGACGCAGCGTGGGGACCGGGTTTTAGGTTATGACAATTTCAATTCCTATTATGATCCCCTATTGAAGCACGCCCGAGCGGAAGAGCTGGCCAACATGGGCGTTCACACTATTCAAGGGGATATTCTGAATGCAGAAGAGCTTGAAAAACATATTATTCAACACCAAACGACGCACTTAATTCACCTGGCCGCTCAAGCTGGCGTGCGATATTCCATTCAGGAGCCGAAAGCTTATTTGAAAACAAATATTGATGGTTTTTTGAATATTCTTGAGATTTGCCGCGCCCATCCTGCCATTAAATTGATCTATGCTTCCTCTTCGACCGTGTATGGTTTGAACAAAAAAGTCCCTTTTTCAATCGAAGACAAGACCGACCAGCAGGCTAATTTGTACGGAGTGACCAAAAAAACAAATGAGTTGATGGCCCAGGCTTATCACCATTTATTTGGGATCTCCTCGATCGGCCTCCGTTTTTTTACAGTTTACGGCCCGTGGGGGCGTCCAGACATGGCCTACTTTTCATTTGCCAATGCAATTGTTCAAGGAAAGCCAATCGAGATTTTCAATCGTGGAGAGATGAAAAGGGACTTTACTTATATTGACGACATTGTAGAAGGGATCCTGGCTGCCATTGACCGAAATATACCTTTTGGCCTATTCAATTTAGGTAGCCACAAGCCAGTGCCTCTACTACGTTTTGTGGCAATCCTTGAAAAGGAATTGGGGCTTAAAGCTCAAAAAGTATTGATGCCCATGCAGCTTGGAGATGTGGTTAGCACATATGCCGATATCGAAGAGAGCGCCAAACAATTGGGCTTTATCCCAAAGACCACTATTGAAGAAGGATTGGCAGCCTTTGTTAAGTGGTACAAAGGTTATTATTCCTGTGAAAGGTGCAAAGGCTAAGACGGCTTATTTTTGCCACGAGAGCGCAGACCTGTCTAATTTTTAAAAATATATTGGCTTTTGATCGGGCAGTCAGTAGAATAGGCCCATTCCGAAAAAAATGAGGTTTTTATGGCAACTATAGCATTAAAAGGAAATCCAATACATACAATTGGAAGCCTTCCTTCCTTGGGATCACACGTTCCCGACTTTCAACTCACCGGCCCAGATTTGTCTGAATCTTCTTTAAGCCAATTTGGGAATAAAATTAAAATATTGAATATTGTCCCTAGTTTAGATACAGGCACTTGCTCCGCTTCAGCCAAGAAGTTTAATGATCTTCTAAAAAAAAGAAACGATGTTGTGATGATTAATATCTCGATGGACTTACCGTTCGCTCAAGATCGTTTTTGTAAAGCGGAGCATTTGGATACAGAAGTCTTTTTATCAGCCTTTCGTAGCTCCTTTCCAAAAGATTTTGGAATTTTAATCGTCGATGGCCCACTCAAAGGGTTATGCAGCCGTGCGGTGATTCTTTTGGATAAAGACAATAAAGTTCTTTATACTGAACAAGTGCCAGAAATCACTCAGGAGCCCAACTATGAGGCAGTCCTAAAACAACTTTAGTACTTTGAGTTGCAAGCTTTAAACTTGCAACTCAAAAAATTGCAAATCCCCTGGATCATATTCCTTCTTAATTATAATGATAAAAGTTAATCTTCACCAATTCTAGATTGTCTCGTTCTTCTTTCTTCAATATTTTATCACAAATGGCGGGAAATAACGTGTTAGAGCGGTAGAATAATGCCTATGCCTGTCATTATACCCAAATGAACTCAAGAATTGGATTTGGGCTAGCTTGAAAGCTCCCGCGGTTGACGGATCTAATACGACCCCATATTAACCTGAGTTTTGAGTTTCTCTCCTCAATAATAAGGGAATCTCGTGCCCTATCTTCGCCCTTTCGCTCTTCAAGAATATCGATTTAATATTCTTTTCAGAGCGAAAGAACAAATCTAAGGCACGATATCCCTTACTTTCAATGAGATAAACCCAAAACTCAGGTTATTATAATATTGGGTCGCTTTAGATACGCCAACCCCGGGGCTTTGAAGCAGTCCAAATACCAATTTTTGAATTCACTTGGGTATAGTATTGACAGGTTGTTTTTAGACTTTAATTAACATTACACTGAAGGTAACTAGGGATAAAAGCGTTATTAAATAAGTCATTTTGAACGGGTAAATGCAAATAAAAAAATGACTAAGGAGATTGAAAAAAATAAATTTGAATTGATTGATAAGCTTGTCCCTTAATCTCATGCCATATTCAATTAAATGGAAATCTCAGGTTAGTGAATTAAGGAATGCGTTTGAAATCAGCAAAGGGCGATTCAAGAGAAATGCCACACATTTTACAATTGTTGCATGACATGTTCTGGTAGATAGAACCCGCCCAAATTTTTACTATCTTAACGCTCATTTATTATGTTCCATCAATATTTGATCCACATGCTTTTTTAAAAACCATATTCAGACCAAAAGGAATAAAAGTTTAAAGGGATTGCTACAGCTGCAGTAATGATGCCGGTAACAACTGTTCCTTTAGCAATTGAAGCTCCACTTAACGAGCCTAGGGATTTAAGTATCACCGCGGAAATCGCACTAGTTAATAAGGTGCATGTGACTGGAAATTCAAATATTGTATATGAATATTTTTTACTCATTACAAAAACTCCTGTAACAGCCATAGCTGTTCCCATAGTAATTGCTGTACCGCTTGCATCTAAGCAACTTAGGGCTATTGCTGTAAGCGTACTAATTGAGATAGCTTGAGGTAAGAAAAATGTGGAAAATGTTGGATCGGAAAAATAGGTATAAAAAATGCGTCCAATTAATCCAAATGCAGAAGCCTTCCCAACTAAATCAATGGCATAGGAATTTTTAATTAAAATAATACCTGCTAAATCCATTAACTTTGTCGTCGTGAAAACTGTTAAGCCGAAAGAAACTAAATTTTTAGTTCTCATTGGCAACTCATCGGTATACACATTGTCAATGAAATGTTTTCTGATCACATATTCAATTAATATAGCGGAAGAAACAATTCCAGCTAATTTTGCGGATGGAGGCAAACTTTCAAGCGAATTTGCAATAATGGGGTAAGCTTTTTGAGCAAATGAGAAAGTTTTGTTTGCACCTAAATATGAAAGACCTAGCATAAAATATCCCCTTTTGTAAACGAATTAATTCAACATCCCAATGCTGAGGTTATAACACTGGGTTCGGAGTCAGCCTTTTTTTCAAAATCAAAGCATACATATAATCATTATGTGTGCGAGTAATCAAGAATGTTAGGCGGATTATTCCTTTGTGACATGCAAAGGCTGGGAGGGTAGTTGCAAATGATTCAAAATGCTTCTGCCAACTTTTTCCCCCTGGATCATTCCTTCTTCATTATCAATGACAAAATGCAACCCTCCCCAAATTCTAGATTGTCCGGCTTCGATGGCAAGCCTTCTCCATTCTTCACTATTTTCAGGCAAATAGTGGGAAAGAAGGGTGGCGAAAGCGGCAGAAACGGTCGAATGAGCGGAAGGGTAGCTAGGATGTTTTGGGCAAAAAACTATCTCTCTGATCGAAGGATCGCGCATATGCGGGCGCTTGACCCAGAAGGTATATTTCGAATCAAAAGCAACGATAAGAGCATCGACATTCCCCATGGCTGCAATAGAACGAAGAAATAATATCTGATTGATTGTGAAAGGCTGAGAGGGCATTTTTTTTAGGTAATTATTCAAAATAGCGATCCAATTCCCCGATTCAGGACCTTTTAAACCTGCCCAGTAGTTAATTATACCTATTTGTTCCGGGGTAAACTTTGCTTGTGCTTCTTTAATGCATGTCAATCCGTATAACCAAATAAGGCTTTCGAAGGATGGAGGAGTCTGCACTCTAAAATTTTCGATATCATGAATTAACCATGGCTGGCATGAACCAATTCTTTGACCGAGGATAGGAAAGGATTCGGACCAAAAGGCCTCCCCTTTTTTTTCAGAATAATTTTTCATTTTTCTTTGTTCATCATCAAAACGTTCTTTAACTTTCTCAAAGACAATATTGCTTAAAACTTTGGAATAGTCATCTGATTCGATCATAAACTGAGGTCGAAATTCGGGTACAAACAAGCGGATTACTTTGATGCTCAGAGGATCGAGTGTTCCCATGTTATTATAGTTAAGCTGAAAGGTTAAATTCGCCGCATCCCTTTGAGCTGCATAGAGGTAAGCCGCGCAGCGGGCTCCTCCCCCATCTATCAAAGGTTTTTGCATGATGCTATAGAGGGCAGTGTCCCATTTTTCAATGGAAGAGGGACGGATAAAATTTTGCGAAGGGGGAGCTTTGCGCAGCTGGTCCAAATCGTCTGAAGAGTAATTGAAATAGGGTACAAGGTTTTCTTGCGTCAAATTTTGGGCGGTTAATGAAGAGGCTGCAAAGCAGCATAGCAAAGAAAAAAGGAGGCTCTTAAGTTTCATATTTTGGTTTTCATTGGTTAGAGGGTTATCATTTTTCTTTGTTGCAGATTAATCTTTTGCCTCTTTTCGCTAAAGAGAAATTGTAAATGTGTCATTGCCATTGACAGGTTATTGGACAAAACCTGTCATCGGAGGTAATAAATGGATAATTGTTTATCATTCGCTATGAAATAAAAAAATTTAGGCATGCGTGAGCTTACCATCAAAATCAGTAAATTCTAACAGAGCCTCTTGTCTACAGGAGTAACTGTAGATTATATTGTCTGACGGTTGATTTTCTTGTGTGGAAAGGAGCAAAAATAGTTCTTTTAATTCAAGTGACCGAAGTTTGAAAGACCCAAAGAGGTAGGGAACATGAGTATAAAGCTCTAATCCAGGCCATGAAGTGGAAAAGGTCTAATTTTGACTTAAGAAGAGGAAGCGGCTGATGGCTTATGCCACTATTAAAGTAGAAGCCATCTATAGATGGCTTCTAAAATAATATTTTAATAACCTAAATTTATAAGGCCAAAATTTCTGCATGGGCTGCCGTAAAAGATTGGAGTGTCATGTGACCGGCGTACGGTAAGCAACGGAAGACCTTTCGATCAACAATTCCCTCTTCCACCAAGCGATAGCCTAAGCTGCCCTGTTGTGTAATAATACCATCATTAGCGAAATTTTCCGGAGCTGGAAGCCCTTCGACCCGGAGGCGGCTGGCCTGCACAATCACTTCAGGGATTTGAAGTGCCTGAAGTTTTCGGGAAGCAGCAACAGTATCCATTTCACAGCCAGACCATATTATAACCTTTTTTACAAGCCATTTACATGTGCCTAATACTTCAGCGCTTATATTGCTAACACGGTCAAAGGTCATTTGCTGGACTGCAAGATATCTTACACCTGGTTTAAATTCATGCTTCAAAATGGCTTGGCCCATAGCAGCTCCGCCAAGCGACAGACCTGCCATGACAATTTTTTTTCCTTTAAGGGCTGTCTCTATAAAGGATATTCCTATTCCCTGGGCCTCTCCCATGCTGTCAGGCGTTGCATGACCTTCGCTTCTTCCGACTGAAGGTCCATTGATAAGCAATGTGTTGTAACCGCATTCGTTATATTTCTCGAAGCAGAATTTGGCTACCTGTTCGACCGCCATAAAATTGCCTACAGCCTGCAGCGCCCATTGGCCATTATCGATTGTGCTTGCATGCCCCAACAGTAATCCGCTATAACGCACGCCATTTTTTTCTAATATCACCTGTCTGACAATAAAATTTGGATGTAGAGTCTGTAAATTTTCCAGATATAATCTATCCCCATTTAATGTATTCTCGCTAAGTTGGCGGGTAAATGCCTTGATTAGGCGGCTTTGAGCAGGATAAAGAGGTGCCATGATCAAGCGCTGCGCTGAATAGCGAACGAGCTCATAAGTACCCCAAGGGAAAATCACAATCTTCAAAATTATAAAAGCAATGTTCTTAGCCGTGTCTTGCCACCGTTTAATTTCTTTAACAGAAAAATCCACAGCGCATTCAGACAATGGGACAAGCGAGGTGAGGTTAGGACTTCTAAAGCCACCCCAATCGCTTGCAGGAATATCAATTTCATTAGGATCACGAAAATATTGAGCATAAAGGGGTAGCGTTGTAATTTCTGAAGGCATTTTGAAAACTTTTGTTAAATTTTCATTAAATAAGAATGACAAATTTATCATTTATTTAATTATTAAACAAATAAATTTTTATGGTAATCATTTTTGGAAATTTTGCAATTGCTCATATTGACATAATATTAATTCAAAATAATATAAAAACATTTTGTATTTATTTAATTGTTTGCTAGAATAAATAAATTAAATGAAAGAGGTTTTATGATTAATTCAAATCATTACAATTATTCTAGTGGAGATTCTACTCCATATATTATCAATGATGGATTGTTTGGTGCAACAATTAAAAAAAACAATGAATATTTATTTTTTCGCATGGAGCTATTGACAACTGAAAATACAGAAGGTTGGGCAAATTTTAAAAATAGATCTTATCGAATTGCGAATATAAGCACCGGAGGGACACTTGGTGCACTTGTAAGAGGGGCAGGAACACCTGATCAACTTAGTTATGAAAGTGCAAAACAAATCACTGGTTTTACAAATGAGGAATACATTTCTTTTATAGAAAAAGCAAGTTTTTTAAAAAATAAAACTGAAAATCAAATAGTACATCAACTCAGTTCTAATTCGGTTGGTTGCCACGCGATGCATACTTACTATGAGCCTAAAGAGCTTAACTATATTGTTTATGTATCAAAAAATTGTGATTTTTCTATTTCAAATATTAAAAGTGAAAGAACACTTAAAAATTTTATTGATTCCTATCAGGATATCCTAATAACAATGGGGTCTAATTTTTCCGACAAAAAAAGCCTTCGAAACCGAGGAATATCTAGAAATCCCTATTGGGTTTTTGAGCAAAAGTATGCCGGGTTAGCAATGATGCTGCATGCCTTTACGGGAGCTATAGCAGAAAAATTTTTTCCAGACAAAAAAGAATTGATCGTTACGCCTGTTGGAAGCATGCAATGTATCATTAAGAAAAATCTAAATCCAGGCGATGGCTACATAAAAAATAACAAAAAAATTACAGACATAACTGATTTTCAGTGTACAGCTACAGATCCAGAGTTAGATAATCATAATTATATCAAAATAACAGCGCTTACAAGAATTTATAATCAGACAATTAATCAATATCATCAAATTGAGTCTAGTTGTGGCGAAAAAAATGAACCATCTTCCACAAAGATTATTTAATATACGGCTTTAGAACCTGATCATAAATATTGAACAGGTTCTAAATAATTTCCAAATCCATTTTTTTAGCAGGCGAAGGAAAAAATTTATTAAGTTTAATTAAGATCTCTTCCGGCAGCTTGAGCTGCAAAGCGGCATTATTTTCTTTTATCCGGCCTATGTTGCCGGTTTTAGGAATAGCTACCACTTTTTTTTGCTGTAAAATCCACGCTAAAGCAATTTGCGCGGGCGTTGCATTTAAGGAAGCTGCTATTTGATTAAGGAAGGGATGATTTAGCAGCCGTCCTTCGTCAAAAGGGGAATAAGCCATAATAGGAATATCCTTGCTTTGGCACCAGGGAAGCAGGTCCCATTCAATTCCACGATGGCTTAAATTGTAAAGCACTTGATTTGTTAAAACTTCTTCTCCGCCTGGCAGGTTGACTGCTTTTTCCATAGCGCTCAAATCAAAATTGCTCACGCCATAATGACGAATTTTTCCAGAGCTTTTCAAAAGCCTAAAGGCTTCTAACGTTTCGGAGAATGGAACTGCTCCTTTCCAGTGAAGTAAGTAAATATCGATGTAATCCGTTTTAAGCCTGCGCAAGCTTCTTTCACAGGCTGCTAAGGTTCCTTCTTTAGTGGCATTGTTAGGTATGACTTTACTGACGATAGTGATTTCATTTCTTATGCCTTTAACGGCCTCTCCCACTAAGTCCTCGGCTTTTCCATAATATTCAGCCGTATCAACCAATGTCATTCCCAAATCAAATCCAGAGTGCAGGGCTTCAATTTCTTCTTGCCAATGTGCCTGGCTTTCTCCCATTTTCCATGTTCCTTGACCTAAAACAGGCAAAGAGATGCCTGACTGCAATTGGATCTTTTTCATCGTAATCCTTTAAATAATAAGTAATAAAAAAATATTTAATAACATGTCAATCACAATTTATTGAAGCAAAAAAGTTTGAAATTCTATATGAAATATTTAACCCGGATGCTTATGCTCAAATGTTTCATTTTTATATTTTTGGCCTGCAGCACCCTTCTTGCCGATGAAAAAAAGATCGTGCGGATAGGCCATTTTGCAACGATCACGCACGCCCAGGCGGTCATTGCGCATGGGCTCTCAAGGGAGCAAAAAGGATGGTTTGAGCGATATTTAGGACCTGGCATTGAAGTGCAGTGGTTTATTTATACAGCCGGTCCTAGTGCTATGGAAGGGCTTTTTGCAGATTCGATCGATATGACCTACGTGGGACCAAGCCCCACGATCAATGCTTACATAAAATCTGAAGGAAAGAACATTCGGGTGGTATGCGGATCTTGCAGCGGGGGAGCGGCATTGGTCGTTCAGCCAGACCGGATCCAAAAAATATCAGATTTTTTTGGGAAAAAAATTGCAACGCCCCAATTGGGAAATACACAGGATGTGGCCGCGCGGGCCTGGCTTCTCTCAAAAGGGTTTCAGTTCAACCTTTTTGGAGGGGATGTGAGTGTCATTCCTATGGAAAATGTGGATCAGTTCACACTCTTTCAGCAAGGGGATTTAGATGCTGCATGGACTGTTGAGCCCTGGGTCAGCCGTCTGGTGCTCGAGGCAAAAGGAAAAGTATTCATGGAAGAAAGTGATCTTTGGAAATCAACTGGGGGAAAATACGTTACTGCGCATTTGGTCAGCAGCGAGAAATTTCTTCAAGACTCTCCCGACCTGGTTAAAAAATGGATTTTAGCCCACATTGAATTGACCGAGTGGATCCACGAAAATGAGGATAAAGCTAAGCAATTATTTAATATTGAACTAAAAAAAGAAGTTTACAGGGATTTATCTCAGGATATTATTGACAGGTCTTGGAAGCAGATGGAGCTGACCTATATTCCTATCAAAGCTTCATTGTTTCAATATGCCGATTGGGCTTACAAAATAGGTTTTTTGAAGCAAGAACCTTTGCTTAAAAACCTTTATGATTTGAAGTTATTACTTGAAGTGCTGAAAGAGATTGATGAGGAGGAAAGGTGAGTTTAGAGGATAATGTTCCAGAAATAATCATCGACCGTGTAAGCAAAACATTTCGAAGCAAGTCAGGGGAAACTTGTGCGCTCAATAATATTTCGCTTACTCTTCAAAAGGGAGATTTCACCTGTTTTGTAGGTCCCTCAGGATGCGGAAAGAGCACTCTATTGAATTTAATCGCAGGTTTGGACTTTCCTGATAGTGGCTCGGTCATAGCCGAAGGTAAGCCTGTTTTAGGCCCGGGAAGCGACCGACTGGTCATGTTCCAGGAGTCGGCACTTTTTCCTTGGCTGGATGTCATGGGAAATGTATTGTTCGGACTGAAGCTTCAGCCGCTGCTTACTCCAAAAGAACGGATAGAAATAGCCGAATATTATTTACGGCTGGTAAAATTGGAAAATTTTGCCCATCGTTCAATACATGAATTATCAGGCGGCATGAAGCAAAGGGCTGCTCTCGCCCGTTCCCTTGCTCCCAATCCCCGCATCCTGCTAATGGACGAGCCTTTCGCTTCCCTGGATGCTCTTACTCGAGAGCAGCTGTATGAAGATATCCAGCAAATTTGGCAGGAACAAAAAAAAACAATTATTTTTGTTACTCATAATGTTGCTGAGGCGGTTTGTTTAGGGGATAAGGTCTTTTTGTTCTCCGCCCATCCAGGGCGCATCAAAAAAGAATTTACGGTTGATCTTGACCGGCCAAGAGAAATACGAAGCGTGGAAGTTGCTCCGTTGGCGACAGAAATTACACATTTATTAAAACAGCAGCTGGAGCAATTATGAAGCGTTTTATCCATGCCGCCTTATTTTTCTTAGCCTTATTGGTCATATGGCAGCTATGTGTTGCAGCTGGAATTTGGCCCTCTGTTTTGATCCCTTCTCCTTTGGATGTCATGTATTATTTGATAGCTTCAATCCAGGATGGAACGCTTCTTTCGGCCAGCTACGTTACACTGAGAAGACTTTTTCAAGGTTATTTGGCGGGACTTTTGATCGGCCTCCCCTTAGGTTTATTGAATGCACGCTTTGAACTTTGCGAAGATACAATTGGAATAATGGCTTTAGGGCTGCAAACTTTGCCCAGCGTTTGCTGGGCGCCTTTAGCCATATTATGGTTTGGCCAGACAGAGGCAGCCATGTTTTTTATTGTCATCATGGGGTCGATCTGGTCCATCGCCCTGGCAACGGATTCAGGAGTAAGAAATGTTTCCCCTCTTTATATACGCGCAGCCAGAACAATGGGCTCAACAGGATTTCATACTTGGATTAAAGTAATTGTTCCTGCAGCCCTTCCCTACATCATTAGCGGAATGAAACAAGGTTGGGCGTTTGCATGGCGCTCTTTGATGGCTGCGGAGATATATATTACGATCCTGACAGGCTTTGGGTTGGGTAATTTGCTCCATTACGGCCGTGAATTACATGCCATGGAAGCTGTTATAGGGGTAATGTTTATCATTATTTTAGTGGGTCTTCTCGTAGATAAAATCGTATTTTCCCCGCTAGAACGTTTTATGCATGAGAAGTGGGGAACGCAAAAGGCCCTTAGATAAAGAAAACCGTAAGTGAACTTGACATTTGAAATTTTATTTGCTATTCAAATTAGCATTTACTCCTATCCAAGATCAATCTATTTTAAAGATAAAAATGAATAAGCTATCAAAACGCCTGACTATTTATTGTATAATTTGCTTTTTTTATTTTAATTCGTGCGAAGGGAAAAACTTCAAATACACATTAAGTATTGCCGCTATTTTCCAGGATGAAGCTACTTACATGAAAGAATGGATCGAATACCATCAGTTGGTGGGGGTAGAATATTTCTTTTTATACAATAATAATAGCTGTGATGATTATTTATCCGTTCTTGAACCTTACATAAAAAAAGGTGTTGTAGAACTCATTCAATGGCCCTCTATTAAACAAGAAGGGGACTGGGCCAATTTTTGCTACACCGTTCAGACGGATGCCTATGACAACGCTTTAGCTAGATCCATGAATGTAACAAAATGGCTGGCGTTAATTGACATTGATGAGTTTATAGTCCCTGTGAATTATGAAACAGTACCACAATTGCTCGAGTCAAAATATTCCAATGTTTCTGGCCTTTGTGTAAATTGGCAGTTTTATGGTACTTCAGGAGTCGATAATATAGATAAAAAGTATCCTATGATTAGCCAACTTGTAATGAAAATGCAACCGGACGATCCCTCCAACAGGCTTTGCAAAACAATCGTTCAACCACATTATGCCAAATCATGGGAAAGCCCCCATTATTGCCTATATCAAGATGGATGCTATGCTGTGGATGCCAAATTTAGAAAGTGCCCTAAGGCTATCACTAAAACTGTAGAAATTGATGAAATCCGCCTAAACCATTATTGGACTCGTGATGAACATTATTTTAATTCTAGAAAGATTGCTAGATATTTACAATGGGGTCGTGATAGCACCGAATTAATTGAACGTGCGTCCTTAATGAATGCAAAGTTCGACGGGATCATGGGTAAATTCCTTCCTAAACTTTGCAGGTTGAATATTACACAACCACTAAAATTCAAAACTTTAAACTACATTGAAGCGAAATGCGGAAAACGAATTGAATAAAAAATACTTGAGACAAAACTAAGATACAGCCAATGCTTCCATTGGCTGTTAAAGCATAGTTCAAATTATTGAATAAATCCTGCTGATTTTTTCCAAAAAACACCGTAAGGAGGAACAGGTAACATTGGATCCTTAATTTGATGTTTCGCGCGATAATCTTCTACAGCCTGGGCGCAGCAGGGAATGCCAATATTATAATCATCAATTATCGCAAAACCGCCTACAGATAACTTTGGATATAAATTTTCTAAAGCTTCCCATGTGGATTGATAAAGGTCTCCATCCAATCTTAAAATTGCAATTTCATCAATCTGTGCTGTTGGGAGGGTATCGCAAAACCATCCTTTTAGGAATATCACCTGCTCGTCCAATAAGTTGTATTTGGCAAAATTTTTCATTACCTGTTCCTGCGAAACTTTCAATACTTCTGCATCTGAAAAATCCCATTTATCAGCAGGATAATCTTCACTTGGTGCAGGAATGCCATTAAAGGAGTCTGCCACCCAAACTTTTCTATCGGTGATGCCCTTAGCTTTTAAAAACCCTCTCATAAAAATGGTGGCCCCTCCTCTCCATACGCCCGTTTCAATAAAATCTCCTGGAATGTTATTTTGGATGACCGATTCGAGGCAGTACTCTAGATTATCCATGGCAAGCTTTCCAATCATGCTATCGGCATACAGAGGATAAATATCATTATGGGTCCTAGGCTGGTCTTGATAAATAATATCCAGGATGCTTTTCTTCAGTAAATCAAGGTAAAGACTGTCAACGCTCATTTCTTTCGCTGGGCTTGCAAAACAACATTGGGCGATCGCAATAAATAATAAGAAACCTTTTTTCATCATTTTTCTCTTTGTTTGCTTTTTTAGGTCGAATTTTCTAAAGAACTATTTAAAAAGTGATCATTCAAACTATTTCTTAAATTTATTTCAAGAAAAAATTTTATAATTCGGATTGTATTGCACGCCAAAGTTACTTTTTTTAAATAAACAAATGTGTTTTAATGCCCCCAGAATACAAAAGAGTGAAAAATGGATCGAACAACTTTTTTCTTTTATGTCATTATGTATGTTTATGGGTTTTCATTGATGATATGGGCAGCTTTTTATGATAAAGCGCCCACAAAAAAAACCAAAAATGCCTCTTTTATCGGCCTATTTGTATTAGGACTAACCCTCATTTATTTTTTTTATGTCTTGCTTACAATAGGGATCACTTCTTGACAGCGTCAGTCATCTCAAATAAACGTTTTCAGTTCTTAGATGGGTTAAGAGGCGTGGCCGCTTTATGGGTCGTCTTAATGCATATGCATACTCTGATAAAGGAGCGTTCTGCTTATTCTTTTCCCTTTCTATTGGATTTTTTTTTAAGCCATGGAGAGGTGGGTGTATCCATTTTTTTTGTGTTAAGCGGGTTTGTCATTTCTTATAGCATACGGAACGCCCGTATCACATGGCCATTTATTGGCAATTTCTTTTTGCGCCGTTCTTTGAGGCTCGACCCCCCGTATTGGGCCGCTTTAATAGCCCTTAGCGCCATTATTTTGATTGGATCATTTTTCTTTAATAAAGGAGGTGAGCATGTGCCTGATGGAAAAGATTTATTATTAAATTTTTTTTATTTACAAAATTTTTTTTCTGCGCCTAACATTCTCCCAGTCGCCTGGACCCTATGTCTGGAGTTCCAATTTTATTTTACTTTAGTTTTGGGTTTGAAAATAATTCAATTTTTTAATCAAAATCACAAGAAAGATTTATTTAATTATAATGGTCTTAGCCTTGTTTTGTTAAATGGTTTGTTTTTATTTTCATTAGCCTATGCAGCCGATCTTAAAGCTGAGTTACCAATTGAAGGTACTTTTATCCCCTTTTGGTATAGTTTTTATATGGGCTGTTTACTTTGCTGGATTTTAACAAAGTCCATTCCTGAATATTTTTTTTATTCAGCAATGGGAGCTCTGCTTTTATTCTTTTTTAGGGGGGATAATGATCAAATTTTTACGACAGGCATGGTCTCATTGGGCATTTTCTATTGCATCAAACAAAATAAGCTTCATACCTTTTTAAGTTCTACTATTTTTCAATATTTGGGAAAAATATCTTACAGCCTCTATTTAATTCACTGGCTTGTGGGAATTAAATTTATTAGTTTTATTTCATTTTTTTTTCAAGGAGCTTCGATTCACCCACTCTTACTCCTTTTTCTCAGCTTAGGAATTAGCATAGGAGTGGCTGAGTTATTTTATCGTTTAATTGAGCAGCCGTGCTTATTATTAAGCCGTAAAATAAAATCTTATCATAAAGATGAAAATATTGAAAAAATAACTCCTGCAGTCAAATTTTAGACCATACCCTTTGTCCGAAACTCGTTAAAGATAGTAAAGATAGTTTGAACAAGCTTCTGATAATTAGTAAAACCTCTCCATTCGGCAGTAGGCGTGACTTTTAGAGCCGCATAATCTGGGGTATTTTCTAAAAGCACTTTTACAGGTGGCCACTCTTTTTTAAAAACATTAGGCGCAAAAAACAGTTGCGTTGCTTCATCTTTAAGTTGTTTTAGCATCAGTCTTTCAGAGATAAATCCTGTCCGATCCTTAGCGCTTAAGCACCCGAGCGATACTGCCATTTTTTTGCTCAATAAATAACTTATAAAATCCTCTGCTATTCCATATCCGCTATTTTGTGTAGGATCTGCTATAATTGCCGGACTAACGCCACCAGGGAGGGGACCTTGGTTAGATGGATCACGCTCAGAAATAAATTTTTTTAAATTTTCTATTGCTTCTTTATTGATCCTTAATTGGGCCCCGTCATTTTTGGTATCTCCCTGAACAGACAAGTTGAAGAAATTGGTCCTAAGTTTGATCTCTTTATCCACTGGTAAAATCACACCTACGGGCAAACAATCTTTTGGCAAAGATATCTTATTTTCATCAATGGAGGGACCTTTTCCATCAAATAATAGCGTTTTCCCTTGAAATTCTTTAAAAATTTCCTGCATGTCTTCCATTTCGACCCGCTCATCATGCATCCAACCCGTTTTGTCGATACCCGAGCTATACTGGTTGAGAAGAGACACATGAACAATATCAAAATTCCCTGTATTCAAAGCTTCTTTAATTAGCTCAGGATTTTCCCTTACCTGGTTAATAACTAAGTGGATCATTTGCTGCTGCAATACAAGCTTCCGCTCATTCACTATCTCATCGATTCCTCCAGCCTTGATCATTTTTAATTGATTTAGAGCAAAATTGGCTGATTCCAGCTGTTTTCCTTTGAGAGGCCCTCCAAACAATTTAGATAGAAAACTTTGAGGATTGATTTGGGATTCAATATACTTAATTTTTTCATCCAAGAACGTGGAAGAGCGTTGATTCCCTTGTTCTTTTATTACTTTCAAATCTGTGAGGCTGAACCAGCCATTCCGCATATCGGAAATAATGCCTGTCCTGATAAAACCAACTGTTTTCCCATCTGCGCCTTCAAATTTCTGATGACGCATATTAATAGGACCTGAAACATAGTTTTGAATCCCAGAGAAAAACGATTGAGCTTCACTAATAATATCTCTAAAATAAGTGGAGCCCTGCCAACTTTTATTGGTGCTTTCTTCGTGGTATTTTTCTGAATTAACTAAAGCTTTTTGATAGTAATTCAAATCTGCATTGATCGTATCTTTTTCATCTTCAGTTAATAATGGGTTTTCTAATTTTGCTTTACATACATTGACCATATTATTACAAAAAAGCGTATTATCAGTTATCGTATCAAAGCGATGGATGGTTTGTTTCCCTACTACCGTCCCATCTTCTAATACATATTCCTGTGAAATGGTTGCACTTTCGCTGCGTTGCGCAGAATTAGGACCTTCCAGGACAGTGGTAACAGTAAGGGGCTTTTCAAGCCCTGGAATCCCGATTAAATCGTTATTTGAAGTTATTATTTGTGCCTGCTCTTTCATTACGTTCACTATTTTTTGATCGGTAGGTAAAATATTTACCTTAGAGGCTGAATTAGTATCTGGAGGAAAGGAAGGATCAGGAGATTCAACATTCTTAATAGTATTTGGAGGCTCGACATTTTTATTACTTGGTCGTGGAAAAGCCTTTTGAAATTCCTCGGTGATCAAATTTCGTGTAAAATTATTATTTTCTAATTGCTCGCTTTTATCTTTTTCCTTATCTGTATGTTTAGTTTCTACAGATATTTGTTCAGACTTGGATGAAATCATAACGGTTTCTAAATCACTATTCTCTAAACTTACATCCCTCAACTGCTTGAATATTTGATCGGCAACTGTTTTAATCGCTTTTAATTGAGTTTCATTTAATGGATTATCAAGATTGATTTCTTTACCGCCAAGTTTTATTTTTCCAATTTTATAAGCTTGGCCATTCGGTAATATTAAATTCCCTTCGCTAATTTTTACGATATCTTTTGATTCTACTGGTTTAGTTGGAGTAAATGTAGTTGTAGATGTAGATGTAGATGTAGAGGTAGACGTAGTAGTGTTTGTGGTTGGTGGGGTTAAATTTTGATTATATGAAGGAATACTCATAACTAACTCCTATAATATTTCTTTTAATAAATATTATTATAAACTATCTAATAATTAATCAATAATAGTTTAAGGGTTATGAATATATTAATTAAATGGATTATGTTAAATTGAGAAGTTTTAAATAAATTACGAAGTTGTTAGAGTCACAATTAACTAGCTAACAAAATTCAACACTAAGATACAAAGATACTAAGGCACAAATATATAAGTTCCTTCTTTTTATGCCATAATGGCTTTGCGTCTTTAATATTTTAATTAAGGTTGAGTGCGAGTTTTTAAAATTCATTTACGACAAAGGTTTATAGCCGTCCTTCTTTGTGCCTTTTTTGCCTTCATGTTTTTGTGTTGAATTCAGGGGCTTTAGCTTGGTCCTCAAATTCATGCAGCCAAGGTTCACGCTCAAACTCTTCTTTACTTTCTGCAAATGTAATTCTACCGTAAAGAACTCGTGTGTCTAAATATTGAGGTATATTGTTTTTACGTGCGCTATCGCTAAAAATAACATACTCATACCGGAAGGTATTGTCATTATAGCTCAGTTTATCTAGCACATCATTCCTAATAAAATAGGTGCAGTGAACCACTGGAACAATTACCAACCCCTTGATGTCTTGTTTTAAAAGCTGATGATAAAAAGGGGTCTCTTTATAATACCCATTTTCGTCGATTGCTGCATGGTAGTTGGAATAAAGGCTGGTCCCTCCTGCGCGCAATAAAGGGGCAACAATGGGAAGCCGGGTGTTAGACATTTCATAGAGTGTTTGAGGCTTTATAAAATTATCGCAATCTGCAACAAAATAATGGGAATGATGCGCCCTAGCCCAATCGAGCGAGTCCTGCCTAATTTTTCCTAGAACTTTGAATCTTTCAACATTCCATTCATGCTGTTTATATTTCTGGACCTGTTCAGGTACATCACTTTCATCGTAATGGAAAGAAGCATAACGATCTTTTACATTTGCAAGCCACTCTTTGAGTATTTCTGCCGTCTTGTCATTGTTATTATTGGTGCGAATATACAGATGGGTCTTTTCTGCAGGCCATGTTTGCTTTTCAATACAGGAAAGAAATAGAGGCAGGGTATGGGCCTTGTCTTTTGCGAGGATAGAAATGGTTATGGTCTCAGTAGGCTTTTCAAGAATGTCAGCAAATCCTGACTGTAAAAAAGCTATAAAAAAGTAAATAAATAAGTTCATTTTTCGCATTGTATCCTCCTTAAACTTTTACTGCCGATCGAAGGTATGACTTCTTTGACTTTTTTATCAATGCAATTTTTTAATAGGGCTTTTTTTATGCGTTTTAGGAATTCTTTTGGGCAGAATGCATTTTTTTATTTTTTTATTTTCCCTATTCAAGTAATTTGCCATAGCAGAGTGAATTGCAAACCATAAATTTTACCTTCTTGCTATTTGCTCACTAAAACAAATAACTGCCTTGAGGATTCATGCATCGTTTAACACTTTGGCTGGTATGCTCCGCTATAATCATCTTAACAAGCTGTCAAACAAAGGTGGTTGGACATGGGCCGTGGGTAAAAAAAATCGATTCAGAAGAACTCTCAAAAATTGTCATAGGCTTCTCTGCCAAAATGAAGATCGATAAGCATTTAGAACTGGAAGATTCATGGGCAGCTTATGACGACTATATCCAAAGAATTTGCCTGCATTATTCTTCTCAAAGACTGCTGACAGTCTATGATGCACGGCTATTAATGGTTGAAGTAGTCGAAGAATTTTTAGACAGGTTGAATAATAACACCATTATAGGCTTTGAATTGGAGCATTTTCCATTTACTGCAGACGATATTGATGTAAAAATTAATTTTGAAAGCTTTTATGGCCGGTTTCTTGATATGCAATATGTGGGCTTAGCCTGGCTCCAATGCGGATGCGTGCATTTTTATGCCTTCGATCGTAAGAATTTAAGGATTGACTGGTCGCATGATCGCTTTGAGCCTTATACTAAGAGCCGCGAGCTTGCTTTGATCAAGCGCGAAGTTGACTTGCCTTTCATGGATATCAGGTTAGATTCCAACGGCGGGTTCACTGCACCCCGTGACAAATACTTCGAGCCTTAAACAGGTTCTTTGAATAGGTTCTTTGAATAGGTTCTTAAACCTTTTATTACTGCCGACTGAATCAGGCTATTTCTACTTTAGCGTAGGCGTTTCCCAAATGGGTAATAATATCTGTGGCCAGCAGCCCTCTAATAGTTCCACGTGCATCGGCCGCAATGTCTCCTGCCAACCCATGAAGATAAACCCCTGCAATGGCGGCATCCCTACTATTCATTCCTTGGGCAAGCAAAGAGGCAAGAATTCCAGTCAGGACATCTCCACTGCCAGCCGTTGCCATCCCCGGATTCCCGGTCGGATTCACAATAGGCCTTCCTGAATGAAAAATAAAAGTAGGGGCCCCTTTTAAGATAAGGGTAATTCCACGTTCTTCAACGTAGTGCTGGCACTTTGATAAAGTGTACTCATCAATTACAAGAGAAGAGTCCTGATGTAAAAGAGCTTGCATTTCCCCTGTATGGGGAGTGAAAATTGTCCCATCTGGAAGTCCGAAGGGACTATTAGCATAATGGTATAAAGCATCCGCATCAATGACACAAGGTTTTTTCAAATTTGGTACACACTCTTGCAAAAGTTTACCCACTTCCTTATTCCGCCCTAATCCGGGTCCAATAAACGAAGCTTTGCCCTTTTGCAGCCATTTTAATACCTCAGGGCTGTCTTCTATCTGATAGGGGATTTTGATTAGCTCATAGGGACTAAAGCATAGTTCTGCTTGCATTCCTTGGCTATGAAGGAGGCGCACCAGGCCTGCGCCTGCCCGAAAAGCAGCGAGGGAAGATAGCAGGGCTGCTCCAGGCATCGAGGGTGATCCGGCTAATCCGATCACTTCCCCAGTCTCATATTTGTGACGGTTCCGCTGAATTACCGGAAACAATGCTTGCACCATTTCCCGGGTAGCCAGTACTAAATCTTCCTCGGTTTCATTGCCAATATTTGCAGGCAGTCCAAAATTAATTTTCATTAATTTTCCAACTACGTTCCACCCCTCCCTTAAAAAAAAACCTGTTTTAGGATATTCAAGAAAAAAGGTCTCAGTTGCGTGAATGACCGTAGCATCTGCTTCTCCTGTCGATCCATTTAATCCTGACGGAATGTCAACTGATAGAATAGGGCATCCACTTTGATTGGCCTGTTGAATAAGGGATGCATAGGGTTCTTGGACAATTCCCGAAAATCCAGTGCCAAAAAGTCCGTCGATTAACAAGGCCTTTTTTTTTGGAGAAAAATTTGAAGATACTTTGCCGCCCAGACTGCAAAAACGGGTATGGTTCAAGCGGCAAAGGGGAGAGCACTCTTTCGGAGAAGCTAATTGAACGGCCGCAACAGGAAAGCCTTCTTCAAGCAGGCAGCAGCCTGCCACAAAAGCATCTCCTCCATTATTTCCTTTGCCGCATAAGAGAATAATTTCATTTATTCCATGTTGCCGGGCAAATTCCCTGGCCGCCATTGCAAAATTCAGCCCTGCTCTGTCCATGAATTCTTTTGCAGTATGGCCTTGCAGGTAGGCTTTGGACTCTAAAAGTGACATCGTTTTTGCGGAAAAAACTCTCATATGCGTCCCTGTTAGAACCTGATCATATTATTGAATACGTTCTTAGATCAATGCTTAAAGATGCTCTTCTTTAATTGTCCGCTTCATCAGGGCGCTGACTGCCTCAACCGGGCGGATTGTATTTTGTATGATATTAAAGACTGTTTCAGCAATGGGAAGGGTAACTTTAAATTGATTTCCCAGCTGCAAT
This sequence comes from Candidatus Protochlamydia sp., assembly GCA_013695355.1. Classification (GTDB taxonomy): domain Bacteria; phylum Chlamydiota; class Chlamydiia; order Chlamydiales; family Parachlamydiaceae; genus Protochlamydia. Next base: position 132,895 of record JACDAQ010000026.1, read on the forward strand.
GCAGATACGCAGGTGTAGGCTCCTTCTACGACCATTCCAATGCTGGCCTGGGCTTCCTCGGCAGTCAGTCCCTGGGCCAGAAGCGTTCCGAAACGAAAATTTCGGCTGATTGGGGTACTGCAGGTGACGCATAAGTCTCCCATTCCTGCAAGGCCATAAATGGTCTCAGCTTTGCAACCGCAGGCAACTGCGAGCTTACGAATTTCATGCAATCCACGTGTCATTAGAGCTGCTTTAGAGCTGCAGCCTAACGAAAGTCCGTCTGAAATCCCACAGGCAATTCCAATGATATTTTTTAAGGCACCGCCAAATGCTACGCCTAAAACGTCACTATTGGGATAAATGCGAAAGGTCGGGGTCATGAATGTTTCGCAGATGGCTTGGATCACCTCAGCACTATAACCTGTGCATACAATAGAGGTAGGAAGCCCGCGAATGACTTCTTGGGCAAAACTAGGGCCGCTTATGCATCCGATTGAAGGGCGGAATTCCTCTCCAAGTACTTCAGCCACAACTTCGGGCAGGATCATCCCGGTATCTTGTTCAATGCCTTTTGAGGTAATCACGATCGGACAAGAGGGGAGTCCAAGCGATCGGACCTGTTCAAAGACAGGGCGCATGCCGGCAGATGTGACAGATTCCACAAGGATGTCCGCCTGGTTTAATGCTTCTGCCATATCGGTTGTGAAAGTCAAATTTCCCTTAGAAATATGGCCAGCAAGCAGGGGATGCTCTCGTGAGTCTGAAAGTTGACGAGCAAGGGCGGGCTTAGTCGTCCAACAGATCAATTCATGCCCTTTTGAGGCTAGTAATGAAGCCAGGCAATATCCCCACGCTCCCATCCCTAAATAACCAATTTTTTTCATAAATATCCTTTATACCTCTCATCGGTGTGGTTAATTTTATTACACACGGATATACACAGAGAAGAAGCGTTCTCTTAGCTTTTTTATTCTGCCTACTTATAAAGCATTCGGCCGAACTTTGCAATTACCTCTAATCTAAATTTTCTTTACTTCGTTCTTCAAAAGCTTTTAGCCATCTTTCCATTTGGGTAGGGGCATCAACGGCCGAAGAAGCATCCTCCTGAAAAGGATTTTGGCGGCGCATTTTCTTGGGTGACATAATAATTTCTTTGGTTTGCTTGACAGGTTCATTTTTGATCAGTTCCTGATAATTGGCCTCAAAAATGCGTTCATAATCATTTTGAATGCCCTCTTCGGGGCTTAAAGGGGGTGGGGGGGAAGATGGAAAAGGGGGGGCGGAGGATCCCTTTATATCGTTTAAAAGGGCGTTTTTTTTATTAAGTTTTTTTTTATAAACTTTATTGATTCTTTGAATGAACGAATCGACATTTTCTGTATGGGCCTGGCAGCGGCGCGCTTCGGATGCAAGCCTTTTATCTGATGTAACAACAGTTTCCTGGGCCGGATGTCTGGTATTTTTCAAAAGGGTTAAAATTAGTTCGTCAGCTGTTTCGCCATGATCGGTAAAAAGGATTTCAATATTTTGAAAATGGGTGCGGCTGCCTGTGCTGATTTGAAAGGTACTATCAAAAACGATGGTAATATCCAAATTTAACAGAGCGGCCTTTTTGTTAATTTCCTGAATGAGCTGTTCTCTTGAATTTTGAAGATGATCATGGGCATGCACTTGGCGGAATAGAAGATTGTATCCGTCGATATAATAGTGCATAGATATTTATCGAAGGTTTTCTAAAATTGGAACCAGGCGGTCAAAGGCTTTACGTCGATGTGAAATGCGATTTTTGATTGTTTCATCGATTTCACCAAACGTCTTATCATACTCGTTCTTAATAAAGATGGGATCATATCCAAATCCATGCCTTCCCCTCTCTTCCATACAAATGGATCCTTCGCAAAATCCCTGGACGCATTTTTTTAAACCGGCCGGATCAGAGATCGCTAAAGAGCATTCATAATAAGCTGAACGGGAATCTTGTGATGTGAAATTTTTCATTTCTTCAAGCAATTTTTTTCGATTGTCCCCATCAGTAGCCTCTTCACCGGCATAGCGGCGGGAATGAATTCCCGGCAATCCTTGCAGCAAGGCAACCACGAGACCCGAATCATCCGCTAATACCCATTTTCCTAATTGCCTGGAAGCATGCTCGGCTTTAAAAATGGCAATTTCTTTGAGAGAGCCTCCTGTTTCTTCAGGAGGCTCATAATCTGGAAACTGATGCAATGAAAGAATTTCAAGATGGGGGAAAGGCTTCAATAAATCCTTGTATTCACGGATTTTATGAAGATTTTTTGTAGCCAAAAGAAATTCCATACTCTCTACTTTAAATAGGTGTCTAATTTCACTATACGAAATTCTTCCTCTTTAAAGCTAAAGGTTTCTCCGATCTTTTTGCCTATCATTGATTGGGCAAGTTTAGAGTTCAGCGAGAGAATGTTTTGTTCAGGATCAGCATCCCATTGCCCTAAAATTTTATAATTGGACATCTTTCCTTGCGAATCTGCAATCTCGACGACGCTACCAATGCCAACTTCCTCAGGATGTATATCGTGGGGTGTGATGACACGGGCGCGCGCTAATTGGTCCGATAGGGATTTTAATTCGGATTGAAGCCTGGCCCGTTTTTCCTGAGCAAACTTATATTCCGAATTTTCCCTTAAGTCACCCAAGGCTCGGGCAGCCTCAATTTCACGTGCATTTTCTATTACTTCTACAGTTCCTATTTGGCGGATCCGTTCCTGGGTCCTGAAATAACCTTCTTCAGTAGTCCAAATTTCACTATCTTCTGGCCTTGTTTGTCCTCGGCGGCTTTTTGCAGGAGCCAAAGTAGGATGGACCACTTCGGCCAAAGAGCGGAGGATTTTTAAATCATGATCGCTTAGGGATTGACATTTTGAAGCCAATAATAAAAATTCTTTTGTAAACTCTAAACTTCTTCCATGCAAAAGATTACGTACAAGTTCATAACGTTTTCCTGCAAGCATGCCATACATTTTTTTCAATAAATCACGATATTCGGGCTGGTTTTCTAATTTGTGGAAAAGTAGAAAGAAGCTTTCAAAAAACTGTCCTTGTCCTTCTTTATTTTGAAAGGGAAGGCTTTGATCGTCTTTGTTAACAAGTTTTTGGAAATACCATACAAACATTTCTGGAGCGAGGGTAGGGTTTTTAAGAAGTTTTTCCAATTTTTCTTCGAGCGAAGGTTTAGTCGGTCCCTGATTAAGTTCCTTGATTAAATAATCTCTTAATTGCGCTTGGGGAAGTTTAAATAGGAGGGGTAGAAAAATTGCAGGCCAGTCGGGTCTAGTTTCTTTGATCGCGACTAATGCTCTTTTTTTAAAGGCAACAATATCGATCTCTTGAACGATCGTCTCAATGGAGGTGCTATTTTGGATTAATTTTTTTATGGCGCCTTCAGCTGCAGGATCATTAAAAAATTGTTCAAGGAGAAGATAGACTTGTAAAAGCTGATCTTCGGGCAGATCTGGTATTTCAAGGAGATCTGTCAGTTGTTTTTGAAGTGTATTTTTAGTTTCTTCGTTTTTAAGGGCTGCCGGTGTGTCGCGTGCAAAGTTATAGGTCATTTGAATAATCTGAACGGCGTCGGTTTGATTATGCATGGCTTTTTTCAGGCGGTCTTCATCTGATAATTCGGCATGCCGCAAGTGAAATGGAGCTTTTAACGTATCGGGCGTTTCTACCATTGGGTCTTTCTTGATTTTTGACCTGGCTGCTTGCCACCATTTTGTCCAATCCTTTTCGGGAATGACTAGCTCGCAGAGCTCATCTTTTATTTCCGCTGCTGTTTTAGGACCCATGTCATGCAATAGCAATTTGATAAGGGCAGCAGGATTTTCACGTCCTTCCTTTTCAAGTAGGTCAGGATCGGCAAAGCGACGGGCTAAAAAATGTTGAGGGGGAAGCGGAATTAAAGTTTTAAAAGCATTTGAAAAAGAAAGGTCCTTTCGGCCGGAAACATTTTCGAATTCAATGACTAAATGCTCTCTGACGAAGGATACCTCTACAATTTCGCCCGTTCCCCAACCTCCCGTATGGAAGACCATATTCCCCTTGTGCATATGCGCGATAAGGTCATATTTTGAAATGGCTCCCTGGAATTGATCTTTATTACGTAAACCAGCCAGCTTAAACCGTTCATTGAATTTTGGATCTTCTCCATGATATTTTTGAAGTGTTTCTAAAATTAGATTCACTATTTCAGGACTATTTGTGCTTTGAAGATCTACTAAAAGCCGTAAAATTTCATAGGATTCAATAGGATTTTGGATTGTTCTCCAAAGAGGCAGAGAGGTTTCTATGATTTGTCCAAAATTTTTGGCCAGATCTGAAGATTTAATTGCCTTTAAAAGTTGGCTAAATTCTTCAGAATCCACTTCATCACTTGTGCAATATTCCTCCCAAAGAACAAGAAATTTATGAAAATCGCGATTATTGATTTGTACCAGAAATTCCTTCAAATAACCCATTAGTTAACCTTAGTAAAGCTGTTCTTCCTTGTTTCGCTCCTAGAACCTGTTCAAAATCATCCGATCGAAGATTTTGAACAGGTTCTTATCTCTCCAAGACTGCCTTGTCATTGAAGCAAAGAGCATATATATTTGAAAACAATATAGCTTTTCAGTTTATTAAATTCAATCACGATTGAGCATACGGGTATATATCTTAAATAATTTCTTTTTGATAGAATGATAGTAGGTGATATGTATAACAAAAGTTAAAATACGAGGAATTATGGACCAAAATTTTAATATTTTTGATGAAGCAGCTAAACAAGGTGGGCGGCCCCATAAAATGACCCCTAAGCCTGGCAAAGCCTCTTCTCCTCCTGTTCCTGCAAATCCCTTCGGTTTAGAAAGAAAGGTGGAAAACGAACTTCTGCTTGAAGAATTGGACCCTAATGTGATGAAATTGTCCGATGTTGAAAAAATGATAACCACAGTTCGGCAGATGCATGATGAAATAGACCGAAAGTTGGATGACATTTTTCAAAAGTCGGGTTGGTCAACAAAACAGATTAAAATGTATCTCGACAATCCTAATAATTTTTCAGCAGAAGAATGGGAACGCATTCAAAAGGAAAGAAAAACTTTGCTAAATTCGATTAAAACAGATACTGATCTGGAAAATGAAAAAAACCAATCAAATAAACCTAAAGAGCCGGAAGGTCCAGGTAAGGAAAGAAGGGGTAAAATGATAGGCGCGCGTAGAAACTGGATACCCATGCGTTAAAAAATTTTACTTTCAGGAATGCACATGAAACTAAAGAAAATCTATCTTTTTGCCTCGGTATCCAATCAATATGGAGTTATTGATCATTTCACCAGCGAATTAAATAACGCCTTCAATCGCCAGGGAGTAATCAGCAGAATAATTGAGGCAAAACGGGATGATCCAAAAGGCTTCCTTGACCAGCTCATAAACGATCCGCCAGATTGTACCCTTTCTTTTAACGGGCTCCTCCCTGATGAGAATGGTAATTTTTTAAGCGATATGATCAAAATTCCACATGTGGCTTTTCTTACGGATGCTCCAAACCATTATTTTCCGCTATTAAAAAGTTCCTATACTATCCTTTCCTGTATCGATCGCAATTTTGCCCAAGTATTTAAAGACTTTAAATTTCCTTATGTTTTATTCAATCCCCATGCAGTCAACAAATCTTTAGCCCGCTCTTTGTCCGAGCCCCCAATTTATGACCTGTTGATGCTTAATTCCTTCATAGATTTTGAAGTGGTCAGAGCAAAATGGGCTGATAAATATTCTCCTGCTTTGTCCCAAGTTTTGGAAGAAGCAGCAGAGCTGACTTTGGATGAACTAACGGTGCCCTACATGCAGGCCTTTATCCAAACCCTTGACCGCCATTTGCGGGCAGGAAAGGCGATTGAACCTCGCCTGTTGAATTACGATATGATCTTTGATGATCTTGAAGCTTATTTAGGGGGAAAAGCGAGGGTCGAATTAGTGCAGTCGGTCGAAGATGCCACAGTCCATATTGTCGGTTCTAATTCAAAGGGATGGAAAAAATATGTCGGACATCAACCAAATGTTAAGCTGCTCCCTGCGGTACCTTTTACCGAGGCTTTGGAATTAATGAAAAAGACTAAGATCCTGCTCAATTGCACCCCGGAAATTAAACAAGGGCTGCATGAACGGATTTTAAGCGGGCTGGTTTCAGGAGCTGCAGTTCTTACATTGCAGACACCTTATCTGAATGAACATTTTAAGGATGGGGAGGACTTATTAATGTATGCCCCTCGAGCCTGGAAAGATTTAAATGCTAAAATACGCCTTTATTTGAACGATGAAGATAAGCGAAATCATTTGGTTGGAAAGGGGCGTGAAAACGTATTAAAAAATCATACATGGGACCAAAGGGCATTAAATTTGATGGAACAGCTTCCGCCCATGATCAATAAAATCAAAGGTAATTTGTAAGGAACTGTCAAAAAGTGACAGTTCCTTACAAAAAACTTGTTTTAAAAATTCATTTTCCAGTATTTTTAATTGAAAATTGTCAAAAAATATTAGAATTAATAACGGCTAGCCCCCTTCACTGGATGATAAATTTTTTTCTTCAGCCATTTTAGACTTGAAATGGAGAATAATTGAAAAAATTATCCACTCTTCACTTACTGGTTTGAGTCATTTAAAGAAATTGAGCTTTTAGAAGATCAAAGACAATATACATGCATTTTATTCATTTTGATGATCCAGGCCGTTATTATCGTCGCCGAGTTAACGAAGAATTAAAAATGAAGGCAATATTTGGGGAAATTTATGAGATTCCAGGTTAGTTTGTTAAAAATCGGAATTTTAGATCTCACATACAAATGCCATTTCACGTGCATTTTTTTGGTTTCGACCTCTTGATCTAACTCCTAAAGAGATTCAACCTAAAATCTTATCATATGCAAAAGGAATAGCAAAGCATTCATCCCTTTAATAAACAATTATGAAAAATACTTTCGATCATTCAAATTTAAAACATTGGTTTGAGTCTATTAAGCGGGATCTTCCATGGCGCAAACTCCCTGAACCCTACGCTGTTTGGATTTCCGAAGTGATGCTTCAGCAGACCCAGGTTTCAGTGGTCGTTCCCTATTTCCAAAAATGGATGGAAACTTTTCCAACTGTTCAGGCCCTAGCTGCAGCTCCTATGGAGAAAGTGATCAAAGCATGGGAGGGCTTAGGTTATTATTCAAGGGCTCGCAATTTACATGAAGGGGCAAAGCATATAATGCTTCATCACAATGGTATGCTTCCTTCAGATGAGGCCCAATTAGCAGCTATCAAAGGTTTAGGCCCCTATACAATTGGGGCGATCCTCAGCTTTGCCTTCCATCAAAAAAAGGCAGCAGTGGATGGAAACGTTTTACGTGTCTTAAGCCGCTATTTTCATTTGGATGATGATATTTCAAAAGGAAAAACGCAAAAAAAACTTAGGCTGTTAGCGGAGTCTATTTTGCCTGATGAGGAACCCTGGATCGTGAGCGAAGCTTTGATCGAGCTGGGAGCTACAGTCTGTCAAAAAAAAGCTCGCTGCTATGCATGCCCCTTGAAAGGGAGTTGTTTAAGCTTTCAGCATCAATCTGCTGACCGCTTGCCCGTTAATAGCAAAAAAATTAAAACAGAGAAGTTATACCGTGCGGTGGCAGTGATTCAATTTAATGATCATTATTTAGTGAAAAAAGGGAAAAAAGGGGAGATCATGTCAGATTTAACCGAGTTTCCCTATTTTGATACTGCTAAGGAAGGAATTTCTTTTCAGGAACTTAAGGAAAAAATCCAACATCATTTTCATCTCTCAATTAGAACAACCTTGCAGCTTCCCCATGTTTTGCATGGCTTTACCCGCTTTCAAGCCCGCCTAGCCCCTGTTATTTTCAATGTTTCTTTTAATCTGCCTGTCCAGGATTTTGAATGGGTGGCGTTGGAGGAACTAAAGCAACGAGCTTTTTCGTCGGGCCATCGCCGCATTTGGCAAAACGTTCTTTATCAGAACCAGCTTAAGTGATAAATGCATAATTAAGAGAAAGATTAGGAGTCAATTCTTTTAAAAATTCCTCGCAAGGAATGCAGAGTATATTTTTAATATTCATGCGTTCTTTGCCTCGATAAAGAAGCAGGCGGGTTGCTTCCGGATAATCTTCATGAATCGAAGAATACTTAGATGATAAGTTAAAAATCTTTCTATCATGTGAATTTAAAAGGGTTACAAATTGTTGCTTACTCCTTGTTCTTTATGTACTGATTAGCCTCTGCCAACTTAAGATATTTGTAGAAAGCTGTGGCGCCATTATAAAAGGAAATTTCAAATCCCTCCCGCCCTCCAAAAATACCTTTTTTTAATAGATAGCTTTTAAAAAAAGCAAAGTAGCCGTGGGAAAGGGCTTTTCCAAAGGAAGATTTTTTTATGCCTTGGTTCTGAGCTGCAAAGAGAGTGGAATAGGATTGCATCTTTCTTAAAAAATCATCAATCGTATCGTAAGAATAATGGCGCAAAGGGGCTTTTAAAGAGATATGCTGCAATTGATCCTGGATAATTGATTCATGTACTTGCACATTTGTAAAATGGGTATCCAGGCGATGATAAAGGCGGATCTGCCGGTCGGGGTGCCAGCCGCAACCCTTGATCCACTTACCGCGGTATTCGTTCCGGCGGGGAAAGGAATAGACGCAGCCCCGTTCAAGCTTAAGTTCTTTAATTTCTTTGGCTAGTTCTTCTGTCACGATCTCATCGCTGTCAATTGAGAGCACCCAGTCATTTTTTGCCAGGCTAGAAGCCAGATTATGCGTGGGCCCAAAACCATTGAATTTCATGTGATGTATGCGGACATTAGAAAATTGCTCTGCAATGACTATTGTCTGGTCGGAGGAACCCGTATCGCAAACAAGGACTTCGTCGAAGGTATGCAAAGAAGATAATACTTCTTTCAGGTAAGTCTGGCTATTTTTTGTCAGTACCGTGACGCTTATTGGAAAGTTCATGTTTATAATATCTATTTTTAGTTGGTGATTTTTTTGGAATAAGATAATAACCTGAGTTAGGAGTTTTTTTGCCCTTTCGGCTAGCGTGAAAGCTCTCGCGATTGAATAAATAACTTTGAGGGTCATAATGATTAATATTACCCTCAAAGTTATTTTTCAAGCCCGAGGCTTTGACGCAGCCCAAAGAGCGAAAAAACTCCTAACTCAGGTTAATAGGGAGCGATTTTTTTTAAAATAAAAAGCTTTATTTATTTTAAGTTTAATTATTATTTTAACAAAGTAATTTAGATGACAGGAATTTGTGTGGCCTTGTAGCATGCTCTGAGTTTGGAAGAAACATTATACAGCTGTTTATTAATCTTAAAATAGGCTCTTAGCTCTCGGGTTGATTTGGTACCGGGGTACGGAGGTCTATTTCTCTAAAACAATTTCAATTGAATTAGCCTAACCGACGCACAGCTAACCCTCCATTTTATATATGCAATTTGGGGTCCAAAGCATCTCTGAGTGCATCTCCTACAAGCGCAATGGAGACTAAAAGGATGGTAAGCAATATGGCCGGGGGCCAAAGTAGATAGCTTTCTGAAGGGAAAGCGCTACGCCCTTCGTCCATTAGTACGCCCCACGAACTCGAGCCTTCTTCACCCAGTCCCAGAAAAGATAGCCCTGCTTCACTTGTAATGGCCCCCATGATCGCAAAGGGAACCAGGGTTAAAAGCGGGGGGATCGCATTTGGCAATAGATGGGAGAACATGATATAGCGGTCATTAAAGCCGAGCGCATGGCAGGCTTCCACATAGGGCAGTTGCTTTTGGCGGAAAAATTCTCCGCGGATGAAGCGACTGAAGCCGGTCCAGCCAAAAAGGCCGATCACTCCGATTACAAGAAAAATGGACTTGCTTTGTAAAAAGGCAACCACCATCAACAGCATGAAAAAAGTTGGCATTGATTCCCAAATCTCGATCAGACGATAAGTCACAATATCAATCTTGCCTCCATAGTATCCTGCCGCAGCCCCAATAGGAATGCCGATCATGAGCGCCAGGGTGATGGCCAAAAAGCCTACCGACAGAGAGACACGGACCCCAAATATGAGGGCAGCCACCATATCTTTCCGGTTGATGCGCGTCAATTCCCACCAATTGATATGGCGGTTCAGGGCCTGCTCTCCGCCGGCATCATCTTCCCAATGAAAAGGGCGCAGGAGGGGCATGACTTCATATCGTAATTCGGAAACTTTTTTTTCTAGCCAGCCCCTTCTGTCCTCTAAAAAGGCCAGCTGCGCCTCAGCTTGTTCATGGGCATTTACAATCTTGTTGGCTGCAATAAACTCGTTTCTTTCATTTTCTGGAAGTTTTGTCAAAAAATCACATTGGATCCATGGGGGTAGTCCCTCTTCCGAGGCAGCGCATTTATTATGGACAAGTTCAACTAAGGCTTTGGCCTCTGGATACCCTTCCTTAGTGTGTTGGATAGCCTCTAACTGGGCGGCTATTTCTGCCTCTTCACGCTGCCGGTCAATTTCCCAAAGGGAAGGGAGCGCTAAATTAGTCTTTCCCCTTTCCTTAGCCTCCTCTGCAAAAGATGCTTCATAAGGGATCAGCCGTTGAGCCTGGGCCTGTCTTTGCTGGAAGCGAAGAACCAGATTCAATTTGGCGTAAGAATTGAGATAAGAGAGTTCCTTTTCCCAGTTGGGCAAAAGAGGAGGGGTTATCAATGGATTCTCTTTTTGGGCCAGCAAATGTTTTTGAATGCGGGCCTGTTTGGCCTGGTTAAGCTGAGGATCAGCCGCAGGGTCATGGGGCGTATGGTAAAGAATAAAAGCAAAAAGACTAAAATGGAGGGTTGTCAATGCTAATAAGGACCAAAACCGCACTTTGGGACTTTCCCTCAATATTGACCCCAAAAGAAGGAATAAAGGGAACGTAAAGATCAGCAGGTTATAAAAAAGATCGAGCGATTTTGTAAAGAACCCAGGGAAAAAAAGATAGCGGAATAACGGAAAAAACCACTCTCCATCAAAGCGGACCATTAACGGCTTGCTCGAGGCTAAGAAAGGGGCATAGATGCCGACCAGGCAGAAAAGAACCACGAGGCAGGAGGCAAAAAGGGCCAGCCTATTCCGTTTGAATTGATTCCAGACCGAACTCCAAAAACTGAATTTATAAGTTGTTTTTGCCATATTAATCCAAAGTGATGCGGGGGTCGAGCCACATATAGGCAAGATCTGCGGTTAAATAACCCAGCAAGGTCAGGAAAGATCCTGCTAAAGTGGAGAACATAATGACATTGTAATCGCGGTTGATCACGGCATCGTAGAAAAATTTGCCGAACCCGTTGATGTCAAACAATGTCTCGACAATGAGCGATCCTCCTAAAATTACGCCTAAGGAGCCTGCCAGCGAGGTCACAATGGTAATGGCGGCATTGCGCCCCACATGTTTAAATAAGATGAGGGGAGGGGGAACGCCTTTGGCTTTTGCCGTGCGGATATAGTCCTGTCGCAAGACTTCGAGTACAGCAGTCCGCGATAAACGAGATTCAGCCGCCAGGCTACCGTACATTATAGCGACGATGGGAAGGGCGATGTGTTGGATGATATCGAACAAACGTTGATAGGAAGTCTGCTGATCATAGACCCGGTCTGGGCTTGTAAACCCGCTGATGGGTATGGGAATATCTGTAAAAGGAAAAGTATTGTGCAAAGCGACTTTTTCAATTAGGAAGGGGGCCACTACAAACACAGGGATCGCATACAAAACTAAAAAAAAGAGATTGATAGTGTAGTCCTGCCATTGCTTTTGTTTATAGGCCATCAAAAAGCCGAAAAACTGGCATAGGACAAAAGTGATCAGCATGGGAACAAGGGACAAAGTAAGGGAATATTTAAACCTTTTGACAACTTCGCTTAAAACTGTTTTGCTTGAATCGTTGCGTAGCGTTCCAAAGTCAAGGCGGATGATCCGGCCCATATAGCGCGTAAAGCGCGTCTCAAAGAAAAAAATCGATACCTTTTCCCAGCCCGCCGGCTCGTACTGATAAATACCTTTATTAGCCGCATACCACGTTTCGATCTGTCCTACTTTTTGATTGATCTCTTCCTGGCTTGAAGAGGGCATCCAGGGGAGGGAGCGCAGATATTGATTGTCTTTCGATACTTGTTTGTTCCAGTTTTTTTGTTCCTCAGTCAGGCTCGGCCCTATATAGCCTTGATGCGATCCTCCGCGCACAAAAAAATGGACAGCCAGTCGGCGGATGGGGGGAGGGGTAGAACTTTCTTTTATTATCTCCAAAAGATGGGGCATTATAAATTTGGCCTGATCGCCAAATTTAACCCGCATCGCATCATAATCTTTAGTTGGCATTTCCTCTTGGCTGAGAGTGGATTCACGTCGATTGGCCAGCTTCCAAAGGGTTTCTTCGACATATTCTTTTGAAAGGGAGGGCCAGTTATTGAACAAAATGGGTAGGGTCAGCCCATAAAATTCTCTGAACTGCAAATACCTCTCATCTCCGCTGAAGGCGGTGGAACGGTCTTCGCGGCGGCTGGCCTGCCCTTCTTGGGAAACTTCTGAAAATGAGACTGGATCGCCCGGAGCTAAATTGATAATGGCAAAGTTGACCAAGATAATGCAGAATAAAGTCAAAGGAAGCAAAATAAGCCGCCTGATAACATAGTTCCACATGGCTATTTCCCAATCGGCGGTTGGCTCTTTCGCTCGGGCTCCTTTATCCAAAAGAGGCTGGATATCGGCTCACCGACATTTGCCCCAGGGATCAGGTCCTGCCGGTCGGCCGGAATAAATACGTTCTGGAGATACTCGCGGTAAGCAAGGGCAGCTTTTGGCGTATAAAGGAAGGTGTAAGGAGCTTCGTCATAAATAATGGCATCAAAGCGATGGTAAAGTTCATTCCGCTTTTTAACATCATACTCGTAAGTTAGCTTGTCAATGATTTGATCGACTTCGGGATTGGCAAATCCCACTGCGTTGGAAGAGCCTTTTTCTTTGGCTCCAGTTGAATACCAGAGCTGCTTCGGGTCTTCAGGCGGGGAGCCAAGGGACCAGGCTAAGTAAATGGCGTCAAAATTCTTATCTTCGAATGAGGCTGTGAGATCTGCCAGATCGACGCCTTCCATTTTGCACAAAATTCCAATCTCCTTTAGAGCCGTTGAGATATACTCAACAATAGCTTTAGTCGTCTGATTTTTGACATAATAAGTCAAAGTAAATTTGAAAGGTACCCGCTGCCCTTCGACCATTTTGTCCAATATGCCTGTTCCTGTGCTGTCAAACCAACCTTCTTCGTGCAGAAGCTGCAAGGCCTTTTCCGGGTCGTAGGGATAGGGCTTAAGGCTCGGATCATAGGAAGGGGAGAAAGGAAAAAACGTTCCGGTGGTTTGCATTCCCATGCCGTTTAAATTTTGCCTAATGATCCTGTTCCGGTCAATCGCCAGGGTCAAGGCCTGCCGCACTTTTTTGCTTTTAAACCAGATTTTAGCCTGGTTCCAGCCTATATATGAATAACTTCGGTCAATATAGTCAAGACGTTTGATCCCAAGGCCCTCTTTCTCCTGCTTTTGATAGGGGGAGCTCTTTAAAAAGCGGTCTAGTTCGGCTAATTGATTCGGAGGCACCTGGAACAAATCTAACGAACCGGTCTTGAATTCTTCCCAGATCCCATCGGGAGAGTCTTTGAATTTAATTTCGAAAGCAACACTCAGGGCGGCTAAAGGGTCAAAGAAGGTGGCATTGCGCTTGAATCGAATTTCCCGATCGGTCATTCCATCAAAAAGCCAGGGTCCACAGCTTACGATAATGTTCTTGGCCCAATGATGGGTAAAATTTTGAGCCCAGATTGAGTTCGTGCGATAGGCATCGGGCTCGGAGTCATCTTCGATAATTTTTGTTCCATCCGAAAAATATTGGTAAACAAAAGAGGCCAAAGGCTGCAAGGCACCTGTCCAGGATTTTGAAAGATATTTCATTCTTGGCTCTGTTTCCCCGTTCTCCCCTTTGACATTTTCCACTTTCCAGCGCACGACCAGAGTTTTGTCGTCGATTACCCTTATCTCTTCAATATCGCTTAGGTATGTCCTAAGAGCCACAGCCTGCCCTTCCTCGACATGAGGATTCATGATGGCATCATGGTAGAATTTAAAGTCATGAGCTGTCACGGGGTGGCGCCGCAAAAAAGAGGGGGCTAGGACGACCCCTTCGGAAAAATGATTTTGCTGCAGAGGCTCCCAAAAAATATCACCCCTTAAAAAAACCCAATATTCGGGCTTGCCTGCTTCATTGGTCCTGAGTTCAATTCTTTCAGCGGCCTGCGGGCTCATGGTTTCATATTTTCCTACCTCCTGAGTTGCCAATGAAACTGAACAGAGTGCCTGCCAGGAGGAAACCTGCTGCCATGGACTAAAGGGGTGCAAATGTTCAGGTTTACCAATAGTGGCTTCTTTGCGAATGCCATGCGCAATAAAATTCGGCCCTAATAATTTCGGCAAGGTCGTTTCGTAGAAGGGATCAGGCTTTAAAATATTGGCGCCATTCGATTGCTTAGGGATATTCTTTGTTTTAGGATCTTCCTTGTTTTGTTGGGCTGTGCCAGGCCGGTGCTCAAGCAAAGTTTTTAATACGTCGGTACGAATTTTTTCGGTCTCTCCCCGCAAAGAGAAAATGTCATTTTTGACCTGTAAAATGTCAGAGCGCAAAAATCTCAGTTGATTTTCCATCAGAGCAGAAGACCAATAGAGCATGGCCATAAAGGCGAAAAGCCCGAGGCCAAGGATGAAGCGAAAAATGTAGAGGCCAATGGGTTCTTTGTTCATGAAACATCACAGGGGTAAAGAATTTTCTATGTCCTTGTAATAAATTTCCAATTAAATCACAACATGACATATGAATTTACTCTTTGATAATAGTCTACTATAATGCTGGAAAAAAAATCCCGCATTGTTACTTTGAACAACATCTGTACTTCGCCATCACATGCGCGAAACCTGCATTCCAAGGTCTAACTCAGAGTGTTCATGGTCAAGGTTAATAACATTATTATGTATTTGAGGTGAAATAGGAATAGGGGTAGATCTAAGCTGCATTAGAAACGAGTGATTGGAAATCAGAGCGGTTAAAAAAGATTCTATGCTTTAAAATGAGGGCTGTTAAATAGAAGGTTTTCTTCTTGGAGTAAAATATCTGATAAAATAATTTATAATAATTCATTTTCAAACGATTAATATCTTCTTTAGCTTCTGATAAATTATAATATTTGAGACCGTTATAATAAAAAAGCCGTAAAAGGATATCATGGGTATAATAAGTAAGGGAGTCGGTTAATTATTGATTATTAAATGTTTGACTTAATTTATTTAGTATACTATGATAATTTAAGTTAATTTATTATAAATTAATTATTAATAAAACATTATTAAACGTCTAAAGTATCTTCTAAATAGGAAAAAATATGACTCTGCCGATTTTAATTATATTTGAACGTCACTGGGATGAAGCGCCTAAGCAGTTATTAAATGAATTAATTCCAAAATTATCTTATGAAGGGTACAATACTTTTTGTGTTGAGGCTGGGTCAGAGAGAAGTGAAAATGATATTATTTCTAATTTTTATATAGAATTAGAACGCACCTCTAAATTGAATTTTCAAGCATTACAATATTTGGAAAAAAGAGGGATTGGCCTCAAGGGGAGGTTAAGCGATTTAAGTTATGAAGACTTGAGCGAATTGATGCGCCTGCATGTATCAAGCCAACGCTTTTTAGAAGTTGCCGAAAAAATCAAACATTTGCCCGCTCTCCTTTTATATAAAGACACTCTGAATCTGGCTTTTAAGCACTTCTATAATCTCACAGGTGTGGATAACGGGAAAGATTTAGATGCAATTTTATCAGCTAATATGGAAGAAAAACACAATCAGATCATACAGCGAGAATTATCCAGGATTCAAAGCCAAGCGGATCGTTTATTTGAACTTTATCAAAAGAAAAAGGGGGTCATTTTTTTAGATGGAGCCCTTCATTCTAAAAAACTGATCGCCAAATTAAAAGAGAAAGGATTAAAAGAAAATGATTTAATTTATTATTTTCCCCATTCATCCCAACACTACAGCAGAACTGTTAATGATTTTGAGGCTATGGGGGAAGAGAGTATTCCAGACATTAACTTTTGTTTATCAAGTAACAAAGATTTTAAAGTTTTTAGCCAGAAGATTATCACTGAAATACAGCTGAAAAACAAAAACTATCTTGAAGAAATTACAGAGGGAAGTTATGCGTCCAAATATTTAACTAAATTTTTTGCCGCACCTTTTAAAGCCTTCTTGAGGCATGGATACTATGTAGACGCTCTTTTGCTTAAAGATTCGACATCTTCCATTGAAAGAATTACTAAAATACTTCATGAAAAAAATATTTCAAGTGAGACCCTATGTTTGAATGAAAAAGAGTATTTGCTTATTCGAAATATCAATACAAAAGAGGTTAGCGATATGGTCCATAAGTTGAGTACGCTTTAAAAAATCACAATATGGTAAAGGGGCTGGGAGCCGGGATTTAATATCCAGTGCGGCATCCACCCCATTTCCGCCATCCCACGGCAGCATGAAAGCACTCCCACAAAAATTGAGCAGATTCCCAAAATGGGATTGGAATATTTTTTCATGCCTTTAAAAAAAGTAAAGGCATGCATGGCTAAAATCAGCGAGGGAGAAGTCAGCAAAGCAAAGGCAAATCCATTGAAGAGGCCGACTAGCGGATCTCCCACAAGGGCACACGCCGAAAATACCACTAACGTTTGCCCGCAAGGGAGAAAGATAGTAGCAAACCCAAAAAAGAATGTGGACCAGGCGGTTTCTTTTAGTAGAAGCATTGACAACATGCGATTCAGGCCAGCCAAAATTTTCCATTGTCCCAGCCCCTTAATGAATTTCCAGTTAAATAACAGGCTAAGCCCCCAATAGATAATAGCTGCTCCTCCTAAAAGGCTGACCATAGCACTGAAATGGTAGGGTTTAAAAAAAAGTTGCAGGACTGCGCCCGCTTCTCCCGCGATTAAGCCGGCGAGGGAAAAAGATAAAAGGCGCCCTGCGAAATAAAGAAGGCGGTAGCGATGCTGCCCAAGCATCATGACAAGAGGGCCGCACATTCCTAAGCAATGGATATTGCCAAAAATATACAAGGGGAAAAGGGTGAAAAATAAGGTCATCGCTTTAACTCGGGAGCATCGTTCATAAAAGCTTCATAGCGGATTTTTTGCATTTTGGCCATATCTAGGCCTGTTGATCCTGATCGTCTTGTAAATGCAATAATGGTGACATAAAGCATGAGGCTGAAAAACAGCGTCAAGACTCCCTTCCAGGCAAAGTGGAACCAGTAAAAACGGTGCATAGTGTTTCCAGATTAGATTAAAATTCAAAAATTAATAAAATATCCCCCTCTCTGTGCCCTCTGTGATCTCTGTGGTAATAAAAAGATTAAAATCACTGAGTTCACAGAGAGAACAGAGGTAAGAATAATTAATTTAATTCATTCATACATTTCTAGATTAGACGTGAAGTAAAATTTTTGATAGTAGAAAAGTAAAAATAAGCATATTAAAGAATTTTAGTCCGTACTTAAGGTGGTTGCAATGAACGGCGATAGTTTTAATATTGATATTTTGGCCGAAGGTTTGATTAAAAAGGTCAAGTCATACTTGATCACTACGATCGGTAGGACTTCCGAAGAGGCAAACGATACTGAATTTTATCTGGCCCTCTGCTATGCGATCAGGGAAGAAACTATGATTAATTGGCAGGCAACCGCCAAGACCGTGGCAAAACAAAATGCACGCATCCTCTATTACCTCTCAATGGAGTATCTTCCCGGGCGCCTTTTTATTAATAATATCACAAACCTCTGTTCTAATGACGTATTGCGCCTTGTCTTGCAAAAGATGAACCGTAATATGCGGAGCATTGTTGAACAGGAAGACGACCCAGGCCTTGGAAACGGAGGTTTGGGTAGACTGGCCTCCTGTTTGCTCGATGCCATGGCAACGCACCACTATCCGGCCCAGGCCTATGGTCTACGGTATCAATATGGGATCTTTGAACAGCAATTATGGGATGGAGTGCAGGTCGAAGCGCCCGACTGCTGGCTTTTGAATGAAAATCCTTGGGAATTTAGGCGCGACCTTAGGCGCGTGCATGTCAAATTTTGCGGATCGCCTCAAACTGCCTATAATATTCATGGTGACGAGATCCTAGACCTCAAAGATGCCGAAGAAGTTGGGGCCCTCCCATATGATGTGCCGATCGTGGGTTATAGTAAAAGCAATGATTTTTCTGTAGTCACTTTACGCCTTTGGTCGACTAAAGACTCTCCGCGCAATTTTTTGCTTCAGCGCTATAATGCAGGACGTCTTGACCAGGCAGCGGAAAATACAACCCTGACCGATGTCCTTTACCCAAGTGATAATACCGATGTAGGAAAAAGGGTTCGCTTAAAGCAGGAATTTTTGCTAGTCTCGGCCTCAGTCCAGGATATCATACGCCACCATCTGGCCCAATATAATAATTTCCGGAGCTTTGCAGATAAAGTTCGCATTCAGATCAATGATACACACCCCTCGCTTGTGATTGCAGAGTTGATCCGTATTTTAACAAAAGAACATGACTTACCCTGGCACACAGCATTGGAAATGACACAGACCTGCACGGGCTACACCAACCATACAATATTAAGCGAAGCTTTAGAGCAATGGGACCGTAAGTTGTTCTATTACCTGCTTCCCCGCCAGTATCGCATTATTGAAAGGATAAATCAGGACTTTTGTAATTCTTTACGCCTCCGCTATCCTAACGATGAGTCCCGTGTCCAGCGTATGTCGATCATTGAAAACGAAAAAGTCAGGATGGCCAATTTGGCGATTGTCGGATCGCATAAGGTAAATGGAGTGGCGAAATTGCATTCTGAAATTTTAAAAAAAGTTGTTTTTAAAGATTTCGATGAATTTTTTCCGGACAAATTTGTCAATATTACAAATGGAGTCACTCAAAGGCGTTGGTTATTAGAGTGCAATCCCGAATTGGCCAAATTTATTACCAAAAGGATTGGGGACAAATGGATCACTGACTTTTTGACGATCCGAGAGTTAGCCAAATATGCCGGTGATACTGATTCGCAGGACGAATTAATGGCCATCAAGAAAAAAAACAAACTGCGCTGCATTGAATTTCTTAATCGTGAAAATCGCTTAAGAGATAGTACGGGGACTATTACGGCCCCTCCTCCACTGATCGATGTCGATTCGCTTTTTGACGTTCAAATCAAGCGTATCCATGAATATAAGCGCCAGCTTATGAATGCATTGCATTTAATTATGATCTATCAGGAGATCACACGAAATCCTCACCATCAGCGTATTAAAAGAACAGCTATAATCGGGGGTAAAGCAGCTGCCGGATATGACACAGCCAAAGATATTATTCGTTTACTCTGCTGCATTGCTAGAAAGGTGAACCGTGATCCGACTGTCGGCGGGACCCTCAAAATAGTTTATTTGGAAAATTACAATGTAACTAAGGCTGAAATTGTTATTCCGGCCAGTGATTTATCCGAGCAAATTTCTACAGCTGGGACAGAAGCATCTGGCACAGGGAATATGAAATTGGCCATTAATGGGGCCCTTACAATTGGCACAAAAGATGGCGCCAATATTGAAATGGAAGATGAAATTGGTGAGAAATGGTGGCCTTTTTCCTTTGGGTGTACGGCCGATGAAATAGCTGCTCTAAAAGCAAACGAGTCTTATCATTCGTCAGAAATTTACGAGGCAAATCCAAAAATTAAGCTCGCTGTCGATGCCTTGCGCGACCGTACCTTTGCCCAAACGGAAGAGGAGCATCTGGTCTTTAGCGATCTTTATCATAAACTGATAGAGATGCATTATGGAGGAGCGCCTGACAGGTACTTTATGCTGAAGGACCTGCAAAGCTACTATGACGCTCAGCTTAAAGCGGAAGAAATGTACCGAAGCCCACGCAAATGGGCAGAATTCGCTCTGCATAATATTGCGGGAATGGGTAAATTTTCATCCGATTTTTCCGTCCATAACTATTCACAATTGATATGGGGCATCCAGCCCTGCCCATTGGATCAAGAGCTGCTTGATCGGGTCCGCTATGATTATGACATTACCCGCACTTAGGGCTAACTTTGCACTTAAAAGCACTCATCCGCAAAAATGATTAGCTTAATGATGAGGAAATCTTGGAACCTTATCAACGGTCTAGTGAAAAAGGGTGACAGCCATGGCACAACCAAAAAAAATACACATGGCTAAAACCAAGAAATTTCATATTCTATCTTAGAGTGGCTACATTCAGTAAAGAATAACAATATTATTATAATAAACAATTATTTAAATTCACAAATTAAAAACAAATTATTAATAAAAAATTAACCTATTAATTGTATAATTATTTTAAATAATACAATTAATAGGTGGTTTATGAATAATATTAACATAGGTAATTCCTCTTATAAAAACAATACATATAATTATGCAGTTAAAGTAGATAGCGAGCCTAGGGTAAAATTTCACTCAACTGTTCGTCCAAATAATAATAATGGAATAGCAAAGCCTTCTCATCTACAAGAAAGAAAAAATGATGTTAAAGTTCAAAACGTAAAAGAAAAAACATTTAATAATCTACCTTTAAGTTTCTTGAAGAATAATAATGATTGTAATCCCATATTTATGGGCAAAGGGTATATCAACCAACCAGCAACTACATCGTTTTCTCCCCTATTCTTATCTCCATCACAACCCTCTCTTTTTGAACAAACAAATTTTATGTTTCCACCTCAAAGCAATACTGCTGAATTGTTAAAGCAATTGGATGAACAAGAAATAGTAAATAAGAAAAATTATCTTAATATTCCAATAATGGATATTAAAAAAACTAAATTTGAAAGTAGACCGGGTAAAATTCATAAACTTTCTTATATGGCACAAGGGAGTTTTCATACTGTTTTTAAATTAATAAATGAAGATAGAAATAAAAAATTATTAAAGTTTATCAATCCTAATTTGAATTTAACAACTTCTCATTATGATGGTAAGGGTGATTATCGAAAGCAGGTCCTAGAAACAGGATATAAGAGTTATAAAGAGTTACAAAGTAATGGCTTTAAAGTTCCGAAAATATATAATGATCCTTTAAAAGATGGATATTATGTAATCGAAGAGATTTTAAATGTGCCAAGGCTTACTTCTTGGCAAGGAAATATTTCTTTCAATCAATTAGACTGGACTTCCCAAAAACAATTAAAGCAGGTTAGGGAAGTATTATTTAAAATGCAGAATAAAAACGAACTATTAGTCCCTGATTTTAAGCCGCATAATGTTCAGTTTGATGGCAATCATGATTTGATAATTATTGATTTTTGTGAAGACCGCTCGCTGCCAGCTTTTAGCCCTTCAGTTACTGATCTTATTAAAGAATACTCTTACGAGTGGGCAAATGGAAATTTAAATATATTTAATTATTTGATGACTGGCGAGGTTTAAAGCCTAAGTATTTAGCATGAAAGCTATTTTAACATGTGAGCAGGATAATGAATATTATCCTGCTCTATCCTGCCGTGCCAGTGACCCTACCTATTTTTGTTAATGGCTGCTGAAATTACATCTCAAAACTTCTCCATTATAAAATGAAGCGACCAGCTCTGTTTCTCTGAACTGTAAATTTTTTACTGCATTGGTTCCCTGAATGGCTGAATAGGTAAGGTCAGGCGCATTTAAAGGTGTGACCCTGACCGTTCCGTTGTAATCACCATAAACGATTTTTGTAGAATCGGCTTGTAAACTCGTAATTGGCTGATCGGTCAATTTTTCGAGAAGTGGAATTTTTAAATAACGCATATCCCATTGACGCATGACATTATTGGCTGCACTGATCAAATTTTCATTTTTCGCTAGACATACTATAGGGCTGGATTCCTGGCCGACTCTTAAAGGAGCAGGGGGCGCTCTACGATCATGCATGGCAATTTCACCGTTGTAGCTTCCTGTAATGTGGCAATTTTCATTCCATGGGATAAAAGATTTAATATAAGAGGCTGTCTGAGAGTTATATTTAATGTTATATGTATTTAAATCAATTTCTATAATTGAATTTGCACCTGCAGAAAGAAGAGAAAAGGAGGAAAATTGAATGGACTTAATAGCTCCTTGAAGTGTTTGTTTAAGAATGCTACCTTGATTTGAGTAAATGCCAACTTCCCCACAGGATGATCCAAAAGCTATCCATCCATTCTCCAATTGAAGGGCCGTTAAACGGTTGTTATGCTGATAATTCATCAATTCAACGCTATTAACTAAATCATAAACTTTAAGGGAACAATCAGAATCTCGGCAGGCTAATATATTTTCATGCAGTATTGTTTCTTCAAAAGTGGGTTTGTTAAGTTCATTTTTTGTCTCTATATTTATTGTGGAAACTTGCTTGGTTGTCCGATTAGCCAAGAGTAAAGCGTTGTCATAAGAGATCACCCACCATTTTGAATTCATAGAGCTTCCCAGGATGGTATTTCCTCGATTTTCGGGGCATATTAATTCTTGAATGCAAGTTCCTTGCCGCCAATTTTTCTGCTTTAAAGTTTCATATTTAAAAGTTTCAAAAGGGGTGGGAAATAATTGAGTGTCAGAAAAAGGAAATTTTAAACGAAGCATTGCATCCCAGATAACAGTATTTTTTAGTGTAGAATTAACTTCTGTCAAATGAAGAAGATCTTCTGGATCAAAATATGTTTGAATACAAAAATGAGCGTCTTTATGTAAATTTGTTAAATTCATAGATTTTCGCTTGGGTTTAATTTCTTTATTAATAGCTTTAATCATATGAAAAAACATTATTAAAATAAAGTTAAAAATACTTTCTTAAAAAATCTACCACTATTTTTATTACATAAATGCTTATTTACAGGCTGAATATGTAATCAATCTTTATTTATCCGTTAAAATTAAAACTAAATAACCAACGAAGCAATCGGTCAATCTTTATGACCGCCTCTTGCTACGCTAGTTTGAGAAGTTCCTCCTCCGAAACGTTTGGATAATAAAGAAGCTTCATCAGTGCAATAAAAAACTTTTTTTTATGTCGTCACTTCAATAGAGCACTTGACTAAGTTAACTTAGTCATTTATAATCAAATTAAAAGGAGTGTTTATGGAAATCATTAATATTCATCAAGCAAAAACAAATTTTTCTCACCTAATTAATCAGGTGTTAAAGGGTGAAGAGATCGTAATTTCTAAACGAGGCGTCCCTTTAATCAAATTAACTTTATATGAAAAAAAACCAACTGCAAGAAAGGGAGGACAACTAAAAGGGATTTTAATCATTGAAGATAATTTTGACGATCCCTTGCCGGAAGAAATTTTGAAGAATTTTTACGGTGAAGGTGATTTGTGAAATATCTATTAGATACCCATATTATTTTATGGTGGTTGACCGAACCAAAACGCATTAGCTCTAAGGCAGGTAAGATCATTGCTGACAAAGAAAACATTATTTTTATTAGCAGCGTTTCTTTATGGGAAATGGCCATAAAAAAAAGTATAGGCCGCCTAACTCTTCCCCTGAACATTGTCGAAATTCTACAGGCTGAAGGTTTTCAAATTATGTCGATTGGCTATGAAGAAGCTTTAGGAATAAGCGATTTGCCTCCGATACATCAAGATCCTTTTGATCGCATGCTTGTAATGCAAGCAAAGCTTTATAATTGTGTGTTGATAACAAGAGATAAAAATGTGATGGATTATCCTGTTATTTCGATCAAAGGTTAGGAAGATATAATATCCCTTTTACAACCAATCCCATTTAGACAATAATTCGAGAAACCCGATTAGAAAGTGGATCGAGTAAGAAGTCATTCGGCAAATAGCGATCATAAATTTCCGAGCCAATGACAGTAAAGATACCAAAAATAACAGAGGCTGCAAGCTCCCCAAAAGATTTTTTAGCAACAGCAGCTACCAAATAATAGATGGAACAAATCCCGCTGAGAGCGGACCCTGTTAAGAGGGTGCTAGGAGCAGAAAGAATAAGTAATGCAGCAGTGAATAACAATTTAATAGGTTCTGGTGTTGAGGAAAATGTTACCGCAATAATTGAAATGCCGAGAGGAATAATTAAAATAATTCTAAACACATCTTTGGTGATGTTTTGAATCTTTTCAGATCTTTGAGACAGAGTTAGAGGATTTTGCAAAGCGTTATAATTAGAGTAGATATTTCTAAACGGACGAGGCATTAGTTCAGATATGCGCATATGATTTAACTCTTTAAACTTGATTTAATTTTTGTTATTTTGAAGTTAAGTTTTTTAAATGTCAATGTTGAATAATACCTTTTATCTTTTGCAAATCTTTTTCCCAATGAATATAATTTCGTTCATTACCAAATACTATAAAATTGGACCGGTTCAAAAAATCTAATAAAAATTCCGTTTGCTCGCTGTCCAATGGAATTTTTAATTTTATTTCTTCCGATGTGCGATTTTTAAGAGGTTGCTGAGTGGCTTCTTCCAAATATGTAACAACAAGATTTTTCAGTTCCCTATAAAGTTCTTTTAAATCGACTTCTTGCCTTTCCCCTTTTCTCTTTAATATTGAGAGGGTCTGAAGGGCTTTTTCTTTAAAAGTTTGTTCAGGCACACTTTTTAATCTTCTTTTTTGCTTATAAACAAGGACGAATAGGAGCAATAGGGCCGAATTAAAAATATAAAAAAAAGTTCCCCATGGAAACGAGCGTTCTCTAAAAAGGGCTAAATTTCTTTGGGCTTCATGGGCTAATTGTGCCGGATTATTTATGGCTTGCCGATTGGCTTCGCTTAAAGTTAAAGGGAACTCTGGCTCTAGTGGTAGCAGAGGAGCTATGGGAAGAAATTGGATGTCAAAAGGCTTTGGTGGAAAGACGGAGATCTCAAAAACAGGAGTATTCATTTGGATTTTTTCTAAATCGGAACTTGGAGGTTGTAATTTGATTTGATACAAAGAAAAAAGGAAATTTTCTTTGCCTGGATCTATTGCCATCGAAAAAGATTGTTGTTTAAATTTCCAGTTTCTAATTGTAAATAGGGGCGATAGAGGATTAATAGGATCAAATAAAGGGTAAATGAAGGAAGTGTCAATGGCATACCCTTCAGGCATACCAAATGCTGCTTGCATGGAAAGAGACTCATTCGCGTGAATTTTTTCTGCAGAAAGCGTTATCTCAAATGAGGCAAGCTCTTTTCCAGTTTTTCGGATAGTTTCGCCTGTTAGTAATAAGGGAAAGAAAAATAGCCAAAGTATTTGTCTTTTCACCGCTTGTGCCTTTCCCTAAAAAAGCGGTATAGGGCCTTAGTATAGGAAGCGTTTGTATTGATTAGGATTAGTTCAGCGCCCGCCTTGGCAATCGTTTGTTTTAAAGCGTATTGCTTCCTTTCATTAATCGATTGATAATCTTTTTGAACGAAAGTATCTGATGAGTCGATCAACGCCAATTCGTCTGATTCCAAATCATTAAGGGTAATTAATCCTGCATCAGGAAAAACCTTTTCATACTCATCATAAACTTGTATAGCAATGAGCTCATGCCTTTTTGATGCGACCCTGATCTCATGCTCATAAGGACCGGGTGACAGAAAATCAGATATTAAAAAACAAATGGACTGACGCTTTTGGACCTGGCAAAAAAAACTTAGTGCTTTTTGCAGATTTGTTTGCTTTCCGCGAGGCTCAAAAAAAAGAAGCTCACGGATTACTCTTAAAACGTGCCTTACGCCTTTTTTGGGCTTTAAATAAAGTTCTATTTCATCCGTAAATAAAAGAAGCCCCACTTTATCATGATTTTTGATGGCGGAGAAGGCGATCAAAGCCCCGATCTCTGCGATCCATTCACTTTTCAAATGCTGTGTATGGCTGAACCGGGCCGAAGCCGAGACGTCAACCACCAGCATGACCGTTAATTCTCTTTCTTCACGGTAATTTTTAACATAGGGATGCTGAAGCTTTGCGGTCACATTCCAATCAATGGTGCGGATATCATCTCCTGGCTGATATTCACGTACTTCTTCGAATTCAAGCCCTCTGCCTTTAAAAGCAGAGCGGTACATGCCAGCAAATAAATCATCCACATTGCGTTTAGTGGCAATTTGAATGCGCCGAATGTGTTGAAAAGCTTCTTTTGGGGATAGCAAGATATCCTCTGATTTCTTATAATTGCTTGAGCCACTCAGATTAGTGGGATAGGTTCTTCTATCATACAAAAAGAAAATTTGGAAGGGACAAAATGAAGCAGTTTTTATTACTTTTTACTTTATTGGCTACGATTGGATTGTTTGGCGAAGAACCCGCTATCTTTGAAAGTTTTCTTCAGAGTAATGTAATGACTGCGAAACTTTTCCGCCCTGATACGTCTGAGCCCCGTCCGGCTATTATTGTACTTGGAGGATCCGAGGGTGGCTTTAATCAGCGGCCTGCCCAGTTATTTGCTGAAAATGGATACGTTGCTTTGGCCTTGGCCTACTTTCAGGCGGAAGGAGTTCCTGAGAATTTGGAAAATATCCCATTGGAGTATTTTTTAAATGCCATTCACTGCCTGAAAAAAATGCCTTTTGTCAAAGAAGGCAAAGTGCACCTTTACGGTCCATCTAAAGGAGGGGAACTTGTTTTGCTGCTTGCAAGTCAGTTTCCCGATGAAATAGCCTCAGCAATAGCCATAGTCCCAAGCTGCGTCACTTATGGCGGAATCAATAACCATTTAGAAAGCAGCTGGAGTTTAAATGGGAGGGCTTTCCCCATTGCGCCTACACCTGGGAAAAAAGATGTTTTAAAACAATTGCAATATAGAGAAACGGTTGAACTTAGGGAACTCTTTTTAAAAAAAATGGATGAGAAGGAAGCTTTTGAGAAGGCCTTCATTCCAGTTGAGCGGATCAGCTGTCCTTTGCTGCTAATTTCTGCAGGAGACGATAGAATGTGGCCCTCATCGCTTTATGCGAATTTAGTCATGGAACGCCTGAATGCATTTCACTCGCCCATTTTTAGAGAGCATTTAAGCTATGAGCTTGCCGGTCATATGATCACCAACCCAAATGATCCAGTGATCGTCGGATCTTTTAGGCATCCTGTGACAGGCATATTATATGAAATGGGGGGAGAAGCGGAGGCGCAGGCTGCAGCATGCAATGATTCATGGAAAAGGATTATTTCATTTTTAAAAGAGAATCAAAAGAACGCATTTAGTGATTGAAAAATTTCCCAAATTACCTATTAACCTGAGTTTGGAGTTTCTCTCCTCGAAATTAAGAAATCTCGTAACCTATCTTCGCTCTTTCGCTCTTCAAGCATATCGATTTGATATTCTTTTCAGAACGAAAGAACAAATCTAGGTACGATATCCCTCACTTTCAAGGTGATAAATTCCAAACTCAGGTTATTAAGGAACGGGGATTCCTTCTAAAATTTGTGTGATGATCGCATCGGTTGACAGATTTTCAGCTTCGCCTTCGTAAGTCAAGCGTAAACGATGCCTTAGAATGTCATGACAAATACTTTTTACGTCCTGAGGGTTGACAAAATAGCGGCCAGAAAGTAAAGCCTGGGCCTTGGCGCCCTGCTTAAGGGCTAATGTCGCCCGGGGCGAAGCTCCATATTCCAGCCAATCACCCAGTCTGTCCAGGCCGAACTGCCCGGGATCGCGGGTAGCTGCCACAATATTCAGGATGTAATCTGCTATTTTGTCGTCGATATAAATGGCATTAACCAACTCTCTGAAGCTTTGAATTTCCTCCAGGCTTAAAATGGCATTAACAGCGGGGAGAGGACTCAGTGTCCCCATTCTGTTTAGAATTTCTCTTTCCTCTTCCTTGGAAGGGTATGTTAAAATTGTCTTCATCATAAAACGGTCTGTCTGCGCTTCAGACAGAGGATAAGTACCTTCCTGCTCAATCGGATTTTGAGTGGCCAGGACTAAGAAAGGACGGGGGGCCTGAAAAGTTTCGACGCCAATAGTCACTTGTTTTTCCTGCATCACTTCAAGCAGGGCCGATTGAACTTTGGCGGGTGCCCGATTGATCTCATCGGCGAGTAAAATATTGGTAAAAATCGGCCCTTTTTTGGTGGTAAAAGTCCCTTCATTGGGATTATAAATGGGCGTTCCTATCAAATCAGCTGGAAGGAGGTCTGGAGTAAACTGGACCCTTTTAAAATTGCACTCAATAACTTTGGCAAGGGTGGTAGCAGCCAAGGTTTTTGCCAATCCCGGGACTCCTTCGATTAAAATATGCCCATCTGCAAATACAGAAATTAACAAACAACGGATGAGATGGGTTTGGCCTATTATAACCTTTCCCATCTCTTGCTTAATTTGATCGATTTTGATTTTAGCTTCATCAATCATCATTTGAATTGTGTTTGTCATAACTGCCTGCTAAAAATGTTATTCTTCATTCTTAAGCATCAGGCATTTTTCAGGAAATAAAATTGACTAAATCTTTTATTTCTATTTTCGGCAGGGTGATCGTAAAAGTAGATCCTTTTCCTAATTCAGATTGCAGCTCGATCGTTCCAAAGTGCTTTTCTACAATTGTTTTAACGATGGAAAGGCCAAGGCCCGATCCTCCCATTTTTTGAGAGTGGGCTTTATCAACAGTATAAAAACGGTCGAAAATTTGTTCCTGATCATTCACTGGAATTCCTATTCCCTGATCTGTAATTTCAATGAGTACATGCTCAGGGGTTTGATCGAGCGTTATAGTAATATTGGCAGGCCGGGATGAGTACTTTGCAGCGTTTTCAATTAGGTTCATCAGGGCCAGATCTAATAGATCTTCATCTGCTATCAGGACGATCTCGTCCCGTTTTTTTATGATATTGACCTGTGCATCAGAAAAAACTTCGTAAAGCATGACTTCACATCGCTGCGTCAGGGCATGGATGTCGCAATGGCTCAAACGGGAAGTGGGGATATTCTCGATGTCGGCCAAAGTAAGCAAATCTTTGATGAGAGCGGCCATCCGATTGCAATTGCGTAAAATTTTGGCCGTTACTTCTTCCTGAGTTTTCTGGGGCAATCCAGGATTGTCGTGAAGGGCTTCAGCAAAGCCGCGGATGACTGTAATGGGTGTTTTTAACTCATGCGAGGCGTTGGCAATAAAATCTCGGCGCATTTCAAAAATTTTATAATGGGCTGTTTTATCCTGCAGAACAAGAATGGCTCCGCCATTATCTTTTTTCGGAGCGGCGACAATGTCCAGGTAGGTTTTTTTTCCATCAATATAAACTTCCAGAGTGTCTGTTAAAGGTTTGTTTTCTTCCTGGCATCGCTTTAAAAGAGTAAAGCATCTTTCCTGTTTAAGGTAGCAGAAGCGTTGGCCGATCAGGTCCATTCCTTTACCAATCAAACGGACTGCCGTGTGGTTGGCATAAGTAATTATAAGGTCTCCGTCGACTGCGATCACACCCTCGACTAAAGATTCCAAAATGGCTTCTTTTTCATTTCTTTCGTGGGTGATGATGTCAATGTGGTTTTGAATTTTAGCCGACAGGCTGTTGAGTGTCAGTGCCAATTTAGTAAATTCATCTTTTTCATTGAGCATTGAGACGTCAATGGCTGGCAAAGTTTGATTGCTTCCATAGCCCTTGACTGTTTTGATGATCCGTTGAATGGGTTTAGTCAGATGATGGATAGCAAACCAGGTCATTAAGCTGAACATCAATAAAATGGCAGTAGCGAATATAAGGAAGCCCACCTCAAAATCATGGGTAATTTCATTTACATACTGATGGGGAAAGGCTAGCCTTAATACATAGGTCTTGCCATGAAAATCAAAGGCTTTGGCAGTATATGAAAATTTTTGATGCAGAAGTTTTGAATATTCTTCATGAAATCCTACGCCTGTTTTCAACGCTTGCCTTACTTCAGGGTGGTGCACTTCATAGTTCAATAAATGTTGTTTGACATGGGAATCATATAAAGGGCGCATATCGTCTGTAATCACGCCAATACGGAAAAAGACAAACCTCTTTTGGTCCTTTAGTCGGCGAATCAGAGCCTCATTATTTGGAGCATTTTTTACATTGGCAATAATTTCCGAGGCCCGGTCTTGCATCCCTTTTAAGATAATTTGATGCACCCAATGGGAAATAAAAGGCAGTAGCAAAATAATGAAGATGAAAAAAACAGTGGCATAACTAAAAAAAATTTTTTGTCTAAAACTAAGCATATAACTTACTATTTAAATTGTGATACCTAAATTATGAATGTTTAAGTGATTAAATTAAAGTTAATTATTTATCTTTTATAATTAAAGATTGTGTTAAGAAGATGCTATTTCTTATTATTATTTAATAAAATTTAAATAAAAATGAGCGAAGATATAGTTTGTAAATTGAGTTTTGTATTTAATTAATCTTCAAGTCGTTGTAAATATTTCCAACCAAGAAAGATAAGAGGCGCGCTGGCTAATAAGAAGTAAGGAGCATAATGCCCTTGCCATTGAAGGGTCAAAACTCCATCATAGGCAAATAAAAAAAGAATGATGCCGAAAAGAAAAAAGACAGAACCGGCCATAAGAAAGAGGGCAGGAAAAACATCCTTTTTAAGCTGTTGGAAAGAAATAGATAGGGTCAAGGGAGAGGCTTCGGACTCTTCGTTTTCCGCATGTGCATCTTCCTGCCTCTGATAAAGAGGCTCGGGAATTTCTTCTTCCGAATAACGGGAAGATGTCCAGCTTGAATTGTTATCCTCATCCAAACCATGAAGATAAACCGCACAATAAGGGCAATTATCCAAATCCTTGGGAACGTTTCCTTCACAATTCCAACATAACTTTTTTTTAGGTACTGCGCTCATATGAAACGCCCTATTTCGCATACGAGATAAATATTCTGCTTATAATGCTGTATGGAGCTCCTTTTCAAGGAATTACATGCAATTATTGACATAATATATTTTTTCCATTGAAAAGGCAAGCTTTTGGCCGCTTTTTATTTATAATTTTGTCAAGGGCAATTTTTTCTCCATTTTTCTTCATTTTTTTTGGGTTAAGAAATAATTATGGAGTATAATTACAAAGTTTTGGACAATGTGAGTTTGGTTTTTATTTCGAAAGTGAAGGGTGGAATGGAGAAGAAAAAATTCGATGTGATTGTGCTAGGCGGAGGTCCCGGAGGGTATCCAGCAGCCATTCGGGCTGCCAGTCAAGGGAAATCGGTCGCTTTAATTGAGGCCAAAGAATTAGGCGGAACATGCCTGAACAGGGGATGCATTCCCTCAAAAGCGCTGATCGCGGGCTCTGAAATTGTCAGCCGGCTAAAAGAAGCCGAAGAGTTCGGCATTCATGTAGAGAACATCCAAATTGATTACGCCAGGCTCTCTTCACATAAAGATAAAGTCGTAGGTAAAATGCGCCGAGGGCTTGAGGGTTTGATTGCAGCTCACCCAATCACCCTAATCAGAGGGTTTGGCGAACTGCAATCCCCTACGGAAATCAAAATCAAAGGTGAAAATGCCCAAACCGTGATCGGAGGAAAAATCATTATCGCCACAGGCTCTGAACCGCGCAATATGAAAGCTTTTCCATTTGATTTCGAGCGCATTCATGATTCCACTTCATTATTACAAATGAATGCCTTGCCAAAAAAATTGATTGTTGTAGGAGGCGGGGTCATTGGCTGTGAATTTGCATCTCTTTTCGCTACTTTGAAAGTTGAAGTGACTATACTGGAGCTTTTACCGACAATTCTTTCGACTGAAGCCAAAGAAGTGGCCGAAGCTTTGTCAAAGGCCTTTACCAAGCGGGGGATCCAAATTGAGGCGGGAATTAAAGTCACAAAAATAGAGCGGGATGGAAACACCGTCAAGGTTCATGTGGAGGGGGGCAGGACATTTACAGCCGATTGCTGTTTAGTCTCTGTTGGGCGTTCGCTAAATACAAAGGGGATCGGATTGGAAAAAGCCGGCGTAATCGTGCAAGAAAATGGGATGGTCCAGGTCAATGAGCGAATGGAAACGTCTGTCGATGGGATTTATGCCGTTGGAGACATTGCATCAAAGTGGTGGCTGGCCCATGTTGCAAGCCACCAAGGACTGGTGGCGGCTGATAACGCTTGTGGTAAAAATGCAATGATGCACTACAATGCAATCCCTTCGGTAATTTTCACCCATCCTGAAATAGCGACGGTGGGATTGTCTTTGGAAGAAGCAACAAAACAAGGCTTTCAGGCTAAGGCTGCCCCCTTCCCTTTTCAGGCTTTAGGTAAATCCCAAGCAGCTCTTGAGACCGAAGGCTTTGCCCAGGTCGTTGTTGATGGCAAAACAGGCCAGGTCCTAGGCGCCCAGGTAGTAGGGCATGATGCATCGGTACTCATAGCTGAAATGACTTTAGCGATCGCAAATGAGTTGACTGTTGAATGCATAGCAGAAACGATCCATGCCCACCCGACTTTATCTGAAGCGTGGCTGGAATCGGCCTTTTTGGCCGAAGGTCTGCCTTTACATCTGCCGCCCAAAAAAAAATATACTTAAGAAACTGTTCAAAATGAACGCAAATTCCAGTTTCGGATTTGCATGGGTATAAAAACGCATCTTTGCCGCTTTGCTTGAAATTATTTAGGACAGAATCTATGGAATCAAAAGTAAGAAGGCTGAACGTTCTTCCCTCCCATCCGGAGTTTGCGGTTGAAGAGCAGGCTGTCGGTCCAGGGCGCTTTCCTTCCTGGCTGCATCGAAAGCTGCCTAAAGGGAGCGTTCTCAATCAAACGGGGACTATTCTTAGTGGTAATCGTGTCTATACTGTATGCGAAGAGGCTAAGTGTCCTAATTTACTGGAATGCTGGTCCAGGAAAACCGCCACTTTTTTGGTAATGGGAAAAGAATGCACACGCAGCTGCGGTTTTTGCGATATCGATTTTTCTAAGGCTCCAAAGCCTTTGGAAATGGATGAACCTTATAGAGTGGCGCAAGCTGTCAAGGAATTGGGCTTAAGGCATGTTGTTATTACCATGGTTGCCAGGGACGATCTAGAGGATGGGGGAAGTGCCCATTTGATCAAGGTCATTGAAGAAATCCGGCTTATAAATGAAGCGGCAACGATTGAGCTCCTGACCTCAGATTTTAACGGCAATTCATCCGCCCTGACAGCAGTTTTAAAGGCACTTCCTGATATTTTTAATCATAATATTGAAACAGTCAGGTCTCTGACTCCGCGTGTACGCAATAAAGCAACCTACTTGCGAACCTTAGCTGTCCTCGAACAGGCCTCTTCCCAACGTATTAATAGGAAGATGAAAGTGAAGTCGGGGCTGATGCTCGGGCTCGGAGAAACGGAGAATGAAGTTTATGAAACATTGGACGATTTAAAAAATGCAGGATGCGATATCGTCACAATCGGACAATATCTTCAACCCAATCGGCGAAAATTATCTGTAAAAAAATTTATTCCTCCTGACCAGTTTAAAAAGTATGAAGAATATGGACTTAAGATCGGCATCCCCTATTTGTATTGCGGTCCTTTCGTCCGTTCAAGTTATAATGCCGATGTAATTTTAGAAAATTTGAGGAACCATGACGCCTGATTCATTCAATGAACACTATCCTTTAGCCGATGCCGTAGACCATGAAATCTTAATGCATCGCGATGCCCATTTCGGAGGTCTTTTTTCAATTATGCTTCAATATTATCGGGATGAAGGAAAAGGGGTGCAGCCTGATTTTACCATTAAACGTATTGAACGTTTGGCGCTACTTGAAGATCAATTAAAGGAAAATTTGGCCGCCTTATTTTTAACTTCCCAGGAAGCTCAGAGGGTAGCGGATGCCAGGGAGGCTTACGAAAATCTGCGTGCAATTTATGCCGTAAAAAATCCAAAAAATATTCAGCCCAAATTAATTGCCGATTTAATCCTAACGGAAGATGAGGAGGGGGAAGAAGAAGTCAGGGCTATTGCAGCCGAAAAAGATAAGATTGTTCCCGCCCTGATTCAGCTGTTAGGGAATGAGCAATACCACGATCCTCTCTTTCCCGGTTATGGCATGGCCCCTATCCTCATTGTAAAATGTTTAGGAGCAATTGGGGATAAAAAAGCCATTATCTCCTTATTCGAAGCCTTGGGTAAAGATGATTTTTTTACAGACGAACAGATTTTGAAAGCATTAAAGTTGATCGGGGATCCTGCGAAAGCTTTTCTATTAAGGGTCCTTGCGGGGAGGCCGCTTAATGAAGATAATGAGCGTGCAGCGATTGCACTAGTCGCTTTTAAAGATGATGTGGAGGTTGCTTCAACCTGCTTTGAATTGCTAAAGCAGCCAGACATTCAAAAAGATATCTGCCTTTCAACGTATTGCGCTCTGGCATGCTCTGGTTTGCAGGATACCTCTCAGCGTGAAGCCTATCGCGCAATGGCTGATAGCCTTGGTAAATCCTCACTTAAGGAAGATATGAAAAGTATCATTCGTGAATGGAATACAAATTCATAGACATAAATATTTCTCTGATAGTATACCCCAAGTGAACTCAAAAATTGGCCCTAAAAGCTCCCGCGGTCGACGGGTCAAATGACCCTATGTTATTTATTGGATTGTTTTAAATACGCCAAATACAGGGTTTCTACTAATCTAATTTTTTGATTCACTTTGGTATAAAGTTTGAAAAATTTTTTAATTCTTTGAGCATTAAATGAAAATTTTTAAAATATTGATCTTATCGGCTTGTTTTTTGCTAGGCTACTTGCCGGCCCATGCTGGAACACATTTTATCAGTTTAGGGCGAGACTGCCAGGTGGCTGGGAGAATGATAGCTTTCAATCTACGAAATGCAGCCTATCCATTGGATTGGATGGTCTCACCCCACTTTAATGGGGTCACCCAAGTAATCAAAGATGATTTCAAATATTTTTTAGATCCAGCTTTTCTTGAATACAAGATAGAAAATATTGAAAATACTTATTATCATTTCACTTTTAATCATTTTTTTCCTTTGGTTGGACAACCTGTTACTAAAGATGTTCATATCGCGGGAACGGTTGTCCCAAATTACTTAGATTATTTGCCTGCTGTACAGGAAACCCAAGGAAGGCGAATTACCCGCCTGCTAAATCTTTTATCTTCCAGAGAAAAGGTTGTTTTTATCCGCACCCATGCTTCGCAACAAGAGGTGTTAACTTTTGTCAATATGATCAAGACAAAATACCCTCGTCTTGATTTTCTTTTGGTAGTCGTCAATGAAAAAAATGGGCTGAGTTATAGTTGGAGTATTCCGAACGTATTAAATTTTGATGCGAGCCAGCGGTGTGGATTAGCAGATTGGTGGAATGACAATGAATGGCAACTAATTTTTCAAAAAATCGCCATTCACTTAACGTGTCATCAAAATTAAGAATCTTTAAATATAATAACTCTTTCTATTTTTAAAATGGTTTGTTTTTAGGAAGCCTAACAAAAGAAAAATGAGTCTAAAAAAATGCAGTACAAAGATAAATGAGACGAAGAATGGCCTTTGAAGTTATTACAAGATGGGCAGGATCGCTGCGCGGCAGGATAGGTCAAAATAATTTGAGTTAATATGCTTGCAGTTTAAGTTGCTTCATATCCTGCTCATCCTGTCGCTTAAGGCGATCCTGCTTATCCTGTTTAATTCAAATTATTTTAATCAAGTTAAGATCAGATCATCAGCATTTGCTGTTTTTCAAACTTGCGCTGTTCCTGGTCCAGCCGCCCTAATTCGTATCCTTCATAATCAACAAATTTAAAAAAGCGTTCGAAAGCGGGGTAAGCATCCGAGACCTGCTTAGCCATGGTTTGAGCAATGTAGCGATAAGCGGGGTGTCCGGCAGGGGAGGAGCGAAGCTCGCACATCCATTGTAGCGCCCTCAAATTTAAGTGAAAATACCATCTGATATTATAGGCCATTGGGACGACATACTGTGCCTCTTCAGGAAGCTCGGCCGCCATCATATCAAATACCATCTTAGCTTGATGAAGGGCCTGGCAATATTCTTCTTCGTAGGGTGTGTTTTGAATTTCAGGCGGGATGTAAAAGCCGTAATCGCAGCATAAGAGCTGCCTTTCTTGCGTTAAAGTACGATGCCGGTGTAAATCACGATAGGCTCCGAAATCTGAGACAATTTCGAAAGTAAATTCAGCATGCTCCAAAGCCCGGGGAGATTTCTGCCTGCGATTTTCTCGCGCATTGCATCCAGCATCTAAAATCCGTGCGAGTTCTTCATCAGGTAAGGTTTTGCAATGGCCCCACAATTCAGGGAGTCCCTTGTCGGTCACTGTATATAATAGGGCGGCCGCCACTTTTGCAACAGCTTGAGGATCGCAGGAAACTAAGCGCACGCCAGGCACAAGAGAGCGATCGCATTGATCCACATGCTGCTCTGCAAGGAGCTTAAGTTCTGTTTGCATCGTTTCAAAAAAACGGGCATAAGTTTGATGGGTTCGATGCATGGGGTTGGAGCGGCGTACAAAAGAGGGAATGATTTTAGATAATTCCTCATAGCTTCTCTTTCCGATATCCTGAAGTTCAACGAGATTTTGGCAATTCATTTTATGAATGAGCTGCTCGTAGAAACGGCCATTTCCAAAAATTCCCATATTAGTCAAGGTCCCTGCCGGTAAAAGGCCGCGCAGGCAGTCCAGCACCTTTGCCCTTAAGGCTGCCGTATAGGCTGTTTTAGAAATAGAAGGATCTTTAGGAAAGCGTTGCTCTATAATGGATGTCACTGGAGGAATTAGCCGGCTATAGGTTTCGAAAAGCCTATTGCAGGTTTGGATGTAGCTATCCCGGTAGGCAGATGTCATTAAAATTGGGTCGCGGTAGAAGAGGTACTCGCCGTTTACCTTTTGGTCAAAATAAATGTAGCGAGTTGATTTTTCCAGAGGCGAACCCCCAATCCGGCTGTCTTCAATAACTTTAGCTGCGATCATAGAAATATTTTCTATAGCTAAGTGCGCTCCCCCTAATTCACCGATAGAATCGTCTCCATACCCATCTAAAATGCGATCGTAAAAAGATTGGGCTTTTTTTATCGCTTCAGTCTGTTGATGGGCGTGCTGTTCTTCTTTATTGAAAGTATTCCCGGTAATTGCTTCGAAAGCTGCTTCTTCATTATTATTGATAAATTCTTTTAGCAGCAAAGTCCGTAATCCCAGATTGGATCGTGAATAACGGGAAAACAGGGCTCCCTTAATTACTTCTGGCAAATTCCGCAAACCGAATACGTGGCCTGAAGTATTAGTGACATACTTATTCAAAGTTTTGATTTGATCTTCGGTAAAACTTTCGTAATCATCTGTCAACATACAATAAGATCCTTCTGGAAAAAAGTTCAGAGCGTGTTCCCTAAGAACCTGTTCAATATTTATCATCCGATCGAAGATTTTGAACAGGTTCTAAAAACCTGAATTTTGGGTTTCTCCTCGATATTTAGGGAATCTCGCTCCCTATCTTCCCCCTTTCTCTTTCTATCGATTTGATATTAAAGCGAAAGGATAAATCTAAGGCACGATGCCCCTTACAACCTGATCATAGATTTTGAACAGGTTCTTACATTCAATGAGATTAGAACTCAGGTTAAAAAGGAATCAATGTTCGGTTGGCGTGAAGGTCTCTCAAGATTAAATAAAAATCATCCCATATTTAATTAGATGACTTTCGAGTAAGCCTTGAAGCGCCTAACGCATATATGGAATCACCACTTTAGAATGCCACAAATCTTGCACTCTTTCAAGCAAAATGTCATCATTCACACCAAACAGATGATTAAGATTAGTGGGATAGGTTTATCTTTCGTCAAAGAGGTAATTGATGATTATTGAACAATGGAAAGAGTGGAACCAACAAGGTTTGATTCCTGGGCCTGATGAAGGTGAGGCAGATTGGAAGAGTCGGATCGCTTATTGCTTGCAGCTAAAGAAAGAATTAGCTGTCATGATGGAAAAAAATTTCCCTTTTTGTGAAGCGGAGGCAGGCAATGCGGCTGAGGGAATTGCAATTACCGAACCCCTGTACGACCTTTCACCTGAATGGGTACCTATTTTTTATAATAATTTTCAACTGGCTCCGTGGCACGGAGGGTGCGCCTGGATTTTTCAATTAAATGAACAAACGCCTACAGCAGCTTTTTTGCAACTTAGAAGCTGTTTCAGATTTAAAAATAAATTTTTATTTTTCTACACGCGGCAGGAATTAATAGCACATGAACTTGCCCATATAGGAAGGATGATGTTTGAAGAACCTATATTTGAAGAGATCTTGGCTTATCGCACTTCGGCTTCAAAAGGGCGGCAATGGCTGGGGCCGATTGTGCAATCTTCCAAAGAAAGTTTATTTTTTTTAGGAAGTTTAGCTATGATAACAATGGTGAATTTAGCCTTTATGGTTTTAAACCAACCTTTTCCGATGCACATTTCCTTGGCCCTCTGGCTCTTTCCGATGACCCTTTTATTTATGGCTTTTATACGCCTTGGGAGAAGGCAATTGATTTTTAAGCGGTGCTGTCAGCAGATAAAAATTATTTTATCCGCTTCGCAAAAAGCGCATGCCTTGGCCTATCGCCTTTCAGACCAAGAAATTTTTCTATTTTCCAGTTCTTCCTCTTCTGCGATTTTGTCTTATATTTCAGAACAAAAATCTTTTCGATGGACTTTTTTAAAAGCAGTTTATTTGTCGGATATTTGAGCTGCAAAAAAGCGTGAATTAAAATAAACTTCCAGTTCATTCGTAAGGTTTAAAGCGCGGCCTTCTAGATCTTCAATTGTCGAGGAGTTGAATATTTGAATGTCTTTATCGTATTTTTGGTTAAGCCGCTCTGTTGTTCGTTCTTCTTTTTCCTCGAATGCCTCTTCCATTTCCTCTAAAAAAGTAATTAATTGTTGAAAGGCGCACATTTGAATTTTTCTTTCAAAATCATTCAGCATCGGAGGAGGAAAACCAATTTTCTCAGAGAAGTATTGCAAGATAATCGCTTGAGAGGCTTTTCCAAGCATCGTGCCCATCAATTGTAGATAGGGCGTTGAGAAGTTGGCAGCGTCTAATGTTAGGAGAAAAGCTCTTTGGCTTTTTTCGAGACTAGAAATGGCATATTGCAAGCGTTCCTGAGGTTTGGCTGTTCTTAAGGGAGTTGTTTTTTCTTCCAGCCATTCCTTTTCAAGACGCTTGGCCGGACCTTCGATAAAACCTTCCAAAAGTTTCAGATGGGTAGAAGTTAAACAATCAAAAGTGGATGGCTTATGTGAAATATATTCATAGAATTTATCTAAAATTATTTCAGAATTTAAATTTAAATCCTTAAAATAAAGCGGGTATAAAGAAGCGTGCTTTAAAATAAGCTCTTGCACCTGACGATGTTTTTTGAGAAGAACTAATTTATTTTGATCAAAGCTCACCCTCTGATGATGAAAATGGCGCTTGGCTATATTCATATACTTAGGATCGGATTCAGACAAAAGATGTTGAGAGAGGGCCTTTTTTTTCTGGTCAATTTGTTTGAAGAAAGGAGCTTGTTCGGTTCGTAAAGGATGGGCCTCTGTTAAAATGCCTGCCAAAGACCAGCCTGAATGCTGCGAAGGGTAGGGGAAGCCTGAGTGCAGCGATCTCGGTACCATGTGAAAGCTGTGAAGGATGGGCATGCTCATTAATTTCGAGTCAGCTGTATGTTGTTTAAAAGATCCGATCAGAGAAATGGAGGTGCCCGGGGCCATTTCTAACGTCTGCTGCATGATAATCAATTCATTTTCCAACGTCATTTGGATGGGTGTTTGCTTGACCAACTTTAGCACTTCGGCAATTGAATGGGGTTGCGGCAAATCTGAAATAGCGAAGCGGGTCGCCTTTAAACAAAAGGTATCACGCAGAAATTGTTCGTTTTTTTTGTGGGTCGAATGGAAGGACGAGTTCTTTTTTTGAGCAGGATCAAGATCAAAAGCAGCCCCAATTTCTTTGAAGGTCTTTTGAGCTTTTTCCGCATTAACATTTGAATCTGCGGTAATGTATATGCTTCGAGGCAATTGAATAGTTTGGCCTCTGATTTCTTCATCAAGGAGGATTTTATTCCTTTCGTAATTATAATTCTGCATGGTCTCTTTGGTTGAAGCATCCTTTGCTACAAACGTATTATACCGTTCGATGACGGACCTGGCGGATTTAGCTAATGATCTTTGAGAAGGATCTCCTTCTTCAAGTTGGGAAATAAGGGGGGAATGGCTGTTAAGGATATCGCGGGCCAAAAGAAGTTCCTGCTTAATCTGACGAAGTTTCTTCTCCTGCTCCTGCCGGACATGATCGGAAAGAAGTGAACCGATGTAACACTTCCCTAATGCTATAATCCTTTTTAGAGGAGTCAAATGCTTTGCGACCAATTGCCCCTCTTCAGTTACTTCAAGGCTGGAAGCTTCGCTGCGCGTAAAAGTGTCAATTTTGACAATGGCCGCCTTTAGAACTTCAGTGGGGTCCTGAAAGGTTTTTAAGGAAGGCTCTTTAAATGATGATTGATTTGTGTCCATAGATACATTTTATTTGATAAACTATGTATAGTATATCCTAGCTATGTAAATATTTTGTTAAGTCTCCATCAATATTTGAATTTTTGAGAATCTCTGTTTTTTTATAGATTCTCTTGTACAATATATCCGATATATTAAAAAATCAAGATGGAAAAAATACCCAAGTGAATTCAATATTGAAATATGGACTGCTTCAAAGCCCCGGGGTTGGCGTATCTAAAACGACCTAATATTATATAATATGAGGTCATTTTAGATCCGTCAGCCGCGGGAGCTTTCAAGCTAGTCCAAATCCAATTTTTGAGTTCACTTGGGTATATCATGAATGGTCGATTACCATTCGTCTATTTCACCATAAGGATAGGGCTTATTCAAAGCGGCTTCAATTTTAACCCGGGTGCCTACAACAATATCAAAAAATTGCCCTTTTTCAAGTGCGTCATTAAAAGAAATCAACTCTCCCCTTTTAAGATAATCAAAAGCTTTCGATTCCACGGGGTGCTCTTTAAGGTGGGAACCCAAATTTTTTTTCCCATCTGTTCCGCAAAGATAAAATCTTTTTCCTGATTGAGAGTCAACCGGCGGACTGATAATGCGGTAAAGCTTATCCTCAGGTAATTGGAGAGGTCCTGATTGAGGATTTTTAAAAATAACGTAGCTCATTTTTAAAGATCCTAAATTAATTTGTGCAGCCCGCTGAATCTCTTTCATTAAAAAAGGTTTTTCTAGTTCGCGCTGGGCGTAGCAAGGGCTGTTTTTGGTTTGCAGCGAAGGACATTCCCCCTTCCAGATGCACGGGGCCTGGACCGGTACATTATCTTTAACAAGTTGGTCCCTTAAAGCAAGCAGACGACGATTAGAGGGGAGTAGGGAGCTTTCAGCCAATAAAAGAAATCCATTGGGAGTTAGGCGCTTTAGCAATTCTTCTACCCATTTTTTTTGAGATGAAGGCCAATCTTTCTGGGTATCCGGAAAAAGTTCTTCAAGGCAGTGGGAAACAATAATGAGATCAAACAACCCTTCGACTGGAAGAGAGGGTTTTCGTAAATCATGTTTTCTGATTGTTAAAGGATATCCATAGCGGCCGCATATTTCAGCAGCCATTTGCAATGCGCTCAAATTGCGGTCAATGGCGATGACCTCTTTGGCCCCCTGGCGTAAAGCCGCAAAGGCGAAAGCACCGGGCCCGCTGCCAAGGTCTAAAACACGCCCCGGAGAGGTTGGAAGCTCATTGATAAGGCAAAGTCCTTCTTGATAATGTAAAGGCCATTGATAAAGCAAATAAGCTCCAAGCAGATCGGGTTCGGAAAAATAATCCTGCCCGGCCAGCTCTTTCCCAGTTTCTAATCCTTTCTGAAGTTTTTGGACGGCAGAGACCACACTGCGGAACTCTCGGGTCTGCAGAGAATCGGATGGGCCGGATAACTTGTTGAACCGGCGCCATTGATTGATGAGGAGCGGCATAACCGTTTCAAAATCAGGTGCTGGTATTTTTTTTTGTTTCATAAAATGACTATGCGAAAATTAATTTTTTTTCTGATTCGGTCAAAGGACGC
The DNA here is from genome assembly GCA_013695355.1 of Candidatus Protochlamydia sp. Taxonomy (GTDB): domain Bacteria; phylum Chlamydiota; class Chlamydiia; order Chlamydiales; family Parachlamydiaceae; genus Protochlamydia. The sequence continues at coordinate 175,000 of JACDAQ010000026.1, forward strand.
CAGCTTCCCACAGGCAAAGGGCCTAGCCTCAAACCTCCCAGTCGGATTCTAGTAAGTTCCTGTACTTTCAGCCCTGCAGCGCTTAGTAAAAGACGCACTTCACGCTTTTTGCCTTCTCCGATGACGATCTTGATCGTACCCCGCCTGACCTTCTCAACTTTTAGCGGCCTGACAAAAGCTCCTTCAACTAAAGTTCCGTTAGATATGGCCACCAGATGTTCATGGGAAATTTCCTGATCAGTTTTGGCCAAATATTCTTTTTGGATATTAGAGGAGGGATGAATGACCCGGTTAGCGAAATGACCGTCATTTGTAACGATAAGCAGTCCTTGAGTGTCTTTATCTAAGCGTCCTACTGTAAAGAGGCGATGCCCTTCGTCGGCGAACAGGTCTAAAACAAGCCTTGACTGGCCGCTTCTGCGGGTTGAGCAAATGTAGCCTTCCGGCTTATTCAAAAGGTAGTAAACTTTTTCTTTTACTACTTCAATGGGGATTTCTGAAACTGAAATGGCATCGGTCTCGGGATCGACCAGCGTTTGGGGAATGCGCACAATGACGCCATTCACAGTGACTTTTCCATCAAAAATTAATTCTTCACATGCTCTTCTGGAGGCAATACCTGCGGCTGCAAGAATTTTGCTCAAACGGTTTTTATCCACACTATTTTCCTAATATAATATCAACAAAAATTATAGTTTATATAGCATTTATTGTAAATTACTTTTCATTAGTTTATATAATAAGTAAAATGATACTTTACTTTTGGGTGTTAACATGACAAAGCTGATCTTAATGCGGCACGGGCAATCTCAATGGAACCTTCATAATCTTTTTACCGGTTGGGTAGATATCCCTCTCTCTCCAAAAGGAGTAGAAGAATCTTTGGAAGGGGGGCGTATCATTAAGGATGAACCGATAGACCTGATTTTTACATCAAGCTTGATCCGGGCCCAGATGACTGCCATGCTGGCTATGACCGTGCATCATTCAGGCAAAGTTCCTGTCATTATGCATCCTGGAGAAGGGTTTTTAGAAGAGTGGGCGGGCATTTACAGCGAAGAAACATTAGCCCGAACGATCCCTGTGATCCGCGCTTGGCAATTGAATGAAAGAATGTATGGAGAGCTTCAGGGCGTCAATAAGGCAGCTATGGCTGAAAAATATGGCGCTGAACAGGTGCATATTTGGCGCAGGAGCTTTGATGTTCCGCCACCTAAAGGCGAAAGTCTTGAAATGACGGCTGCCCGCTCAATTCCTTATTTCGATGAGAACGTTGTTCCCTATTTAGCACAAGGTAAGAATATTTTTATTGCGGCGCATGGCAATTCTTTGCGCTCGATAATGATGGAGCTGGATGGGCTGACGAAAGAGGAAGTTGTGAATCTGGAACTCGCGACAGGCCTTCCGGTTATTTATGAATACATTAAAGGAAAATTTACAAAACTTAGTTAAAAGAGACTTCCGTTTTAGGAAAGTTGTTGGCATACTAAGTGAAATTGTAGGCGACAAAGATTAATTGCTGAGACGCTAAGACAAGGGAAAAAACAGGATAAGCAGGATGGGCAGGATAGGAACAATTTTGCTTGTTATCTTGCCTATCCTGCTTATCCTGTTATTTTTCCCGTCTTTTCTTTTCTCTGTGTTTAAACTATGCTATTCTTACATCCTACCAATGCTATAGACGCGGATTACAATGCCAGAAAGTTTTATCTATTTAGACAACAGTACGACCAGCCGGCCATCAGACTATGCCTTAAGCCAAATGATGCCTTTCCTCACCGATAAATGGGGCCTTCCTTCAGCCCCGCATCAAAAGGGACAAGAACTTTTTCCGGCATTGAAAACCTATTATAAAATGCTTTATTCTTTTTTAGGTGCTCAGGAAGGGGATCAATTTGTCCTAACCTCGTCTGGTGCTGAAGCTGTTAACCAGGCAATTCATTCGGTCTATAGGGACGTCACCTTGCCCACAGGAAAAAATCAGTTCATTACCTCCAATGCCGATGAGGCGCCTGCTTTAATGGCGATGGCCCGTTTGGAACCGTTAGGGTGTTCGGCAAAAATGGTTGAAGTGAACCGGCAGGGAATTGTGACTGCAGACGCCCTGGCGGAAACAATTTCCCCCCGCACGGCGCTTGTCTCCCTTTCCTGGGCAAATGGCTTGACTGGGGTCATTCAGCCGACTGCCGAGATAGCAGCTCTATGCCAGCAGCGGGGAATCCGGCTTCATTTGGACGCTACCCACGTGCTTGGAAAACTTTTTTACGAACTGGAAGAAGTAAAAGCCGATTACATCAGTTTTAATGGAGATCAACTCCATGCTCCAAAGGGAACGGGAGGCCTCTATATTAAGCAAGGGGTCAAATGCTCCCCCTTGATAGCAGGCGGCTCCGACCAGGCAGGGTTAAGGGCGGGCGGACTTAACACAGCCGCTTTGGCAGGTTTGGCCATTGCAGCGCAGGAAGCATTGGATTGCAGGGATTTGCTTTGCACTGAAACAGCTCGTTTGAGACATAAGCTTGAAACTGGAATTGTCAAAGCTTATCCTAGAGCCCGAATTGCTTTTAAAGGTCAGGAAAGAATCCCTCATTGCACAACTCTTCTCTTTCCAGGCATTGCTAACGAGGCCTTATTGTTTGCCCTTAACCGCAAGGGGATATATGCCACGATCGGCGGGGGGAATTTTCAGCAATTGGGCTTGCTGCTGCTCGCTTGCGGCCTGGAGGAAAACCTTGCCTATAGCGCTGTATCGTTTAGCTTATCGCGCTATACAACTGAAGAAGAGATCGACCGGGCGATTGAATGGACCGCAGAGTGCGCTTATGGCCTGGAAAAAGTTTCTAAAGCTTTGATAAGTGAACAGGAAAAAATACAATTATGAGCCTTAAAACATTGACCCAAACATTTCCTTGGGCCCGCTATAGCAAAAAACTGATCGCAAAAATTGATAAGCCCCGCTGCGCAGGCTCATTTTCGAAGGAGCAGTCTGAAGAAAGGTGCATGCGCTTGGCCGAGGGTAAAGAGGGAAGGCTTGAAGATGGGAATTTGGTCCTTATATTCTGGCTGGTTGATCCGGATGATGGCATCATTGTGGACGCAAAATTTCAGGCGTACGGCCAATCGGCTTTAATCGGGGCTGCCGAGGTGGCATCTGAATTAGTTATCGGGAAAAATTATGACCAGGCTAAAAGAATTGGCGCCGATCTGATCGACAAACAAGTTAGGGACCGCAATGATGAAGAAGCTTTTCCCCCTGAAACATCTCCTCATTTAAATCTAGTGGTGGGAGCAATTGAAAAAGCGGCGGAAATGTGCCTGGACATCCCTCTGGCTATGGGTTATACGGCCCCTCCAGCCCCCCTTGATATAGGAGAAGTGTTGGAAGGTGGATACCCTGGCTGGGAAGAACTTTCGCTTGCCCAAAAAATTGGTTTGATCGAAACAGTATTGGACAGAGATGTGCGACCCTACATTGAACTGGATGCGGGCGGAGTGCAGCTATTAGATCTTGTAGGTGACCGTGAGGTGCAAATTGCTTATTCAGGTTCCTGCACGTCATGTTTCTCAGCGACAGGTACGACCCTCTCTTATATTCAGCAGATCCTGAGGGCAAAACTGCATCCTAGTTTAATAGTCGTTCCGGACCTTTCGACATTTCATTCGCATTAAAGAGGCTAGTACTCTGCTTAAAAATTTTAGAGCAAAGCCATTAAAGGCTTTGCTCTAAGATACAAATGGGCTTCTTTAATTAACGAGGTTTCCGTTGTGTGGAAGATGAGCGTTTACTTTTCTGATAAGATTTGTCCAAATGATTGGGAAACAGGTCCCATCCGTATTTACTGAATACAGGCCGTTTCCAATTGGATTTCTTACATCATTATTTAATAAGCCATTTAACTCTCTCATAACGCCATTTAATAGGTTGGCACCTCCGACAACGACTGGATGAAGAATTTCATCAGTTTTTCTTTTTGCCATCACAAAACAATCATGCGAGACGGCTATGAAAAAAACTGCCATTGCTACAGAAATAACCGAGCTTACTGGAGTCGATAGAACATAAGGCAAGGCTGAAATCGCATATAAAGCTCCAAGACCCATGAATGCCGTTGAAACAAGCCGGGCGCCAGCTAAAGCAGCTAAGGTATTATCTCTAATTTGCTGAACGCGCTGTTCCTGATTTTGATTATGGTTTTGATTAACACCTTTTGTTAAAAAATCTAACACATCCACACAATCTTGTTGAAAAGTTTTGAAAGCTTCACCAAAATTTTCAGTCATATACACCATATACACCTCTTTAAAATATTATTAACCTGAAAGGGCTGTAAAAATCCTAAAATCTCGCTTGATTTTATTTTTTAGCTCTTGGGTTTTATTGAGCACATCTTCTTATACATTTATAAATTTTTTATAAGCAAAATATTTATATTTTATAAATACCAATGCGAAATAAAGTTCGACTTCTTTTTTCATTTATTCTTTTTGAAGTTAAAAGTAAAACAACATCTTATATCAATAATGATTTGTTTGCTAGTATAAAAATTGTTGTTTAACTAGGGAACCTTTCCACTCAAATTAGTGAAATAGGTTCATTGCACAAATTCGCCCGAAATGAAATTTTTCAAAGAACCATCCTGCAGACAGATCTGTATGGAGCCATTAGGTAAAAAAGCATCAAAAAAACCTTTAATAACTGTTTGGTTAGCATGAAACTGAATGGGGTCTCCTTTGGAATGAAAAAGACGAGAAGCAATCCGATCAAAAAAATGACCGTATCCTTGGTTCAAGAATTGATTGAAATACACATTAAACTTATTTTCCAGATTTTTCCTGACCATTTCTATCGAATGAATTTGTCCTGATTCAACGAAGAGGGAAGTGGCAGGCCTGTCGATTTTTTGCAAGCCTTCATATGGAGAATTGATGTTAATCCCAATACCCAGGATCATGCATTTATTTTGTTCCAAAGCCATGATTTCGCCTAAAATACCCCCAATTTTCCTTTTATTGAGAAGCAGGTCATTCGGCCATTTGATTAATGGGCAGAACCCTAATTCCTCCAACACTTCTACCGCAGCCAAAGCTAATATCTGCGAAAAATTTCCGTAGTCTTCTCTTTTTGTATCAAAAAAGGAGCAAAAAGTGGCATAAAGGTTTTGATCTCGAGGGGAATACCACTTTCGGCTGGAACGCCCCCGCCCGGCTGTTTGCTCGGATGCAGTAATCAATGTCAGCCCTTCATGAGCTAAGCGGTCAAGATTTTGCTTTGCCCAGGTGTTTGTTGAGCCAATCGTGTCGAAATGAATATGTAAAATAGATTCCATAATACTTCTATATAAAAACTTAAACTGATTTTTGCTATGTGGAGCGCCCGTTATTTAGCACGCTTGGACTTTAGGGTCCTGCCGGTTATTTTAAGCTTGATGGTCATTAGTTTGCTTGTCATTTCTTCTTATACGGTCGACCCGGACAATTCTGAAGACATTTTTTTTACTCCGATCGTTCGCACTCAGATCCAATGGTTTTTTATTGGTACCCTTCTCTATTTTTTTTGCGCCGGGTTTGATTACAATAAGCTGCGGGAATGGACCTGGATTTTATATGCTTTAGTCATCTTATCTCTAATAGGACTTTTTTTTACGGACTCCATTCAAAGAGTGCATCGGTGGTACCGGATCCCTTTCCTTAATATTAGTTTTCAGCCTTCCGAATATGCCAAGTTGGTTGTTGTGATCACACTAAGTTGGCTATTGGAACGTAGGCTGCCGTTGGCTTCCGAATGGAGCACAGTTTTTTTTGCTGCTCTGGTTGTGGGAATTCCTTTTATTCTTATCTTAAAGCAGCCTGATCTGGGGACGGCCCTCGTTCTTTTTCCCATCTCATTGGTAATGTGCTATTTCGGTAATTTGAGATCGTCTGTTATTAAGGGTATGACATGTATCGGCGGTCTGGCCCTATTTCTCGTTGCACTCCTGTTCCTTGGAATATTACCGCATGAAACTATCCGTCCTTATGCAACGGTCGTCTTAAAGGATTACCAATTTGACCGACTGAATCCGGCTACCCACCATCAAAAAGCAGCCGCTATTGCCATATCGCTTGGCGGTGTGACCGGCTCAGGCTGGCGTAAGAGCGAATTTAGTGGCAAAGGGTGGCTTCCAGCCCCCTATACTGATTCAGTATTTCCTGCATTTGGCGAAGAATTTGGATTGATGGGGCTCCTTTTACTGTTGGTTCTTTATTATGCGTTGATTTATTTTAGTTTTCAGGTTACAGCTGTTGCAAAAGATTCTTTTGGACGTTTGCTGTCTGCGGGAGTTACCGTTTATTTGGCTATGCATATCCTGGTAAATATAGGAATGATGTGCGGTTTTTTGCCTATCACGGGAGTGCCGTTGGTTTTAGTGACATATGGCGGGTCTTCCATTTTAGTAACCATGATGGCTTTAGGAATTTTGCAGAGCATTTATAGCCGACGATTTATGTTTTGAATAATGAACGCGAAGTAAGGAAGAATTATGTCACAGCCTGAAGCGCCGTTGCCCGAGTTTATTTTTTCGCATGGAATTTGGCTGGGAGAAGGAAAAATTTCTTTTACCTCTTCTCCTGAATTTATAAAATTCTATACCCGCTGGCAGATAGCACCAGAGGATAACGGTCTGATCAAGGCCGTACAAGTAGTCGAAATGCAAGGCATTGGGGAACAGATCACTAACACTTTTCAATTTAATGATATAACTTCGATTGATTTTTCAGTCAGTTTGGAAAATTCATTGGTTGGAAAAATTAGCGGCAAGGGGATGCGTACAGAAAGCTGTACAGTCGCCTGGGAGTTCAGGAGCCAGGGTTCATTTGAAGGATTCGAGGTTTACGAAAGGCAGGAAAATGGGGATTATTTTCTGCATGCTGAATATGGATCGCCTGATCAATTCCGGACCATTGTGGAAGGGCTAGTCTGGCGCAAAGAATCTCCAGAGCAGTGTTAACCGTCTGTTTGACTTGCACTATTCTCTACTATCGGAAGATGAGCATTTGGAAGTATCTTACTATAAATTAAATCATAAATTAGTTGCATAAGATAGGAAATATGCACTAACCTTAAAAAGAAATGACTTTTATTCAAAGAGGTTTATATGATGCCAAGCACACGAATTGGGAGTTTAAAATTTGGAATTTATAATAATTGTTCATTTTCAACTTCTAGACGTTATTTAACAATTAGATTAACTGAAAGCAAAACATCTGAGATAGCAAAAAAAACAGGAGCAGTTCATTTCGCCTAGTTTAAAAAGAGATCTTTTAGAAGAAATGTACAAATCGACTCAGCCAGCTAAATATATATTCAGTTGCCTTCCTGAAAAGGAAAGCCCAGGTTATGATGCAATAATACACTCTATTTTTCAGGAACTAAAAATACAAACCCTCTGACTCAAACTAAGTTAACACTTAAAAAAATCAAAAGGTATTTACAAATTGTTGAGTAGCTATACATCTATGATTCAAAAAAAACGGTTATAATAAAATCCTTGATTGGCATATCCTTGCCCTTCTGCTAATTTTTTACAAATAATTTACAATTATGTTAGTCATTTTTTTCAACAATAAACGTTTTAATTTTCATACGAATGAAAATAACTTAAAATTTATAACCTATAAATAGAGTAAATATAATTAAACCAATCCCGTATTAAGTGGGACTGGTTCAATTTTTTGATGCTTACTTATTTAATAGCTATCATAATCAGGGGACCAATCATAATCAATTTCACGATTCGCATCCTCACGCCGTTTTTCGGCTTCCCGTTCTTCTCTTTCATTTTCTTCTGTTTGCAATGTTCCTAAAGCAAAATTTTCCGCATTTGTTTCTAAACAACCGGGATGATCTAATTTATATTTCTCTTTTAATTTCTCAAAACGTTCATGTTGTTCTTTAACCCATGAATTATTTGAAAAAGTCATAAGTCCTACTGCAGGGCCGGTTGCAATAAGAGAAGGGGGTACTAAAATCCCTAAACCTAAGACTAAAGTACCAAAAAGAATTGATGGAGCAACAACTTCCTTAAGTTCTAAAGTTTCAAAAAATTCATTTTTATTTCTTTCTGATAATAACTCATTATTTTGCCTCCTAAGATTATTGACAGATGCTTGAAGTGAAGTAATCTCTCTTTCCTGTAAATTAATTTGCCTCCGCTGACCGAACATTTCCCTACCCATAAAGGTTAATACGCCGCCAAGAATCCTAAACTTATCGTTAGGTAATACATTTGGATCTTCTATGATATTGATAATTTCCATACCATTAATCCGACCTACCTGTGGGTTGATTGGAGGTACATCATTATTTGGATTATTTTGTAAATTAAGTGTAATCATATTTCCTCTATTTTTTGATATTTCTATTGAATTTAAGAACAACGTTATAAATTTCATTACTTTAAAACATCGCTCATCCTTTTTTGGATTTCCAAAAAAATTGGAAATTCATGATTTAGATGTAAATTTTGGTGAATTTAGTCAAAGAAAATGCAAAGAGAAACAAAATTATAATTAGATTTTTAACAAAAAATAGTATTTCCTTTAAGAAAGATTATCTTGTTCATAATTTTTTAGAACCATTTTATATAAATTAATTTTTTAATTATTTAACTGGAAAGAGATAATGGTTCTAAAATGAATCTATTATTTAAATTGAAATTAAAGGGTTTTTTAAAATAACCGATGCAGCACGTACTTCAGGGGGTAAGTTTTCCAAGATGTTAAAATCAAAAATATCTATATATAATGAGGTAGGAATACTATCTTTTGGAGAAAAAAGACTATAATCATATTCCTTTTTATGTAATACATGACCGCTTCCGGCTATCACAAATACTTTAGAGTTGGGATATTTTTCCATGCTTTCTTTTATTGATGAAACTAAAAAATCATTCCTTTTTTTAATTGCCAAACAAATTTTGTTTTCGATATCCCGCATTTCTTGTTTTACTATAAGTTTTTCTGCGTCATTAGATGCGTTATTAAAGCGTTGTATATATAATTCTGTTTCGCTCATCATCTTTATTTGACTACGTAAGGTTTCTAAATCTTTCTCCCAGCCGAACGCATGTATTCTTTTAGGAATAGATTTTTCTAGTTCATGCGGAAATAAAGCAGCTGGATCGAGAAGTTCTTTTTCTTCTTTCAAAATTCCTTCTACCAGAAGAACATCATTTTCTTTAGCAAAGTACTTTAAAATAATACCTTCTAATTTACAATGTTCGGTAATATCATGCCGTTCTCCTATAAGGATTACTCGGGCTTCCTCTAAACTGATTGTGTTTTTAAATAAAGTATTAGCATATAACGATAAATTTTTCTTAAAGCTTTTTTCGTTATGATCTTCTGGAGGAAGAACTGTTGGTTGGATGTAACGGTTTTCAAAAAGATTGGTAGTGTTTTCGATATTGGAAGAAGATGGTGATAGCGTAATATTTCTAAGATAGTTAATTGAAGAAATATTTATACTTTCTCCGTTATTTTCGTTAAAATTATATTTTCTTCCTATCAAATAAATAGTATAGCAGAGAGCTACTCCCCCCAAAATAATGAGGGTTGCCACAGCCATTATTTTTTGTTGGGAAACAGAGGGTAAAGGGATAATTCGAAAAATTTGAATAGGTGAGGGAAAGTTTATTTTATTAATTTCCATTGGACCCTATTATTTCTATTAGTTCTTATTTTATGTTTTTTCCTATATTTATCAAGCATAGAATTAAAGTTTCTTGAAATGCTATTCTAGCTCTAGTCTGAAAGGCGCACTTCTAAGTTTCCTTTTCTCAGCACTGCACAGCTTTAATCAATATTTATTTTCCAGCTTAATGCGATATTATTCCCATGAGAAGAAGATTAATTCTACCACTGTAAATGTGATAATTTTTACACCTCATTTAATCTTTCTTTTGATACACTGTTTCATTTTGAACACTGTACAAAAGTTTCATAATGGATACCTATTCTGTAAAAAAGGGAAGCCTTTTAGGCGGCATTTTGCTTGTGGCAGGTTGCTGTATAGGCGCCGGAATGCTCGGTCTTCCCGTCTTAAGTGCCAAAGCAGGCTTTATTCCAAGTTCCGCGATGTTCATTATCTGCTGGCTCTTCATGTTGACAACGGGTTTACTTTACCTAGAGGTCAATTTGTGGTTCGGCGAAGAGATCAACATTCTTACGATGGCTGAAAAAACTCTCGGCAAATTTGCCAAGGGGATCTGCTGGTTTGTCTACCTGTTCCTTTTCTACTCCCTCATGGTAGCCTATGTCGCTGCAAGCGGGTCTTTGATCAGCGGTGCCGCAGAATGGGCAGGCCTGTTTTTTTCTCAGGGGATAGGGGCTGTCCTTTTTTGCATTTTTTTTGGTTTCCTCCTTTTTTTAGGGCTTGGCGCGGTGGATTGGTTCAACCGCTTCCTGATGGGAGGCCTGATCGTGACTTATGTTTGGCTGGTTGCCCTCGGCCTTCCTCATGTCGATATTTCCCTTTTGAAAAACCAGGAATGGAACGCTGCCACAATGGTGATCCCGGCAGCTATTATTTCCTTTGGCTTTCATAATTTGATTCCCAGTCTGACAAAATACTATAAAAGTCATGTAAAATCCCTTGTCACCGTGCTTGTACTAGGCAGCGCCATCCCTTTAGTCATTTATCTTTTATGGGAATGGGTTATTTTGGGCCTGACCCCTCTGATTGAATTTCAGGAAGCGCTTGATCAGGGTGAAATTGCAACGCAAGCCTTAAAGGATGCTGTGGGTACTTCCTGGATAGGGGATATAGCTCAAACATTTGCCTTCTTTGCCATTCTCACTTCATTTTTGAGCGTAGCGATCAGTTTTGTCGATTTTTTGGCAGACGGGCTTTCAATTAAGAAAGATTTTATGGGAAAAATCATTCTGGCCTTGCTTGTTTTGATACCCCCTCTTCTATTTGCCCTGTTTTACCCCTCCATTTTCCTTGAGGCTTTGAATTATGCGGGGGGGTATGGCGCTGTAATCATTTATGGGATCATCCCTGCATTGATGATCTGGGAAGGGCGCTATCGAAAAAAACTAGGCGGGCATGCAATTGTGCCAGGTGGAAAGCCACTTTTGATTGCAGTGATCCTTTTTTCAGCTGCAGTAATGATTTTGCAATTTACATCGCGATGAAGAGGATGAACTTATGAGTGAAAAAAAAAGAATTTTGACCGGCGATCGCCCTACAGGGCAGCTTCATTTAGGCCATTATGTTGGATCTTTGAAAAACCGCATAGCCTTGCAGGAAACCTATGATTGTTACATTATTATAGCCGACCTGCACACCCTGACCACAAAACCGGCCAAAGAAGAGATCCTTAAGTTGCGGGAAAATATCCGTTTGATGGTCCTCGATTACCTTGCTTGTGGTCTCGACCATAAAAAAGCAACTTTTTATCTGCAGTCGGCCACTCCGGCTGTTTATGAAATGAACCTTTTGTTTGAAATGCTTATCTCCCTTAATCGCCTCACAGGTTTGCCAAGTCTAAAAGAAATGGCCCGAAATGCCCATTTGGAAAATGACAGCATACCGTTCGGTTTGATCGGCTACCCTGTCCTGCAGACGGCCGACATCTTGATGCCAAAGGCCCACCTTGTACCGGTCGGTAAAGATAATGAGGCTCACATAGAATTAGCAAGAGATATTGCAAGACGCTTCAACCAATATTATGGCGATGTTTTCCCCTTACCTGAAGTTTTGCTGAGCGATACTCCTTCGTTAATTGGAATAGATGGCAAAGGAAAGATGAGCAAATCGGCCAATAATTCAATTTACCTGTCGGATGACTCCAAAACTGTGGAAAAAAAAGTAAGGGGCATGTACACAGATCCTAACAGGCTGCGGGCCGATACACCTGGGACCGTCGAAGGGAATCCGGTTTTTATCTATCACGATAATTTTAATTCCAGAAAGGATGAAGTGGAAGATCTAAAAAAATGGTATAGGGAAGGATCTGTAGGGGATGTAGAGGTAAAGGAAAAACTGACCTTGGCAGTGAACGAGTTTTTAGAGCCTATCCGTGAACGGCGCAAATATTTTGAAGCGGACAAGGGATTGATCGAAGAAATTATTTATGATGGGACTGAAAAAATGAATGAAGTTTCTCAGGCGACTCTAAAAGAGATCCGCAGCGCAATGGGATTGGGAGGAGCATGGAACAAGATTTCGCGCATTGCCAGGGAACGTAAAAAAACCTTATGACCGAACCTAACCTTTTCAAGCTCCACACTGAATTTCAACCAACTGGAGATCAGCCTGGGGCCATAGAAAAGCTGACTACAGGTGTTCTGCAAGGCCGCCCAGCCCAGGTTTTACTTGGGATTACAGGTTCCGGCAAAACTTTCACAATGGCCAATGTCATTGCCAGGATTCAACGCCCCACTTTAATTTTAGCCCACAATAAAACATTGGCCGCCCAACTGTACCAGGAATTTAAAACCTTTTTTCCCGAAAATGCAGTCGAGTATTTTGTCTCCTACTACGATTATTATCAGCCCGAAGCCTATATTCCCAGGTCAGATACTTACATTGAAAAAGACATGGCGATCAATGATAAGATCGACAAAATGAGGCTCAGCGCCACGCGCTCTTTGCTTGAACGTTCGGACGTCATCATCGTTTCTTCGGTATCCTGCATTTATGGATTAGGTTCTCCGGAATATTACCGTGGAATGAATTTGACCTTATCCCAGGGTCAGACGCGGCGCCGGGACGATATCCTGCTCCATCTGGTCGAGATGCAATATAAAAGGAATGATTTCGAATTTATACGTTCTACTTTTCGTGTCCGAGGGGATGTCTTAGACATATTTCCCGCCTATGAGGAGGACATTGCCATTAGGGTCGAACTTTTTGGCGACGAGATCGAACAGATCAGCGAAATCGATCCTCTCACGGGAAAAATGAAAAGGCGCATTCCTTCCATCACGATCTATCCCAGTTCCCACCACGTGACTCCTGAAGAAGTACGTTGGAAGGCCATGCAAACCATCCGAGCAGAATTGGAAGAAAGAAAATTGCATTACGAGACAGAAAGAAAACTGCTCGAACTAGAACGCATTCAGCAACGAACGATGTATGATCTGGAAATGTTGAAAGAGGTAGGTACTTGTAAGGGGATTGAGAATTATTCGCGCCATTTCAGCATGCGCCAGCCGGGAGAACCACCCCCTTGTTTAATAGACTATTTTCCCTCCGATTTTTTGTTTGTCATCGATGAATCCCATCAAACTCTGCCTCAAATTCATGCCATGTTCAATGGCGACCGTGCGCGCAAACAGACGCTGGTCGATTTTGGTTTTCGCCTTCCTTCCGCTTTTGATAACCGCCCTTTACGGTTCGAAGAGGTCTATGGTAGATTTCATCAGGTGATCTATGTGTCCGCAACCCCTGGAGCCTGGGAAGTTCAGGAATCTGCCGGTGAAATTGTTGAGCAGGTCATTCGTCCGACAGGACTTTTGGATCCAATCATTGAAGTACGTCCTGCTACTGGCCAGGTGGATGACTGTTTGGCCGAAATACGCTTGCATGTCAGCAAGGGGGGTAGGGTTCTGGTTACGACGATCACTAAGAAATTGTCTGAAGAGCTGTCAACTTACCTTAATGACCTGGGGGTGAAGGCCAAATATCTTCATTCCGATATTGATACAATTGAAAGGATCCAAATTATCAGAGACCTACGGATCGGTGAATTCGATGTATTGGTTGGAATTAATTTATTGAGGGAAGGGCTTGACATCCCCGAAGTTTCTTTGGTGGCTATTTTGGATGCGGACAAAGAAGGCTTTTTACGGAGCGAAACATCACTTATTCAAACGTGCGGACGTGCTGCTAGAAATGAAGAAGGACGGGTCATAATGTATGCCGACAAAATGACCAAATCGATACAAAGCACTGTCGAGATTACAGAAAAACGGCGTTTAATGCAGGCTGAATATAATCAATTGCATGGAATACGGCCTACAACAACAAAACGAGAAATATCAGTTTTAGTTGAGGCGGAAGAAGATCAAGTGGCTTATCCAACAAATCATGCTGATCAAATTTTTCAGGCTGCTGAACAGGCACATCAATACCTAAGTCTGGAAGAGGTGCGTAAAAAAATTAAAGAGTGCGAAAAGGAGATGAAAAAAGCGGCAAAAGAGTACCGCTTCGAAGAAGCTGCTGCTTTACGCGACCAAATGCGCCAATATCAAGATATCGAGCTTACTTTTGGTTAACTAAAAGATTTTGCATATTGAGCGATTGAAATAGCATTCTTTATATTATCCATTGCGATTTGGGGTTTTTCTCCTTGTTTTTCTCCAATGATATCAATGAACGCCCTCCAAACCGAACAGTCATAAGTAATAGATTTTTCTGTTAAACATTCAAGGAACATTTCAGTCACATCTTTTATCTGCTTTTTTTTGTATGATTTATCCCAAAGCCCATTATTATGCCGATAGGCCCTGAAGGCAAGGCGCGTGATTTTTGTATTCATATTTTTTTCAATTCTAGTGCAGTATTTATCGAATAGGGAAAGAACTTCAGGCGCCCTTGCAAAAATTGGATACGCTGATAGAAAAACTTCTTTAATAATGATTTTTTTTGAGTCGTCTAGATTCCTAAAAATTGTATTATTAAAAAATGAGTGGGTCCCGTTAAAAAGTAGTTCAAGATCCTTTTCTGCATTAGGATTAGTTTTCCCTTTTATATGGGAGTACATTTGGAGCGGTTTTTTTTTCTCATTGTCTTTATAGTAGTCCATGAAAGAATAATGATATCTATAGTCATTATCATAAATTTTTTCATCCCACAAAGCACGAATCCAATCGATCTTTGGAAAAGCAATAATCATTTTTGTTACTAATTCAAAAGAAGCATTTTTAAGAGACCCAGAAAAATTTGAAAGTTCTTTTAATTCGTCCAAACATTCGGACGATAGGGAAGACATTACTTTTTCTATTATTGTCCAATTAAGATCTTCTATTAATAATCTAAACATTTTTATGCATTTTTTATTTGACTGGCTATTAAAAAACGAACAAAAGATCTCTCCCTTATCGACATCTTTATCATTTAAAAAGCTTAAATCACTAACCAAACTTCTTGTTTTTAAAACAATATTTCCATCTTTTTTACGCATTCCTATCATTTCAGGATGTTTTAATAAAAAATCATCTGAATTATGTTCTTTTCGTTCCAGCCAAAGATCATGTAATGTTTCAGAGGGTAGAGAACTAGGAGTAAAAAAATTGATTGAGGGTACTAGTTGCATATTAATCCTTTTTACATATAACTTAAAATAACATATTTAAAAGCTAATTTAAACATATCTATGATTATTATTCAAATTGTTATTTAATTTAGTTACTATTTTAAATTAATTAATGGTTTAGCATAAGCGTATGACAAAGTTGCCCAAAATAACATTCCTCACATAAATGATTGTCAAATAAATGTAGGGGTGTTATCTCTATTGCCCAACAATGAGGTGATCCATGTCTTTAATAAAAAACTTAAAACATTATAATGATTTATTTAAACTTTTTTATAAGTATTGGCCTTCTGAATTATTAAATGAATTCAGTTCTGAAATTAATTTACCGAAAAATGAGCAAAGCAGCAAAGTGACCGGAAAAGCTGATGAATTGGCGCGCGATCTCGAAAAACTCGGTCCATTTTACATTAAACTAGGGCAGATCTTAAGTACTCAATCCCAATTTCTTCCTCCCGAATACGAGGAAGCATTACAAAAATTACAAGATAAAACCGAGCCCATGCCTTATGAAGAGGTTGAAGCTATCATAAAAAATGAATTGGGAGATTCCCCAAATGTATTCTTTAAAAATTTTGAAAAAAAATCCCTATCAGCTGCTTCATTAGGCCAGATTCATTTAGCCGAATTAGCTAATGGGAAGAAAGTAGCGGTTAAAATTCAAAGAAGTGGTGCTCAGGAAGAGATTTTAGAATTACTAGAAGCTTTAGGCAAATTGGGGCAATTTCTTGAAAATAGAACCGAATGGGGAAAAAAATACCATATTACAGAAAAATTCAGGCATCTTCAAACAACTTTATTAAATGAACTTGATTACTTAAAAGAAGCTGATAACCTTAAGACACTTCATAAAAATCTCAAAGAATTTAAGAGGATAGTTGTTCCCCTTCCGGTAGATCCATTGACTACACGCCGCATTCTTACTATGGATTATGTAAAAGGTGAAAGAATCACAGATTTAACTGCGTTGGAAAAAAATGACATTGACACCAAAGAATTAGCCGATATCCTTTTTAAGGCTTACATAAAGCAAATTTTTATTGATGGTTTTTTTCAGATGGATCCCCATCCGGGAAATATCTATTTAACTTCTGTGAATAATGCTCCAGCCATTGCTATTTTTGATCTTGGAATGGTTGAAAGAATGCCTTCGCAAATGCAGAACCAAATGATAAAATGCCTTTTTGCCTTGAGCAAAGGGAAAGAATTAGAAGTTGTAAAAAATATTATAACTTTAGGCAAACCCCTCTTAAATTTCGATGATTACTCATTTCGTGCCAAAATCAATGATATTATTGCGACTTATCGAACAGCCTCGCTAGCGCAAACTTCAATCGGTAGAATTGTCATGCAGCTTGCAAGGGTGGCTGCAGAATCTGGTTTATGGCTTCCTAACCAATTTAGCGCTATAGGAAAAACTTTTCTTAGCATTGATCCAGTATTATTGGCTATGGATCCCAATTTTAAGCCAAATGACGTCGTCCAAGCAAACATGGAAGACTTATTCAAAGAACAGGTTATGCGTCAATTCAGCTTTGATTACTTATATGATACGATGCTCGATGGGTTAACCTTATTACAGCAGTTTCCAGGAAGGCTTACCGAATTACTAAACCTAGCTTCTCAAAATAATTTAAAGTTTAAATTTGATTTGATAGGTAGTGATCTGATCACTCGGAATTTTGAAAAAATTGCCAATCGGATTACTACCGGTTTAATTTTAGGCTCTCTTATTATTTCAGCGGGTTTATTAATGCGGGTAGAGACTCCTTTTCAGCTATTCGGCTATCCTGGCTTTGCCATGATCATGTTTTTATTAGCCGCTACGGGGGCCTTATTATTAATCGGCAGTATCTGGTGGAATGATAAAAAGAATAATTAAACATCTCGCATTTGTTAGTGATTGCGCTTCAGTAAAAATTAAGAATAGTAGTAGTCCATTTCCTCATTTTTTTTCGGTCCAATAGCTCTCCAGCTTAATTTAAGGGAGTGGCTAGTAAGATGCAGCTGCCCAAAATAGGCATCCCCTCCACATAAATGGGAGTCAATTGATGAAAGGGAATGTTTGCTTGTAGGAGAGAGATGAAAAAGAAAGACGGGGTGATCGGGGCCGCGGCGAAGATGTTCCAATGAGATAACCTTTGCATTGCGGTCGAGGCTCCAGCGGTACGTATTATTGAAATTTACTTTTCCTCCTTCTCTGTCCTGCCAGGTTCCCTTTTCATTGAATACCAAAACATTATTTTCGCTTATACAACAGACCTCTCCCTTTCCATTACCTGCCCATCCCCCTTCTTCTTTAGAATGGGATTTAGCGTGAAAAGTCAATTGGGTGACAGCCGAGAGCTTTTTCCAGAAAGAAAGAAGAATATAAATTTTGCTTTCTTCATCCGTAGAAAGCATGGAAAGATTTTCTTTCATGACATAATAATTTTTCTTTTCATTGGATGGGAGCAGGGTATATGCCTTCTTCAGAAGTTGCTGCAGCTCTTCTAACAAAGGACAGGCGTGATTAAATTGATAAAGGCGTGTTTTACCTTCATAGTAGCTTGAGATCAGCCCTCCTTTTTCTAAACGGTTTAAAGCCTTTTGAATGGGTGTAAGGGGAGCCTTAAGCGACCTGTGCAGCTGGGTACCGTAGCATTTTCCATTTACAAATAGAAAAAGCAGGACCCGTTCTACATTTTTGTTACCACATAAGACTTGGAGCATAAAAATTGAGCCTCATTCTAGTTTTTATAAACTGCATTCTAGTTTAGCTTAAAAAGAGCGCATTTTGCAACTTAATACTGATTTTTAAACTCACAATCAATTTATATAAACTACTTTTAGGTTTATTATTTTATATTTCTTATTGAAAGCGATATTAATAGAGAGCTAAGCTTATTTATTTGATCAATATTATGAGGAGTTTGCATGTTTGTCCGATCTAACTGGTCAATTGAGGAATTGAAAGAGCTGTATGCTTTGCCCCTTTTTGACCTGATCTCTAAAGCGAACTTTATTCATTCCAAATTTCATCTTCCCTCGGAAGTACAAGTGTGCAGTATCATTTCAATTAAAACAGGGGGATGTCCCGAAGATTGCAAGTATTGTGCGCAGTCGTCACGTTATCAAACATCTGTTTCTGCCCAACCGATGATGCATTATGATGGGGTCTTAAGAGATGCAAAAAAAGCTTTGCAGTTCGGTGCAACCCGCATTTGTCTTTCAGCTGCCTGGAAAGGGGTGCGAGATGGGAAGCAGTTTGACGAAGTGTTGCGCATGATCAAGGGCATAACCGCTTTAGGTCTTGAAGTTTGTTGTACTCTTGGACAGGTCAATGCCTCTCAGGCTGAACAAATGAAAGAGGCAGGCCTCTATGCGTATAATCACAATATTGATACTTCTGAAAATTTTTATAAGACAATCATTACAAGCAGGACTTTTCAAGATAGATTATCCACCCTAAACACAGTTCAAAAGGCTAATTTACAAGTTTGCTGCGGAGGGATATTAGGCTTGGGAGAAACCAGCCTTGACAGGCTGGAGTTCTTGCTCGTTCTCGGCCAGCGTAATCCTCACCCTGCCTCTGTGCCGATTAACCGCTTGAGTCAAATACCCGGTACGCCCCTTGAGCATCAGCCGGTATTCTCCATTTGGGAAATGGTCCGGATTATTGCTATAGCCAGAATTGTTTTACCTAAAGCGATGGTGCGCTTATCTGCAGGCCGGATTGAAATGAGCTATGAAGAGCAGGCCCTCTGTTTTTTAGCGGGGGCCAATTCAATTTTTGCTGGAGAAAAACTTTTGACAGTTGCAAACACGCCTCTTGATAAAGATGAAGAGATGTTTAAATTGTTGGGCCTACAAAAACGCCCCCCATTCGTAAAGGTAAAATAATGTTTGCTTTTGAAAAAAAATTGGCTGTCCGGAGAAAAGAGGGCAATTTACGCCGGATGCCAGGCGTGCGTAATGGAATTGACTTTGCTTCAAATGATTATTTAGGGCTTGCCCGGTCGGCAACGTTAAAAAGAGCTATTGAAATGGAAATAAGCAGGCATTCTCATCTATTGGGATCAACCGGCTCCCGTTTGCTTACCGGGGATACACCCTATGCTGAGGAACTAGAAAATCAGATCGCCGCCTTCCATGGCTATGAAGCGGGGCTTCTGTTCAATTGTGGATATATGGCCAATGCTGGAATTTTTTCTGCGGTGTCTGGCAGCAATGACGCTCTATTTTATGATGCCCATCTCCATGCGTCGGCAAAAGAGGGGATCCGTTTATCCCTAGCCCGGTCTTTTCCGTTTAGGCATAATGATCCCATTCATCTTGAAAGCCGACTAAAAAACTGTTGTTTGTCGGGAAAGCGCTTTATCTGCATCGAATCAGTTTATTCAACAGATGGATCTTTGGCTCCCCTGTCCCTCTATTACTCGCTTGCCAAAAAATTTGATGCCCATTTAATTGTGGATGAGGCACATGCCGTAGGCACTTTCGGAACTCATGGTCAAGGCTTGGCTTCGCCAGCTGATACCTTTGCTCAAATTACGACCTTTGGGAAAGCTCTGGGAGCTTTTGGAGCCATTGTGCTTGGCAGCTCTCTACTTAAAGAAGCGCTTATTAATCTTGCTCATTCCTTTATTTATACGACAGCCCTTCCTTTTCATTCCCTGGCAGCCATTAAATGCAGTTATGTACTATTTCCAAAGCTGGATGTGGCCCGGTTTCATATTTTTAATCTTGCAAAAAATTTTTTTGGCTCAAAAGTGCCTATCCAGGCTTTTGGCATCAGTGGAAGTGAAGCTGTAAAGGAAGCTTCCAGGAAATTAAATGATAAAGGATTTGATGTGCGGCCTTTGACCAGTCCAACAGTGCAGAAGGGACGCGAGCTTTTACGTGTCTGCTTGCATAATTTTAATACGGAAAATGAAGTCGCTTCCCTCATCAATGCACTGGAAAAACTGAATGCCTAAAATTATAATTGCCGGGACAGGCACTGATGCGGGCAAGACCCTTGCAGCTGCTGTTTTAACCGTATGTCTTAAAGGAGATTATTGGAAGCCGGTCCAATGCGGTCCCGAAGAGGAATCTGATTCAACCAGAGTAAAGCAATTGATTGATAGTTCCCATCGTATCCATTTACCCGCTTTTGCCTTTGAAAGGGCTGTCTCTCCGCACTATGCAGCACGTTTGGAAAGCACTTTGATTCGTCCTGCTGAAATTATACCTCCTCAAACCAAATGTCCGCTGATCATAGAAAGTGTTGGCGGAGTTTTAGTGCCTCTGACCGATCAAATCCTGACTATAGATCTATTTAAAACCTGGGCAGCCCGATGGGTCATCGTATCAAGGCATTATATTGGGAGTATCAACCATACCCTGCTCACGATCGAAGCATTAAAGCGGCATCAAATTACAATTGGCGGAATCCTTTTTAATGGCGAGCCAAATGCAGATACCGAAAATGTTATTCTGCATCATTCAAGACTGCCCCTTTTGGGAAGACTGTTGCCAGAGCCTTATTTTAGCCCCCAAACCATTTTAAATTATGCGGAACAATGGAAACAGCAAGCGGTTCGCTTACTCCTTTAAGTCAAAAAGATCGAGACTGCATCTGGCATCCTTTTACGCAAATGCAAACGGCATACCCTCCTATTCCCATTGTCAGAGGGAAAGGGGTCTATCTTTACTGCGAAAAAGGGAAGAGCTATTTAGACGGGATCTCTTCATGGTGGGTGAACCTGCATGGGCATGGGCATCCCTATATCATTGAAAAGATCAAAGCGCAGGCTGAGGTTTTGGAACATGTTATATTTGCCGATTTCACGCATGCCTCGGCAGTTAGCCTAGCTGAAAGATTGCTTGCCCTCCTTAAGGGAGGGATGTCAAAAATTTTCTATTCGGATAATGGCTCTACGGCAGTTGAGGCCGCTCTCAAAATTGCTTTGCAGTATTGGCATAATCAAAGTATCCCTAGATCAAAAGTGGTTTGCTTTAAAAAGGGCTATCACGGGGACACTTTCGGGGCGATGTCAGCCGCCGGAAAAAATGAGTTTAACGTTCCTTTTTGGAAGCATCTTTTTGATGTCGAGCCGATCGATCCGCCACTGAAAGGAGAGGAGGGGAGGTCTTTGGCCCAGCTTCAAGCAATATTAGTAAAGGAAAAGGCTGCCTGCTTTATATTTGAACCATTAATTTTAGGGGCGGGGGGGATGGTTGTTTATCCAGCCGTAGGGCTTAATGCTTTGCTCGAATGCTGCCGTCAAAACCATGTTTTAACCATTGCGGATGAAGTCATGACTGGATTCGGTCGTACCGGAACTCTTTTTGCCACTGAACGATTGAACGTTAAGCCCGATCTCATCTGCCTTTCCAAGGGCTTAACAGGAGGTTTTCTTCCATTAGGAGCGACAGCCTGCACAGAACAAATTTTTAATGCGTTTTTGGGCGAAAATCTCAATAAAGCGTTTTTACATGGACACTCATATACAGCTAACCCCTTGGCTTGCAGCAGTGCCCTTGCTAGCCTGGACCTGCTTTTAGATAAAAAATGCTATATACAACGTGAGATGATCGAAGCCAGCCATCATGCTTTTTGCCAGGTTTGGCATACCCATCCTAGACTCGCTCGCTGCGAAACGCTTGGCACCATTTTAGTGCTTGAATACAGGTCGGAAAAGTCTACTTACTTTCAACCTCTGCGTAACCGCTTGTATCAGTTCTTTCTAAATCGAGGAATATTACTTCGGCCCTTAGGTAATGTCCTGTATATTTTGCCTCCTTATTGCATACAAGGTGATGAACTTGCTTTGATATATGAATCTATTATTTACACCCTGGAGAAAGAATGGTAAGCGCATTTGTCTCATATGAAACTAAAATTAGAAAAATTCTTAATGTAATTGTCAGTTCAACGGAATTGCATGCCAAGTGGCTTAATACACTTTCTTATCTTGAAAATTGCGGGGCCCGCAAAATTGCAGCATGCGAACATCCAGCTCTTGTCAAAGAAGAGATGCTTAAACATGCAGCAGAGGAGTTTCGGCATGCCCACCATTTAAAACGACAAATTGAAAAAATTACATTAGCTAAAATGGAAACCTATGCACTTCCATGGTTATTGGGAGGAACAGCTTCACTTCATTATTTAAGAGCTTTGGACATTCGTGCTTCACGCTATTTGCAAGAAGCTGGATATTTTAGTACTGATTTAAGGGAAGCTGCCTACTTCCTGGTAACCTATGCAATTGAATGCCGGGCGGATGAGCTTTACCTGATCTATGATGATGTGTTGCGGCAGGCCAAGTCGCGTGTGGGGGTGAAATCAATTTTGCTTGAGGAAAAGGAACACCTTAATGAAATGAGGGAAGGACTTCAACAGCTCCCTTCTGGGATGGTCCATGCCAATAAAATTTGTTCAATTGAAAGTGAATTATGTGAAAAATGGCTATTTGTTTTAAAAAGTAAATTAAAATGTATTAATTAAGATTATGTTGGTAAAAATTTCTACTATCGAGAAATTTCTTGAATTATATAAAAAGGGACCTTAAAGTACATTTTCTTTGGAGGCTTCCCTTAAAATGGTTTTACCAATTTGTCTTGCCTCCAAAATAAGCAGGGGGCTTACGTTCCGGTCTTTTTGTCCATTCTAAAAACTCTTTTTCAAGGGTTCTCTTCATTTTATCCGATATTTCAGAAGTTTGCAGAAAACTGGGGGGTTATTTGACACAAAATTGAATAAATGAATACTCTACCAAATCTTCTGTTAATAAATAAATTTTTAAATTTTATTTTAAACGGCCAATTTAATGTTGCTAATGTTAACAAATTTTTGAAAAATGTAATACAATTAAAAAAAAGGAGGTTGAAAATGGGCGGAAAAACAGTGTCAGCGCGTTTGAATGAAAAAACCGTTTGGGAACTTGAATTTTTAAAGACATCAATGGGTGACAAAAAAGCAACCGATATTATTGCTGAAGACATTCATTGCCTTTATGAATTTCAAAATAAAAAACAGCAAAAAAAGAATCCTTTTGATTTTTTGAAGGAAGCGGGATTTATTGGAACTGTAGAGGGGGAAGAGAGCGATTCTCTTGATTATAAAAAATCTGTCACTGCGAGAGTAAAGGGAAAACTATGAAATCTCAATATATAATTATTGATACGGGATTTCTTGTGGCTTTGCATACAAAAAAAGACAAATATTACAAAAAAGCTGTAGAGGTTTGGGAACAAATAAAGCATCGTAAATGGATAACTACCTGGCCTGTTATTGTTGAAAGTTGCCATTTTTTTATCCAAAAAGGGAATACTCAAGCTGTTTTACTTTTATTTAATATTTTGGAGATTGATCTGTTGGAACTATTCCCAATTAATAAACACGATCTTTCCAGTATAAAGACAATGATGCTAAAATATAAAGATCTTCCAATGGATCTAGCGGACGCTTCTTTAGTTCTTCTGGCAAATAATTTAAATTATGGGGATATTGTTTCGACGGATCAAAGAGATTTTAAGACTTATCGCTGGAAAAATCATCATCCTTTTCACAACTTACTTGCTTAATCCTATTACTTTTCCCCTTCTTTAATCAATTTTTTCCAATATTTTTGCATGGAAGCAGAAAGATAAGGGGTTAATTTATGGTATTTAACCCGCTTGAAATGATAACATTGTGTATCTACAAAAGCCACTCTCCCATCCCTAGAAATAGGACAATTATCAAGTTTTGCGCAGTCGAACAAACCTAGATCCGTGATTACATTATAAAATGATTTTAAGAGTTTTTTAGTAATAATCTGGCTACCCCATAATATCTTATTTGTTTCACTATCATAAATGTCCATATCTTCTTCAACTAAAATGAACATTTTTGGCAGGCCGGGCAAAGGAGCCGGCTCATCAGGAATCAGATAAAGCCACTTCTTTGGAACTTTTAAAAGCTTTCCGTAATGATGGTCCTCAATAAATTTACAAATTAATTGTGCTCCGATAGCTCTTTTTTTCCAGAAATAATATTCAGGCTTTCCTGAATGATAGTCCTGAGTGTCAAGGTAAGCTTTGATCACATATCCTTTTAATTCAGGATGGCGAGTGACAATAATCCCTGTATGGTGCTGGGGTATGGCAGGTGTAAAACCTGCTGCTTCCATCGTTTGAAAATCATAAAAGGCGCGGGAAGCAGAAAAAATTTTATCGAGCAGGTATTTAATCGGATGGTCATTTGGAATAATAAAATCTGAGACCTCTTTCCAAACCTGTTCGCTCACATACTGACTGGGGGAGTTATTTTGATTTCCCTGTGCAGTATTTGAAATTAGAAGCGCTATGCAGAGGAAAAAAGCTGAGACGCAGGAGAGGGTAAGGTGACGAGATTTTGAAAGAATTGTATTGAATAATTTCAATGCAGGCATTAATCATTTCTCCTTTTGAAGCGTTCTATCTAAAATTCGCTTTCTTTGCAGGTAGGTTTGTGGGCTTTCCAGTCTTTTGTTTGGCATTCTACACCGCAGTACAAAGCTTTTTTGCACCGGGAACATTTCTGGAGAATATGTGTGAACTTAGACTTGTCACATCCGGGATTATGGCATCGCGTTTCATCGCTCCATTTGTAAAATCGTTCTTCTTTGGATATCTCAACTGTATTTTCTTTTTTGAAGGCATAAATTTCCTTTAACTGCGCACATACTTTATTTGATAAATCAGTTACGTGATTAAAATCTTGATCTATCTGGTTTTGGATCTGCTTATCCTCAAATTGAGTTTGCTTTTCGGCTGTTTCTCTAATGGGATGATAGTGAGAAAATAAATTTTGAATTTTTTCATGATTCATAATGCCAAGCGGGTTATTAGAAGCTAAATCCACCATTTTTTTTTGCGTTGAAATTTGTATTAAAATTGCCTCATTTTTTAATTTATAATAAGTAATGGAGTCTCCGTTTCTTTTGGCTTCCTCCATTTGATTTTTATGATTATTCATTTGATCCGCTGCGCCATATCCCCAAGAATACATTTCGTTGATCGTTTGCATAAAAGAACTCTCTTTAAAATTTTAAATTAATATCTTCAGTGTTAACTTTTTTGTTGATTCTATCGCAAGTGGGAAAAATGAATCAATAGATCAATGCGGCTGTTTCACTCCCTAAGAACCTATAGCTTTTGAAAATGTTCTAAAATCCTATTCATGAAAAAGGGTTTTGCTTCACAAGATAATAAGTCTGACGGTAGAAAAGGGACATTTTTTCCCATAGTGTTGTGCCGTTCGTAAATAGTTTTTGGCAGGGGGGGAGGCTGTTTAAAAAGAATTTTCCATATCCTTTCGTCACAAGGCGGGTATCAAGGCAGACGATGCACCCCCTGTCCCATTTGTTCCGTATCAGCCGCCCAAAACCCTGCTTAAACTTCACTACGGCGTGCGGAATGGCATATTCAAAAAATGGATCTCCTCCCTTTTCCAGGATCGCTTCATTGCGGGCCTGAATGATCGGTTCACTGGGAACTCTGAAAGGAAGTTTTACAATGACCACGCAGCGCAGGGCATCTCCAGCAACATCTACCCCTTCCCAAAATGAATCTGTTCCAAATAGGACGGCCCGCTCGTTCGATTTAAACCCGGTCAGTAATGTTTGACGATTGCCATCCCCTTGTTTGAGAAGAGGAAAGCGATGCTCCTTCAAACGGCTTTCAAGTTTTTGGGCGCAGTCTTTCAGCATGGAATATGAGGTGAAGAGGATAAAAGCGCCGCCCCGACAAGCTAAAATAGCTTTCCAAATATTCTCATAGGCGATTGCATTAAAGTCGGGATGGGAAGGAGGCGGCATATCGAGCGGTACGGCGAGAAGAGCTTGCTTGCTGTAATCGAAAGGGGAGTCGTATACATGCTCCCTGATTTGACGATGCGGCAGATATTCTTTGGTCAGCCCCAGGCGGTTACGCAAAAAATGGAACTGCTTATTTGTCGCCAGCGTGGCGCTGCAAAGGATAATGGTAGGAAACTTGCTAAAAAGAAAATTGACCAAAGCCTGCTTGATGTCCAGATCAGCATCCACCAGCTGGATGTTGATCAGGGATTTAAGTTTATGCGCTTCGATCCAGCGCACTCTGAATGGAGAGGGCTTTTCGATGAATTGCTGCAAATGGAAAATGCCATTTTCAATTCTGGAAGCTAGGGCCTGAATATCGAGGCGGATGCTTTTGGTATTTTCCTGCATGCGGTCGTTGTTGATGAGTTTTAAATCCCCTTCGAGACTTGCAAGAGACTGGCGGTAATCCTTTAAAGCCGCGGTCAGTTTGTTCGTCTGCGGGCAGATTTCCTCTTGCCATTTTAAATGGCTCAGGTGTTCCTGAACTATTCGTAGCTTTTGTTCAGGGAGGGGCCCGTCAGCCATAGGTGAAAAAGGTGAATGGATCGAATCGACAAAATGGACAAATGTGTCGAACGTTTGATGGATCTGTTCGTAGAGGGTATGACGCAAGGCAGGCAGATCGATTGTAAGTTTGCTAATAATGGATGTCAGTTCCCTTGGTGGGGCTTTTTGGAAATGAGTTTGCAGCTTTTCTTTTAAAATAGAAAGTTTACCGGGCCGGGGGCTTTGTCTTTCTGATGCCAAACGGCTGAGAGTACGCATTAACTCAACCCGATGGAGGCGGGAGGCAAAATATTCGGTGGCAATGTCTTCCATGTGGTGGGCTTCATCTAGGATCAGCCTCCGATAGGAAGGAAGAATGCTGGCCTCATTATAATTATTTGTATCGGCCCGCTTGACCAGATCGGCAAAAAGTAAATGATGGTTAACGATCAATA
Organism: Candidatus Protochlamydia sp.; assembly: GCA_013695355.1. Lineage (GTDB taxonomy): Bacteria > Chlamydiota > Chlamydiia > Chlamydiales > Parachlamydiaceae > Protochlamydia. The sequence goes on from JACDAQ010000026.1 coordinate 202,093, forward strand.
GGTGGGCGTCCTGAGCCTGCCGTCTGGCCTTGTAAAAAAAACATTGCTGGTAATGGGGGCATTCGTGATGTGAGCAGGCTTCGCTTTCTGCGCCCACCCGGTCCCAGGCAGCCGCCGAGGGGACAAAGGGGAGGCTCGAACGGCTGCCATCTTTGCTCTGCCGCTGCCATTCTTCAATTTTGGAAATTTCTTCATTTTCTTCTGAGGGAAATAATAGAAGCTCAGATTGCGCATCCTCGAGTTTTCGAAGGCACAGGTAATTATGCATCCCTTTGACCAGCACAGCCTTCAAGTCAAGGTCCAACGCCTTGAGAAGATGGGGGATGTCTTTTTCAATGAGCTGTTCCTGCAGGGTGATGGTATGGGTGGATATAACCGTACGCTCTTTATAATGAGCGGCCCACACTAACGCAGGAATTAAGTAGGCAAGGCTTTTGCCGGTCCCTGTTCCGGCTTCAATCAAGGTAATATGGTCCTGGTTATAAGCATCAATGATATTGGTCATCATGCTTTGCTGCTCAGCCCGCAGTTCAAAACCCTTAAAGGTTCTGTGAAGCATTCCTTCAGGTTGCAAAAGGGAAATAATTTTTTCTATCTGGAGGCCGTTTTTTTCCATCAGTTCGACAATTTTATTCAGCCTCTAACAAATCTAAAAATGCCTTAAGCTGTTTGGAACGGATCGGATGGCGCATTTTTCTCAATGCCTTCGCTTCAATTTGCCTGATCCTTTCACGCGTAACATTGAACTCCACTCCTACTTCTTCCAGAGTTTTAGGCTTGCCGTCCAGCAGGCCGAAACGTTGGATAAGAACTTTGCGTTCACGGTCGCTTAAAGTGGAAAGGACCTCTCCCATTTTGTCCTTCAGGATAGCATAGCCAGTGGCTTCAGCGGGCGAGTCGGCGCCTGTATCTTCTAGAAAATCTCCGAACTGGCTTTCTCCCCCATCCCCTACCTCGGCTTGTAGGGAGATTGGATGCTGAGCGATTTTGTAGATCTCCCTAACTCGTTCAGGTGTAATACCCAATTCTTTGGCCAGCTCTTCGGGACTTGGCTCGCGACCAGTTTCCATCATTAGCTTTTTAGCGCCACGCAAAACCTTATTGATCGTTTCAATCATATGGACAGGAATGCGGATGGTTCTGGCCTGATCGGCAATGGCGCGTGTTACCGCTTGACGGATCCACCAGGTAGCGTAAGTTGAGAATTTGTAGCCTCGTCGGTATTCAAATTTCTCAACAGCTTTCATAAGGCCCATGTTCCCTTCCTGGATCAAGTCCAAAAAGGATAAGCCGCGGTTGGTATATTTTTTGGCAATTGAAATGACCAGACGCAGATTTGATTCAACCATTTCCCGCTTGGCTTCCTGGCTTTTATCCATCCAACGCTGAAGCATTTTGACGTCTTTTTTAAAGTCATCGAGCAATCTTCCCGCAGCCAGCTCTCTTTTAACCAGCTTCCGTTTAGCTGCAGCTAATTTCAGGCCGGCGAACTTATTCCGTTCAGCACGGGGTGCCAATTCCTTAATTTCATTTTCCAAAAAGAGAAAACGGTCATAAGCCCGCAAAATGACTTCAACAAAATCATCGATTATATTGTGCTTCAAATGAAGTCTTCGAAGATAAGCCTGCATGCGGATGCGACATTTTTCAATATCTTCTACGATTTTGCCTTTCTCAGTTTTTTTAAGGTTTTCATCTTCAAGTTGGGTAAGCAACTTCTCTAAAATGAGATCTTCTTCCTTCAATAATTGGCATAACCTGGGAAGAAGGGTCATAAAATCTTGTTTGTTCAGAACCTCTTTTTCAGTGATCGATTTATCGAAGCGCTCTTTTCCAGTCAGAAGGTAGTTGGCAATGGAGATTGCTTCAGAGGTGGCATACCTAAAACGCATGATGATCCGCTCAATTTGGACCTGGGCTTTTTCAATCCTTTTGGAGATCTCAACCTCTTCTTCACGGCTAAGCAGAGGGACAGAGCCCATTTCCTTTAAATACATCCGTACAGGATCGTCTGGAGAGCCTTCTGAACGCTTAGGCAGGCTTTCCATCTCCTTCGCTTCTTTTTTTCGTTCTTTTTGCTTGTCCACTTCCGACTGGTTAAGGACCTGAATATCCATGCCGCTTAAATAGATCAGGACCTGATCGATTTGATCTGCAGAATCGAAAGACATAGGTAGAATTTCATTGATCTCTTCATAAGTAATGAAACCTTGCTCTTTCGAGATACCGACAAGCTCATCAATTTTTTGTTGATGCTGTTGGGAAAAATGATTCTTAAAATTTTTATTACTCATGGTTTCCTAATGTAGAAAAGGAGTTACGCTTTGCTTAGGCCCTGATTGCTACCTTATAACGGGTCATATTGGAGATTATTTTCTCTCTTGTAACGCGCACAAGCTACGAAAATCAGGGGGTAATATTAAATTAATATGACCCCCTGATTTTTGCGCGTTCCTAGAGGAAAAGAACTCCAATCTGATCCATTAGAAGGTAGCAATCAGGGTCTTAACGTTTAACGAAAAAAAAGGAGACTATTTTTTACGGATTGTGTAAAATTTTTTCTAAAATACTCTAAAGCACCATTTTTTTCGAATGAAATTGCTAAAAATGAAAAATTTTTACGGCACCTTCTATCATTAATCGAGATAACCATTAATCACAAGCACTTTGTGCAATAGGGAATTTGGATGCAGATCTATGCTTTAGATAAAGATGAACAGGCTATCCATGCCGAATCGGCTCAAAGGCAATGTGATTACTTTTGCATGGAATGCGGAAGCGTGGTTAGGCTGCGAAAAGGAAAGTATAAAAAAACGCATTTTTTTCATTTCGAGCCTAACCGAGTCTGTCGTTTAAATCAAAAAGGGATCATTCATATTCACATCCAAAATGCTTTAATCCAAGCGTTGCCAAAAGGGGACAGCGCACTCGAATATCGAATGCCTGGGATTAACCGGATCGCCGATGTTGTATGGCATTCAAAAAAACTAGTTTTTGAAATCCAATATTCGCCCATTACGCAACAGGAAGTTTTAGAAAGGAATAATGATTACAGGTCGCTTGGATGGACAGTTGTCTGGATTTTGCATGAAAGAAGATTTAATCGTTTCCGGTTGACTGCCGCAGAAGCGTGTTTGCGATCCGCTCCATTTTATTTCAGCAATATGAATGAAGAAGGGGAAGGAATGATCTATGATCAATTCGATTTAGCGGACAAGGGTTTACGCTATACAAAAATGCCACCTTTACTCGTGGACCTCTCTCAACCATATTTGCTTGAATCCAACTGCCGCCCTTCCTTTCAAAAAAAAATAAAGGCGGATGCGTTATATTTTTGCGGTGATCTTACCCATTTGCATTTGACAGACGAAAAACACCATTATTTGCAAGAAGCATTGCAAAAAGAAAAAGAGCTCTTGCTAAAATATCAGCCCACTTTATGGCGAAGGGTATTGGACTGGACCCGTACCCTTATTGTAAAGCCTTATCAGGCCTTTTTTAGATATTTACTTGAGTTAACGGATTAATCGGCGCGAAATGCATTGGATTGCAGGAAATCCCTAACATATTGCTGCATGCGATCTTTATCCTATTCTTTTAAAAAAATAGATAGGTATCAAGCGGCAAATAAGAGGATTCAATATGTTTTTTCGCATAGGAGGGACAAAAGCGACTGCCACGCTTATTGTCCCACGAAATATCGCACTGAGTTAAGCTAAGCAAAGAAAGGTTAGCCCTTCTTGAACAAAAATTTTATGTCTTCTTTCAGAGATGCTTCAAATTTTTTAAATGTCATCAAGTCAACATTTCCAAAGCTACTTAGTAATATTTCTTTTAAAATATCAGTTGGAACTTGTAGCTCATTTAAAGAAAACTCGGCATCATAATGATGTGCACACAATAGAGTCAGTGCAGACTTAGTAATTATTTCTATGGCTTTTTGATGGATTAATTGGGTGTCTTTATTTGCTATTTTACGAAGTTTTTCACAATCAATTTGAGAATTTTTACCAAGGTAAACCCATTCTGGAAGATTCAAACGATTTTCTACATAATCAGAAACTTTAAATACTAAAAACGTTTTTTTGAGTTCTGTAATTTTTACTAGAATTTCATATTTGTCTTCTCGAATTTTGCTCTTTTCATTATAATAATGCTTATTCCGCCAATCATAAACTAAATTTCTCTTTTTACAACGTAAATCTTCTAGTTGATTGTTAAAACTATCTAATAAATTTAAATATTTTTTAATAGGTGAAGAATCTTCTTTTACTAAATCAAAGAACTCATAGTTAAAATTTTCCGCATATTTATTAATTTGCATATACCCTCTTTTTTGGAAATTATTTTTTTACTATAAAACATTATAAAAAAAGTGTCAAGTTTTAAAATTTTGAATATTGTTTTATTACAAATTATTAATTAAGCTTATAAATGTATATAAGCTGTGATTAAAAATAGTAACGTGGGACTCTTTTAACGTAGTGAGTAAAAACCCTAAAATTATGCTCAGAAATTATTAAATTATCAAATATTTATCATGCGCCAAGTATGTAAAATATGTTCTTGGTGCACCTGCAGCATTGACCAATAAATGTCAGTCTAATGGGAAATTCATGCAAACTGGTGAGCGCCGGTTTTAAAATCAAATTAAGGGTTGCTTCAATTCTTTCTGAACATTTTGCCTCATATCAAGGCTAAACAGTTACTTGAAGTAGGGCAGTTGCATTAAAAGTTAGTGAATACCCAATTAGAATATCATTCTGATAGTGCGATCACTTGCCTTAACAATGAGCACAGCCTTTGGGGCCTGATATAGGTGTCAACAATGCAACTGAGAGACTAAGAAATTCTAAAAATGGGTTTGGCAAGTGCAATGAAAAAATTTGATATTTCCCGTTCAGTTTTTCAAAAATGGCAGATGCTATAACAGAAGGCACTTTCTTGCAGCAGTAGCCTCTCAACCTACAAGTTAACGGATTAATGCAACTTTAATTGTATGCCAACCAAATGGCTATCAACATTTCACTAAAAAAATACAATAGCCTTAATGAAGCTTAACGATGATAACTTATATTAGTACTTTGATTAAGTATTCGAGCTTACAAAGTTAAAGTAGTTATAAAAATAAGAGGTGAAGTATGTGTACAGAAGCTATGAGTCAAAATAGTAATATGGGACAATTTTTATCTAATCTTCCAGTTCAAAATTTTGAAGTGAGTGAAAACCTTCAAAATTATGCGCAGGAATTATTAAATTATGGAGAATATTTATCATACGCCAAGTATGCAAAATATGTTCCTGGTGCTCCTGCAGCATTGACCAATAAAAATGTGAGTCTGATGGGGGATTCATGCAAACTGGTGAACGCCGGCTTGAAAATCCAATCAAGGGTCGCTTCGATTCTTTCAGACAACACTTCGCCTGACATCAAGGCTAAGCAGTTACTTGAAGTGGGTCAAATAGCTTTAAAGTTAGTGGATACTCAATTTGTCGAATATCTTCCTGATAGTGCAAGTGCTTGCTTGAAAAAAATGAGCACAGCCTTTGGGGCGATTGATATGGGTGTTAACAGCAAAATGCAATTAGAAGGACTGGGATATTCTAAAAATTCGGGCTTGGCAAGTGCAATGGAAAAAATTGATGCTTCCCGTTCAGTTTTTCAAACCGCTAATGCCGCCTTAAATGTGGCAGGCGTTGGCATGTTTTCTCCTGTGAAAGTAGGAGTCTGCTTGGGTGCAGGCTTGCTGACTGCTGCAAAAGTAGGTGTTTCTGCAGTCAGTGCTGGTGTTACTGCGGGACAGTATATCGGGAAAGCGGTAGAAAAAGCTTTAGCTTAATCACTATTTAAAGGGGAAGTTCATTTTATAGCGAACTTCCCTTTTTTAATTAAATATCTTGTATGCTTGATATTAATTATTTTAAATGCTTTGTATTAGATTATACCTATTTTCTTCTTTATCTGAGGGTGTTAATCCTATTTGAATTTTTGTAGTTTCATTAGTTAATTCATAAATGCAACATAATTAAAAAAATAGCAAATTCTAAATTATTACACTATCTTAAAAATTTAGCATAAAATTTTAAATTTAGATTTTAGAATTTTCCTGGATCCACTTATTATGTAATATGAACGATCTAAAATATGCATTTTTTTGAGATCATTTAGCGATACGGAAGAGCAGAATTTTATAGCTATTTGATCATTATATAAAAAACTTATAATGGTTTCAGCCTCCTTATGATATTTCGTTATTTCTGTAAAAATAACTGATTGTCGATCAGGATTTTTTGAACTTTCTATATCAATATTTAACTCATTTAAAAAATAAATCCAAAGATTCACATTCTTGGTTACACCTTGCCATTCTTTAGAAACCAATCTGGATTCAAAAAGTTGATAAGGGGTAAGAAAAGAAAGGCATTGGATTTGAATATCAATTGGTATATTAAAGAAAATAGGATACGCAATATTTAACATATTAATTCTTTTTTATGTGTGTATAGTGTGTTAAAGTTTATGTTTGTTGAAGAAAGAAAAATATTTAAATATATATAAATAAAACTTAAATTAAATAAGATTTTAAAAAAAATTACTGATTTTGAGCATTAACTAATAAAAATAACAGTTTATTTTTAAATAAACGGTGTCAATTTTAGTGGATTCAATATCGTCCAGTTCTGGCCCAATTATTAATTGTATCATTCGCAATCTTAACAGGATTGCTGGGAATGGCAATTTCAGATCGGATACAGAACGCGTTCATAATTTTTTGCATACTGAACATTTGAGAAACTGTTAGTGTTTGATCTGGAAAAAATTCTCTAATGGAACTTATCAAATTGTATTTTTTTTCAGATTGATATTTTTTTTCTCTTTCAAATTCTAAATTTTCAATGCTTATTTGCTCAATCATCGCATCTGCTATTTTATTTGTCAGAATATCCTTATCAGATTTCCTAATTTCGCTGATAATAAAAAAGGGGCGATCAAAAGGATGCATCTTTATAAGCTTATCAAATTTAATGAAAGGGCAAATTGCAGCTAGTTTATTATCGGTGTCTAAATAACTAATAATTTTATTTGTTTTTTCTTGATGCTTTAACAGATCAGTAAGAAGAGTATTTCGATGATAATCGAGATTTTTACTTGAACAAAAATGGAAAGCCTCATATAAACTTTTCCAAAGAATGTCGTTTTCCGATAGTATTTTCCATTCTTTCGAAACTAATCTAGAATCAAAAAGTTCTCCAGGCGAAAGATGAGAAAGGATAGTAAGTTTAAGATCTACGGGCATTTCACAGGAAACTAAGCAAGATATAGAATTCATAAAAACCTTTTTTTATTTAATAAAATTAATATTAATAGTTAAATGTTATTTTGTCAAATAAATAATTCCAATAATTAAATTCAAAAAATGTAATTATTATTACGGATTATATTTGATCAATTTTAATTTACATCAAATTAAATAGGATAGAGGACACCAATCACATGATTTCTGAATAAGCCCAAAGTGACATAACCTAAATGGCAATTGAGCAAAATTTCCTGGCCGTTCTTATTTCTGGCTAGCAAACGGATTTGACATTCTAAAGCGGTATTTAGGTGGTTCAAGCCTCGTCTCCAGTCAGAAAGGCCTTCATGGATAATCTGAGAAAAATTTGAAATGAATTGGTCCGGACTCCAGCCTAAAAGCGTTTTTGACTGTTGGTTGGTAAAAATAAGTTTGTGGTCTTTTTGAGAATAAATAAGGATCAAAGCCTCTTTTTCATTTCGCAGCCCGTCATAGAGCCTTCTTTGATCGATGGCATAGTTTGATGAGGAGAATTCCCTGTAGCGAGAGGCTTCATTGCTGTAGTAATTGGCCCCTGTAAATTTTTGTGCCATCGCGACACATTTTTTTAAAAGATCATTTCCCTCTAACGGTGTTCTGATCATCTTCTCCAAATACACAGGCTCCATTATTTCGACAGATGAAGAATGCGATATATCTGGAGGTTGATCTGCAGGAGAGCCCGCACTTTTTTCTCGATAGCTTGTTTGAATTTTCTTCTGTGGAATAATTTCGGATTCGTGCAAATATAAAAGGGTTTTTATCTCATAGCTAAGGTCATGGATCTTTGTATCAAGCTGGAAAATTTGATCCTGCCTTTTTTCCATTTCACCTCTTTGATCTTCAATCATCTGTTGCAAAGAATTAATTTGAAGTTGTTTTTGCTTCAACTGTTCTTCTGTAAATACTTTGTAGTCGCTAAAATCTTGCAAGCTTTGTTGAACTTTTAATTGAATCTGCTCATTTTCTACTTTTAAATTTCTATTTTCTTCTTCTTTAATTTGAAGATCGTCATAAATTTGGATTTTCTCATCCTGAGATTCTTTTAAGGCAGTTTCTAAGAGATTTAATTGCTTGGTTTGATCTTTTACAGGAGTGATACCATTTTCGGGTATCTCTTCGAAAGCTAAAGAGGGATCTAAGGAAGTCACCTTATTCTCTTTGTCTTGATAATAATCAAGATTTTCAATGGGTTGTAAAAAGCCCTCATTTTCATTCATTTCCTTCACGTTTTTTTCCCAGTAAAATAAAATGAGGATAAGAATGAGGGAAGAACATGCAATTAATAATAGGCCGCAGCAAAGAATAAGCCAGCTTTTGAAAGGGGGCATTAATCGAATGCTATAGCTAGCAAAAAAAAGGAGGGGGAGTAAATATAAAATCAGAATTGCCCCAGAAAGAAATTGCCTATTGTTTTTAAATTTCATGGGATGTTTTTGCTGGTGCCTCTTCAAAATTGCGTTAAGCCTGTTTTGATAAGATTTTGCGAAATACAAAAAAATTAAAATCTAAAATATACACTTAGGTATAAATTGAACGTTCCGCGTACCTTATCTAAAACTCGCGATATGTTATCGTACTTTGGGTTTTAAGTTGAAGTCTATTCTTACCCTTGTTATCTTTTTCACAGCCTCTTCGGGGATGCAACAAAGTCTTTTGATGCTGCAAACACTAAAAAATTAAATTTAATTATGTCAAATAAAAAAAATGATAGTTTTATCATTATTGAATCAAATAGAGTTCAAAAAGAATATTTGAAAGATTTATTCCGTTATCGGGAGTTATTTTATTTTTTTGCCTGGAGGGACATTTTAGTCCGCTATAAACAAACGTTTTTAGGAATTATTTGGGCTTTGATCCGTCCTTTGCTGAATATGGCTGTTTTTGCTTTTGTTTTTGGAAAAGTCGCTAATTTGGCCACTGATCAGGTTAGCTATCCATTATTTGTGCTGGCCGGCATGGTCCCGTGGCAGCTTTTTGCCAATTGCCTTGTAGAAACAAGTAACAGTTTGATCAATAACGCTCCTATGATCTCAAAGGTCTACTTCCCACGCATGATCCTGCCAATTAGCTATATTTTAGTAAATTTTATCGATTTTCTCATTAGCCTTTGCCTGCTATTTTTTCTTTTTATTATTACGGGCGCGCCATGGCATGCGACTCTTTTTTTTCTGCCGCTCTTTATGATCTCAACGTTGTTTCTTTGTTTAGGAACAAGTTTATGGATGGCGGCAATAACAGTCCGTTTCCGGGACTTTCGTTTTATTGTACCCTTTGTAGTCCAATTTGGGATGTTTATTTCTCCGGTGGGCTATGGTAGTTTTCTTGTTCCTGAGCCGTGGCGCTGGCTCTATTTTCTCAACCCGATGGCCGGAATTATTGAAGGTTTTCGATGGTGCTGCTTAGGGATTTATCATCCCGACCTTCCTATCGCCCTAACAATTTCCTGCTCAATTAGTGCAGTGCTTTTTGTTACAGGTTTTCGTTATTTTCGTAAAATGGAACGCATCTTTGCAGATATTATTTAGGAATTTATGAATATTGTTGAAATAGAGAATCTTTCTAAAAAATATTTGATTATGCATGAGAGGCAAAATCCCTACGCCTCTTTAAAAGAAATTTTATCAGATTGGATCAGACAGGTCCCCAATCGATTGTTGCGGCGCGGGCACTCAAACTCTGATTCTCCATGTGAAGAATTTTGGGCTTTAAAAGATATTAATCTGTCCATTCAGCAAGGGGATAAGATCGCTCTTTTAGGCAGGAATGGCGCTGGAAAATCGACCTTTTTAAAACTACTTTCACGGATCACTGAACCGACCACAGGAAGGATGAAAATCCGGGGGCGTGTTTCGAGTTTGCTGGAAGTTGGCACAGGCTTTCATCCCGATCTGACCGGCAGGGAAAATATTTTGCTCAATGGGGCAATTATGGGAATGAGCTATCGGGAAATGAAGCGAAAATTTGATGAAATTGTCGATTTTGCTGATATTGAAAAATTTTTAGATACCCCCATTAAACGTTATTCTAGCGGCATGTTTATGCGGCTCGGCTTTGCCATTGCTGCCCATTTGGATTCAGATTTATTGATAGTAGATGAAGTACTGGCAGTGGGAGATGCGCAATTTCAGGAAAAATGCCTCAAAAAAATGAATGAAATAGGATCACAGGGGAGCACAGTCCTGTTTGTAAGCCATAATATCAATTCTGTGCTTTCCTTATGCAATAAGGGGATTTTTCTTGAAAAGGGGGAATTAAAAGCATTTGAACCCATTGAGCAGTGTGTTAGCCGGTACGTGCGGAGCTGTCCTGTCGCTGGGTTGGCCTGGGAAGGGAATGCAGGAGATGAGCATATCCGGATCTTTCAGACGCTCCTAACATCACCCAGTTCTGATACAGGCTTTTTTTATCAAGGGGAGCAGACCTGCCTGCAAATCAATTTTGAAGTGACCAAACCTCACCCTGACCTGATCCTTGGATTTACAATACTAAATTCGCGCAATCATTCGATTGCACGCTCCCGTTTATGCGATCATCACGAACACCATCAGATTGTATTGAAACCAGGCACGCACAGGATGGCATTTCCTTTAGATTTAAGCCTGTTTCATCCTGGCGAATATCAGATTAAGATGGAATGTTCGCTCTTAAACAAGAAAAAAATATTGCAAGACGATATTTTGCTTAAATTTGCTGTCTGTTCAGAAAACAAGCATATCAAATATGAGCTTGGTACCGAAAAAGACGGGATCAGCCTCGGCAACCGCTGGAGTCTTACTTAAAATAAATATTTTGTTGCCTTTTTGAAGGATTGATAATAGAATTAGTCTTAAATCTTCTTTTTAGTCATAGTATACTTTACTTAAAACAGAATTATAAGAATAATGGGGTTATGAGAATACCTAAAGACGAGCTTATTTCCATTCTAACACCATTTAACCCTTGGTGGAAAAAAGAATCTGTTCCAGATCTTCCACTTTGGAAAAGATCTTTTTTCATGAATTATTGAATTGGGTGGTCAAGCCTCCTGCACATCGTGCGGTAATGCTTTCCGGTCCGCGGCAAGTGGGAAAAACCACTTTACTACTTCAAATAATTGATGAGCTTATTAAAGGCGGCGTTCCCTCTGCAAATATTTTATATGCTACCTTTGACCACCCCATTTTTAAACTTGCTGGACTTGATGCTGTTTTAGAAGCATGGCGTGAACTTGAACCCAAGGCAGAAGGGGCTGAATATCTTTTTTTAGATGAAGCTCAGTTTATACGAGATTTCGGAACATGGACCAAACATCAAATAGATTTTTTTAAACATAGAAGGATTGTATTTACCGGGTCAGCTATGCCACTTATTAATTCCGGAGAAGAATCCGGAGTGGGCAGATGGCTTACATTACAACTTTCTACTCTATCCTTTTATGAATATCTACAAATTAAAAAAATTTCTCTTCCTAATGTTCCAAAAATTTCTCAAATTACAGATTTATTCAAAGCCTCTAAATCTGTAATTTCTCACATTTCAAGTGTAACTCAAGCTCTAATTGGACATTTTCACGAATACCTTGTTAGAGGCGGCTTCCCTCAAACAGCCCTAGTAGAAAGTATCCCGCAGGCTCAGCGTCTCTTAAGAGAAGACATCATAGATAAAGTACTAAAAAGAGACATGACAGCTATTTTTGGTGTCCGTAGAGTTTTAGAATTGGAACAGACATTTATTTATCTCTGTATGCATGATGGCGGGATTCAGGATCTTCAAACCCTTAGCAGTAATTTAGGAATTACAAAACAAACTGTTCAGAATTTCATAAACCTTTTAGAATTGACTCATCTTTTATACAAACTCCCTCCATATGGTTATGGAAAAGAAATCCTACGCGCTCGGTATAAATTATATTTAGCTGATCCTGCTATGGCTCCTGCAATCCTCATGAAAGGTAAAACAATTTTAGAAAATCCAAAAGCTTTAGGGATGTCTGTAGAAACCGCTGTTTTTTCTCATTTAAAAGCCCATAGCGCAACGAACCATGCACGTTTCTCTTATTGGAAAGACCCTAAAAATAAAGAACTTGATTTGGTTATTGAAATCTCAGATAAATTAATTCCGATAGAAGTTAAACATGAATCGCAGCCTATAACTGCTAGAGATGTTCAAGGACTAATTAATTTTTGCAAAGAAAGAAAAACAATTCCATTTGGCTATGTTTTAACAAAAACAGCTCAAGATATCGGATTGCTTGAATCAAATAATAATCTGATATCAACTCAAATCATGCGGATTCCCGCCGCTATCTTTTGCTATTGGCTTGGCGAATCAGAAATTGTCGGAAAAAGTATTCTTGTAGATGAGAATTCAAAAAACTCAGATTATTAATAAACTTTAAGCAGCAGCTCATGTTTTTCTTCGCGTCGGGCAGACTCATATTCAAGTCCAGCGGCAAAAAAGAAAAAGCTCATGGTCTTATAGGCCAGATAGGCATCAAAGAAAATCATATTGATCGCAAAAGCGATCGTCATCCACTTCAATTGCCGGTTGATCCGGTAAATTGACGCAAAAAAATTCCAAAATAAAACTGTTCCGATGAGTCCATACTCTACAATAATTCGAAGAATACCTCCATCTAATGCCGACCAAGCAAATCCTGGGCCCAGCCCTTGCAAATAAGCTTCGGGATGGGTGACAAAAACTTTTACCACGTAAACCCACTTGTGAATACGCATCCACCAGCTCATATCAAATTCATTTGATTCGATTACTTCATTTCCCACAGGGTTTTTCTTCATGTCGATTTTATCCCAGACAATTTCGGCCAACTCGACGTTTTTCATCGAAAGAAGGCTTAAACTTCGGCTGTAAACAGCATCTGTCTGCGTGATAAAAAATCCTACCGAACCTATGACGAGGGGAATAATAATAAATGCAAATAGAATTGAACCGTTGGTTTTCCAGCTAAATTCCTCTTTTATTTTACCCAAAAAACAAACGCACAATGCCACAATCGAAATACGGTTGCCTGTAAAAACGACAAAGATTCCAAATAAAGCAAAAAGAAAATAGGGATAGCTTTTACGTAGAACGTGACGGGCGAGGGGTGAAGTAAACAAATTGATTAAACGGGATTCAGTTGGATTGTAAAGCATATAGCAAAATAGAAGATTGAGCAGCAAGCCCATTTCTGATGGAAAGGAGGCAATTCCCTGCACTCTTGTAGAGACATCCTCGCTGTATCCAGCGATGCTAACCCCTCCTGCCAAATTTAATTTTTGCAGGGTCATTAATAAAAAATTCCAAATAAAGAAAATTTTTATTAGAAGTTTTCCGCAGTCAAACCGAAAGGCTAAAGCACCGAGATAGAAGAAAAGAAAATACTCAAGCAGGCGGACAGCATAAAAAATTTTGGCATCCATATGCAAGGATCCAGCTGAAACGAGCACCCGGTTCGATAGGAATGATATAATGGAAAAAACTGTGAGGGTAAGAATCCATCCCTCAATCTTATAAAGAGGCTTGCGTAGCAAGGTATGGCAAAAGAAAAAAAGGGCGCCAAATAAAAACAGGAAAAAATCATCAATTCGCAAACCTGCGGTTTCTGAGCCAAGACTTATAATATTAATTTTTGGAAGCAGCAGCAAGGGCAGGCTGAATAAAAGGATGAAAGTAGAAAGTTTTCGGTCGAAGAAATTAACCATAGGGAATGATTAAATCACAATTTTTCAATCTTAGAAAGTCAAAAGTCGAAAAAAACTTCCGATTTAATGGAAAATAAGCAAGAATCTGAGTCAAAAATTTCTGTTTTCTTTAACGGTCTAATAATGAAATATTTAATTGTTCCTTTTTTGCTCCTTCTCTCATCTCTATGCTCCTGCTCACGCCCCTGCTACCACTACGATCTTTTTGGAGCCGATGAATTTGTGATCGATTCTTATAAGATCCGCCAAGGAAAACTTGCCATATTAGATATGGAAGGGATCGACTTAGGGGACCTTTCATGCGAGGCCATGGAGGAATATCAGGATGTGATCTCAGAAGATGATATCCTAAATATCGCCGTCTATCATCCCAAAAGACGGGATTTAATGGAATCGATCCAATTTATTAATGAAAGAATTGGTTTTCGGGTTACGGAGGGTTTTGTCAACCTGCCCGATATTCCTCCGATCGAAGTGGGAGGATTAACGCTTGAAGAGGCTAAACAGCGCATGGAGATCTGTTATAGGGAGCATATTCAGGACATAGAAGTTTTTTTAAATTATCGGACCAGGCTTTCCAGAAAAGTTGAGCTCACTGGAGCTGTAGGTACCCCGCTTATTCCAGTGGATGGGAAAATACGTCTTTATGAAGTTTTAGCTTTAGCCAAAGTGCCTAATAATGCCAATTTTTTTAAAAGTTATGTTGTAAGAAATGATCAGCAGCTTCCAATCGATATTTATAAATTGATGAATCTTGGCGATATGAGCCATAATATTGTCATGCATGGTGGGGATAAAATCTTTATTGCTGATCCAAGCGACGCCACCGTTATGGTGATGGGGGAAGTTGGCCTTCCCAGAGCTGTCAATCTGCCTTACGGTTTTATGTCATTAAGGGAAGCATTGGTTAGTGCCGGAGGAATTCCATTTACCGGTAATCGGGATTGCATCCATATCATCCGGGGAAATTTGCAAAATCCTAAAATATACGTACTTTCCTGGGATCATATTGTGCACCTCCCAAATGACAGCTTGCTGTTAATGCCAGGCGATACTGTGTATGTTTCCGAGAAGCCTATCACACAATGGAACCGATTTATTGATCAGCTACTGCCTAGCTGCGTTGGCATGCAGGCTGCCTATGGTACCTATCGATTGATAAGGGGATAAAAAAGGATGCAAATGGACAAGAAAAAAAATGGAGAAGAAAAACTTCTCATCACATTTTCAGATATCATTACCCTCTTTAAACAATCTAAATTCCGGATTATGCGCTGGGCAGTCTATTTAGGTGTATTAGGAGCACTATTTGCCCTTATTCAACCTATCCGGTACCGTGCAGAGGCTACTTTCAGGGAAAAAAGCATGAAATCGGGCGGCGTATCAAATTCAATTCTTCAGCTATTTGGCAGCCAGGGTTCGGGAAGTCAGGAACATGAAGCAACCTCTTTGATTAAATCGCGTAAAATTATGCAGGAGGTAATCGAAAAATTACACTTGCAAGCCACTATAGAGCAAAAATGCAAGGAGGAGCATTTGACCCAGAGAATACGCCGAAATTTGAAGATTTCTTTAGCCTCTTTTACCCAGTCTCCTCAGCCTGTTTTAGAGGATCCCTCCTGCGTTATAAAGATCGATGCTCTTGAGTATAATGGTGAAATCCCCCTCAATTTTCTTGTCGATTTGAAAGAAAGGGGAATATTTGAAGTACATGACGGGCGTGATTATAAGATCATCTATGGCAAAGGGCGGCTTGGAGTTCCATTCAAAATTGAGCATTTAAATTTCACCTTGATCGCTGAAAAAGAAGGCCCAGTCGATCCGCAGCTTTTTTCTTTGAAAATCTTGCCAATGAAAGACACCGCCAACCAATTATGTAAAATTCTTCAAATTGAAAATGAAAAGACCGATAAAGGGGTTTTAAAACTATTTTTTGATCACCGTAACAGGCAAAAAGCAACTGATTTTGTTAACCATACTATGGATTGCTATCAAAATTATCTTAAAGCCAACCATGACAAAATCGCTCGAATGCAGCTCGATTATTTGCATTTACGCCAATCTGAGCTAGCATCCAATTTAAATACCATCATGCAGAAGCATGCCAGCTTTTTGGCCAATGATTTATATAATTCCGGCTTTATTGATTCTGATAAAGAAATGGATTTTTTGGCAAAAAGCCAGCACGAGTACAGGGAAAAATTATTGAAAAATGAGCTTGAGATCAAGCGTCTTGAAAATCTACAACCCAATACTATTTTTGATAATGAAAAGGGATTCGGGGATGCGCCTCTGATTAATACAATTTTAATCGGTATCCGAGAACTCAAGCAGCGGAGGGATGGTTTAGAAATTGAAATCCAAAAAAAGGGGGCTTCACGCAGCGATGACCTTCGTCAATCATTTGATAATCAAATCAGAGAATTGGAAGAAGTTCAGGATTATACCGCTGATCTGCAGGATACTATCGACCGTTTTCACCAACACTTGCCCCCGAATCCTTCCGCCCTTTTGAATGATCCCAGGTTTTTAATGAGAGGATGGTTCGACCGATTGGAAATTTTAGAGAGAACAGATCCGGTTGAATGGCAGAAGTCGAGAGAGAGCTTTCAATTTTATTTGAACAACATTGAACGTTTATTCAACGTACATGAAAAAATCCTGCTAGAGCGTTTGACGCATCAGCAAAACCCGACCGGTGAATATCAGGGAGTCGATATAAGGGTAGCAGAAGAATTATATATCGATTATTCCAAAAGGCTCATCCAATTAGAATCCACGATCAGGCAAAATCTTTTCTTTATCAAACAGATTGAAGAGCCCAATTTTGAAATAACTTCCTTGAGCTCTGAATTAAAGGATCCTATCAGTCAGGATATGATTTTAAGGGCAAGCCAGCTTGTACTGACTTTAAAGGATCAAAATAATCAAAGTATTAAAGAGCAAGAGCGGTTAAAAGATGAACTTCACTTGCAAAGAACTTTTTTAACATTGCATCTTCAGCAGATGGTCGAGCTCATGCAGTTAAATAAGGTCTTGATCGAAGAAAAAATCTTTGCCCTTCAGAATGTCAGCCTGGAATTAATCCACCAAAATATTTCTTTGCAGGAAAATACTTTAATAGATTATGTCGAATCACGGCTCGAAAATTTAAGGCGCGAAAGGCAATTGATCAAACAGCACTTGAGGCAGATTCATAAGGAAATGGAGGGGCTTCCCAATAAGTGGATCGCTGAACAGCTCATCCAGCAGGAAGTTGCTACCAATCAGCTTATTGTTGAAGAAATTGCTAAAATGGTGGAGTCAAAAAATATTACCCATAATTTAGAAGTGATTCAGTCAGCTCCGATAGATATAGCCATTCCTCCGGTCCATCCCATTGCCCCAAATCTTTTATTTTCCACTTTATTGGGAGGCTTTTTTGGCTGTTTAATGGGTTCTGGTCTGGTTTTAGGCTCGACTCTTAGAAAAGGGCTAAAAGCTTCTGCTGAGAATCTCAAATTAGCGGGGTATCACGTTTCCGGACATCTCTCTTCCTCTATCCCCTCGCTTCAGGGAGATAATTTAGAAACTTTACGCCGTTTGCATGGGTATATAGGGGGGGGGGGGGGGGGGGGGGGGGGGGGGGGGGGGGGGGGGGGGGGGGGGGGGGGGGGGGGGGGGGGGGGGGGGGGGGGGGG
>JACDAQ010000042.1 GCA_013695355.1 Candidatus Protochlamydia sp.
CTTTAATGTCGTTTGTCGTTGTCTTAAGCCTATGAGGTTGAGAGAAGGTTTTTTTTGATTTTTTATTTAACGAATAAGTCATTGCTTAAGAATTAATTAACTTTTTTTTGATAGTGTTAAATTCGTAATCTCACTATTATATGTCTAAATACATTTAATTAAATGTTGAGATAAAGAAATAACTTTATGTGGAGTGCATTTTATGGAACCTGTGATTTTTCAAATCCAACAAGATTGGACTATTGAAACTGCCAAAGAGGCTTTAGCTAAAATAAAGCCGCATGCAGCAATTCGGACTGACCACAGTTCGACCTTGACGAACCCTTGTGTTTATAAATTTTTTATCTCTTACCCTCTTAACTTCATGCTTTTTTGTGATATTTAAATTTTCATTCGATGTCATTTTCAGTCGTTATATTAAAATTTACACTTAAATGTCTTACTGTTAATATGTTATGATAATTTTTTAAAAACATGGTGAGGTTACAATTTTTTTCACCTACTTTGTATTTTAGTCTCTTAACTATACTGTCAAGCCTTTAGCCAGTTTTTAATTCACCATCCGTAAACGGAATCCCTCTCCCTATGAAGTCCAATTCATTTTTGGGGAGCGGTTCATTAAAAAAAATGTATCGGAATTGAATTATTTTTGATAAACATCGATTTGAGAAAATTTCCTCAGTGGGTCTATGAATGAGTTGTCCCTGTAATTTCTCAACTATAGTTATTTGGGGCAAATCGCCTCTACTCTTTACGGCTTCGGAAAATCTGAAAAGCTCAAAGATTCCAAAAGCAAATAAAGCAATTGCGTGCCAATTAAAACATGACCGTGGATTTCTCGAGTAATCATGT
This sequence comes from Candidatus Protochlamydia sp., assembly GCA_013695355.1. Taxonomy (GTDB): domain Bacteria; phylum Chlamydiota; class Chlamydiia; order Chlamydiales; family Parachlamydiaceae; genus Protochlamydia. The sequence continues at coordinate 853 of JACDAQ010000042.1, forward strand.
TTGAAATTATATCCTCTGTTTTTGAGTGTATTAAACAGGTCTTCTATTTCCCAGCGTGCTCGTGCATTCCGTGCGGCTAATTCACAAGTTTTGGCTGAAAGCCGCCATGAAAACAACCATTCACATTTATATGTTTTTGAATCTTCATAATCTTTTGTACGTACCTCCCAGAATCGAAGTACATTGGTATTTAAACCCTCTCCTAAATATTGAGAATTGAACCATTCATATCTGTGTTCAATTTTCCAGTTCTTAAATGTGAATTGAGATGTCTTGGTGCAATTTTTTTTATGATTAGTATGTTTTGCAATTTCATCACACTCTTTAGAGAGAGTAGGCAAACAGCCGTCTTTTTTTACAATGATATATCCGGACCTATGCGCTTCAGCTAGTCGAATCACAGGCCTATTGGCATATAAACCATCTAAAAGAAGTACAATCTTCATTTTTGGGAATGCCTCTCTAAGAAAGGGAAGAGCTACTTTTAAAGCAACGAGTTCACATTCTTGCTTGTGGATTTCTTCTGAGGCTGTTTCTAGATCCGGGACTTGTCGTGCATGAATAGGATATCGATAAATAGGAAGCTTTAATCCACCAGTAAAAACAAAACTGAACACAAGTGTAATATGCATCCATTTAGTTATTTCTTTCGCTGTTCCTTTGTTATAAACTCGCTTTAAGCAACAAGGACAATCATTGTTGCCGTGAGCATCTTTGTGATGAAAGTGGTCATAGGTATGGGTATGAACACAATCTGCAGCCAAAAGGAAAAAGTCTCCAGGCATAATTTGTGGGTGTTGCTTAAAAAATTTTGATTTCTGTAGATCCTTAAAAAAAGCAATCATTAAATTGTTTACACTAGTCTCTGTTAAGTTTTTTAAAAAAGTTTCAATTGTCTTTATTACGGGGACTCGATCTTCAGGAGCATCGATAAATTTCGACATATTCGTTATACAATATTTTTCATCAGCATCATGGAATTTATCATCATATTTATTTCCTGAAGCCATTCTAAAAAGGAAAATGCTTAGAGCGCAAATTATAATCGTTTGTTTTGAATAAGTAATTAGCTCTTGGTTACGCCTATCAGGAATTGTGCTCTCAATATGCTGTAGAATATGTTTTCTTTCGAGGAATTGTTTTAGCATGGTGATTAATTCTAGCTTACATTCTATATTTCCCTCTTTTTCAATATTGTTATTTTCCTCTGTCTTTGTGCTTTCAATTTCTTCTAAATAATTAATTAGTTCCTTTGTTTGATGTTCTTGCTTTTGAATAGTATTTTCATTTTGTAAAGTTTTTTTATATCTAAATACATGATTTGGGTAACGTTTTTGTCGGATTTTTTTTAGAAATTTCTTCAAAAGCTTCTGAAAAGCATTATAAGACATACCTTCCTGTTGTTTAAGTTCAAAACCTGCTGCCATTGAGATTATGGTGTAGAAAAATGATTTATTTTTTTTGCTGGAAATAGTAGGATAGAAGATGGACATAACGGTTCTCACGTGGTTAGTAGTTAGTTGAAAATCCACTATACACGAGAGGTGCCGCTATGTCCTCTTTTTTTTTACTTGATTTCATTTTTTCTGATTTCCTCTAGAGAGGAAAAAGAAGAATTCGCTCATTATCCCCTGCAATCCGAATTGCTG
>JACDAQ010000025.1 GCA_013695355.1 Candidatus Protochlamydia sp.
GCTCTCGCGATTGAATAAATAACTTTGAGGGTCATATTGATTAATATTACCCTCAAAGTTATTTTTCAAGCCCGAGGCTTTGACGCAGCCCAAAGAGCGAAAAAACTCCAAACTCAGGTTAATAGCAATTGGTATTTCATTTAGTGGTAAAGGGGTACTTATTCAATCGAAATTAATAAATTAATTATTTGACAACTTAACCTATATTTTTTATATCCATTCCTTGGCCAGTTTCTCCAAAATTCGCTCAAATAAGGCTTTTCCATGGATACAAATAATCATTTTTTTTCTTCTATTATTCAATCTCAAATCAATTGGGAACACCTTAATAATGAAAGGAAGATAATTACTGGTTTTTTAAAATCTTTAAATGCTGACCTTATAGGAAAAGGATTAGTTTATACAGATCAATTCAAATTGAACCCTCGATCTTCCTATTTTAATAGCACAAAAATTCAATGGATTACGACGATCAATGTTCCGACTGCCACTTTTGATGACACTTTAAATATATTTATTCAGTTAATTACTAAAACAGATGAATTAAAGAAAAGATTAAATTCATTCAAACCACACGCAAAAGAAGATTGTTCACAAGACAGTCTTTACTTTTTTTTCAAATTGATAAATATGAAATCTATTATTAAATTATCAGCTGAAAAGGGTTTGCAACAATTGTCTGGTAATTACCTACTTTTAGGAGACAATGTAAAATCCAATTCGCTTAATGAAATAGGCTCTGAGTTATTTATAAAAATAAATACTCTTTTCGATTCTTTTTATAATAAATTACTTCCCTATTTTCCTGATTTGAAAATAGATCTGGACCTTGAAAAATATGGATTAAAGGGAAGAAACCTGATAAGCAAACGCAATGAATATTGCTCTCAAGCAAGAACGGTGGGCTGGGCCACTGACAAGGGTGTTTGCATTCCACGCCTTATGCTGATTGACAGCCGCAAAAATGTCAGTAAGGAATCACAATTTAATAAAACGGCCATCAAAAGTGTGGCTGAGTTTATGAAATTACCTTTTAAGGCTATAGCTGTTCCAGCTCAAAATGGCAGTGTAGAATGGGTACCTATCAGACCTGAGATCACGAATAATAATCAGATTACTTTTGAACAAGGAGTTGTAGGAACATGTGAGAGGGTTCATCACAAAACATTGCATCTTTGCAATCTTTATTACAAAATAGAAGCAAGCAACAAAAAAATCACAATTTGTACTGGCGCTGTAGATACTCCATTGAAAGGGAAAGAACTTATTAAACTGTTGCTGGAATTACCTGTTAAAAATGAGATTAAAAATAATCGGTGGGTTTTGCATCAACTTAATTCAATAACTAACGAAAAAGAAATTGTACAAAATGTTCAGACTCAAATAAGCGAAATAGAATCCATTCCAAATAAGGAAAAAATTGGTTTTTGTTTGATGCATGTCAATACTGCCTATAATGTTGCTTCACAGGAACCATCGGAAGATCTGGCGGTTACGGAAATCAATATTTACGCACTCGCCCAAATGGCAGAAATGGTTTGCATTGAGATTTCTTCATTTTTAAAAGAGGCAAATTTTAATTTTAAGACTGAGGAATGGAAAAAATTCTTTTTAATATGTACAGGGATTTCAATTTTTTCAAAAACGAGTAAATATGAATCTTTTGTAGAAGAACAGGTTGTCGATAAAGAGTTTAAGGATATATCAATCAAACCCCATTCCGAACGAAGAATTGATTCAATTATGCCTAATGTACAAAATATAAGGATTAATGCAGTCCAATCTTCGCCTGAACTTTCAATAGAAAATAATCTTGATAATCAAATCAAACTTCAAGATCAACTGAAAGAACTTCGAACTAGAATTAAAAATTTAATTAAAGCTTTACTTACTTATAAAGTGTTAAATTATTCAGTCAGTTGTTTTTATGATAGAGCCATACTAATTTTGCAGACTTACGAACACCTAATTGCGCTTCAATTAAAGCTCGAAGGAGCACCTGCTCTCTCGCGTACAAGTGAAATAGAACTTTTTTTGATGCTCTATCGCTTTATGAATATTAATACGATCATCAGCTGTGATGGGGGTTTAGATCGTACGGCCGCAATAGCAGCCATTGATGACACTTTATCCCAAATGCAAAAAGAGTTATATAAAGGTAAATTTGATCAAATTCTGGCAACTAGGATAATTAGAGAAACTCAAAATATTTTGACGGGTGATTTTAAAGAAAAATATAATGAAATGGAACGAAATTTAACTCAAAAAGATAAAGAAATCATAGAATTTACTTCTATTAATGAGATAAATCAATCTATTTTTGATTTAATTATTAATTTAGATGAAAGTCGGGAAATGATTTTTAAATTAATTAATGATTTGCCTGAAAATGTATGTTTTTTTTCTAATTCAAATGAAGTTGATTTTGATAAGATTGAAATGGACTTTAAAAATAAAGACATTAAAGGTTTCAGGCAGAAGATCATTAATAAAATCGATCTGCAGGATCAGGAAAAGGCAATCTTATTAAAAAACTCCTTGCAATATATGGAAATATTCGCGGCCCATTTACTTGGATCTCAGCAAGAAAAAATATTTTATAGCACTGGGGTTTTTGGATTCAAATACCAATATAATAATGGTTGGGTTAAAAACGTTTCAGCTAATCCCTATCCATTAGATAGGCTTCCACCCTTTATTTTTACTGAAGAAGATACCCCAATTCCATTATTTACTTATACTAAACACTGGATGTCGACTTCGATTAGGCTGACCAAGTTGGCTGAAATGCTAATTTTTCGCTTGAGTAAATTAAGAGGCTCTTAAGGGTGCCTGATTTAAATCTCACTTCTCAAGGTATTTTTTTCGCTGCTGCGTATTACCAAATTGCAAAGCCATCCTATATTTGGCGACAGTTCTGCGAGCGCACGTAAATCCTTTTTCTTTTAGAAGTTTTGAAATTTTTTCATCTGAAAGAGGGTGCTGCTTATCCTCTTCTTTGATCATTCTCTCAATCGCATCTCTTATCGTCTGGGCCGATATGTCCTCACCCTCTTCAGAAACATATTTGGCAGTAAAAAAAGCCCTCAATGGAAAAATTCCTCTGGGGCTATTAATGTATTTATTACCAACTGTCCTGGCAATTGTTGATTCGTGCAAATTAAGTTCTTCCGATAGAGTTTTCATGGTCAGGGGCTTTAACTGTCCATCGGGTTGTGTAAAAAACTCATACTGCTTATCCGCTAGCGACTGGGCAATCCGCTCAATGGTGGAATATCTTTGCTGAAGATTACGCACTAGCCATTTGGCTGAAAATAAATGCCGCTTAATAAACTGCTTTGTTTCCAACAACACATTTTCATCATTAAGCAGGTTCAGGTACTTGCGATTGACTTTAAGAGCTGGGGCCCGGTCTCGATCGACCTCTACAATCAGTTGATCATTCTCCTGCCTGATTGTCACATCTGGAAAGATGGATTGAACAGGATGCCTTGAATAATGCATCCCTGGATGTATATCCAATTTTACGATCATTTCAATGGCTTCCTGAATTTCATCGTACGAATATTTTGATTCCTTTTGAATTTGAGGGATCTGGTTGTGAAGAAGCTGGTCATAATGATCTTTAATCAATACATAAGCCAAAGTGTTTTTTTTCTTTAAGCAGCTTAACTGAATTAAAAATGATTCCTGGATGGAAAAGGCGCCTATGCCGTAAGGGTCGAATTGTTGGATCTCTTTCAATACTGCCAAAACAGATTCTTCTGAAAATTGATGCAGGATGCAGATCTCATTAACAGGTGTGCTTAAAAAACCATTTTCATCCATATATCCAATGAGGACCTCCGCAATTTCCAATTCCTCTTCCGTTTCAAAGATTTCGTGCGACTCTTTGATCAAATGTTCATATAAAGTACTTTTAGCGCAGATCGATTGCTCTAAATAAGTTTGTTTTTTTTCTTCTTCAGAACTGCGTTGAATGGCCGTTTCATCCGCATTGAAATGATCCCTGTAATCTTCGTCCAACCGGGTAAGGATTGATAAATCTTTTTCATCGATAGTGATGTCCTTCTCTGAATCATCGACTTTTTGAAATGGGTCGAAATCATCCCCGCTACCTAGGCCCTCTTCATTTTCAATTTCCAATAATGGGTTCGATGCAACCTGCTCTTCAATAAAAGGTTCCAGTTCAAGTAAAGGAAGCTGAAGCAAGTGGATAGCCTGCTGCATATGAGCAGACATCATCAACCCCTGGGTAAGACCGGCCTTGGTCTGAATTTTCAAGGCTGCCGATGGAATACTATTAGACGAAGTCATACATGCTCCTTTTTTTCTTTTGTAACTTACTTCAGATGTCTTGACAATAAAATATTTTGATCCATGATGGGGAATGTATCAATTTCATGAGGACACGATGGAATTTTCCAGTTATATTAAAGAAGATAAGTTAGTCATTACTCCGTTGGAAGAAAATCTGGATGCTAAAAACTCTCCTGCATTTAAAGAAGAGATTTTCCTACTTTTGGAATCGACAGATATTATAAAAGTCATCATCGATCTTACTAATTTGCAATTTATAGACAGTTCTGGACTTGGCGTGCTCTTATCTCTCCAACGCAATCTCCGTTCTCAGAAAGGTACTTTAAAACTTGTGCATCTCAATAAACCCGTTCGTACAATGTTTGAAATAGTTTCCATGCATAAGGTGCTTGAAATATTCCCAACGCTGGATGAGGCGCTTGAATCAATGTCTTAAAATTTTGCAACTAAAGAGGTATTATGATCTATTATTCAGTCCGTTCTTATTTACTTTGCACTTCAATTGGCATGGCAATGACTGCATTCGCCGCGCTTACAGGGGCTCCTGCAGACTATTCTACCTATCAGACAACAAATACCGCTAACCCGCAAGCACCCCAGCAAACACAAACACCGGTGCGAAGTAACCGATATCAAAATACCCCAACTAACTACCCTGCATCAAGACTTCCACTCCCCACTCAGCCCAATCGTTACGGGGAACGGGAAGCCATCGCATTTCGCGACAATGATGATAAATCACTCTCTAACAGAAACTTAAATAGAGGAAATTGGGACAACAGGGAAGGATGGCGTTACGATAAGCAAGCTTTCTATAGTGGAGAAAATCAAAACCAGGCCTACGATCAGGAATTTCCAGGCATGCGTGGAATAGGGTATGATGCTTACGATCCCTACTTTTACACTCAAGGGAATGGCGGCTATCCTGGCAGCTACAATGATCCTAATGCAGGTTATAGCTCATATAGCACAACAGGGGTCAATCCAAACAGTCCAAACGGAAGGTATACAGGCTATAACACTTATCCTTCAGTTGAACGGGAGAATTTTATGAATCCGAACAGTGGGACCAATTTTGACAGCTACCGCGGCGGGCGCCGAAGATAAAAATTACAAGGTAGGAAAGGAGCAATAAATTAGATATTTATTGCTCCTTTCCAATGCCTTAAAACTACCTATCAAGATGAAATGCGTGTTTTTTATCTCTATATATTTAGGTATGTTAATTGAGAATTTATTAAATTCTCCTCTTAAATAAAGTTAAATTAATTCTCATAACTTTTTACCCGATTGCAGTTAGTTTGATTTAAATTTTATAACTCATCAAAATATCTAATATCTAATATATACATATTAATAGGGATTTTAACCTGCTTCAATAATTTTTCTTTGTTGTTTAATAGGTTAATTCGCTTACCGGAATATAAATTAAGGGCTGTAAGATTTGATAAGTGAGCAAAGCCAGTTCCAATAATTTGTTCGTTGCCCGTCAGGTCAAGCGTTTCCAAAGATGTGAGGCTCGAAAAATTTATAAGACCTGCATCTGTTATTTGTTTGCAGTACCTCAAGCCAAGAGATTGCAGGGTTGTTAGACGTGATATATGCGCAAGACCTGCATCAGTAATTTTATGAGATCTCATAAATAACTGACGAAGGTTAGGACAATATTTAATCAACTCTTTGAGGTAATCGCCGTCTATCTCGGGACGACGATATTTTTCCCAATCTAAATTTAAAATTTCGAGATCCTGCCCGTTTTTCTTAACAAATTCTAGAAGAAAATTATTACTTAATTTTAGACTAATGGGCTTCTGTGCATTCTTATTGAACCAGTTTATTAACGCCTTTTCAGACCACTCATTCCATTTTTTTGAAACAATATGAGTATTTGCTAGATTATCTGGTTTTAAATTTTCGAGTATTTTTTTAATTGCTTCTTCAGGTAGCTGTGGATTAGGTGTTATGTATGTGTTATTATTAATTGACTTGTATTTAAGGAATAGTTCCTCTTGAGTCATCCATTTGCCATTCAATAGCTGAACTTTACTATCTCGAAGCATTGGGACTCCAAGATTTAGATAGGCTGCTGCATAATTAGAATTGATATCTATTGTTTTAAGAAATAAGTTCTTTTGTCATTTTATTGCCATCTAGAAGAGTTACTCTGCCATTAACAGGAAGAATTACCCCAAGATCATAAAAAGCTGCTGCTAAGTTAGAATCCAAATGTATAGCTTTTAAAAATAAGTCTTTGTCTGTCACCCAAGTTCCATCTAAAAGACGTATTCTTCCATTGTCAGGCATAATGGCGCCAAGTTGATGATAAACTGCTGCAAAACTATTATTAAGGCTAATCTCTTTAATAAATAAATCTTGTATTGTCATCCAAGTTCCATCCAATAGCTTTATTTTTCCGTCAAGTGGCAAAGTTAGACCTAAATAATAATGAACCAAATCTAAGTTTGGGTTACATTGGATTGCTTTTATAAAGAGCTCTTGTTGTGTCATCAAGGTGCCGTTAAAAAGCCTAATTTTTTCACCTATAGCGAGAATAGATCCAAGATAAAAATAGGGGACTGCCAGGTGGGGGGCAATATGTATTGCTTTGAGAAATAAATCTTTTTCTGTCATCCAAGTTCCATTTAATAGCTGTATTTCTCCATCACGTGGGAGTTGTCAGCCCTAAAAAGGAATAAGGTAAACCGAAATGTGGATCCTTCTGTATTGCAACAAGGAACAGCTCTTGATCCGTCATCCAACTTCCGTTTAATAGCTTTATTTTGCCATTTTGCTCCAAGGTTGTTCCCAAGGAATGATAAGATAAAGCGGAATCTGGATCATTTTTTATTGATGTAAGAAATAATTCTTGTTGTGTCATCCAATTTTCATTTAGAAGCTGAATTTTTCCATTGGATGAGAGTGTAGTACCAAGATTATGATAAGCTAAAGCATAATGAGGATTGATGTGTATTGCTTCAAGATAGAGCTTTTGCTTTGTCATCGGAGTTCCATCGAGAAGTTGAATTGTATCATCTATGGTAAGACGCACTCCCAGCACAACATAAAATTCAGCACAATTAGGTTTTTTTTGTATTGCGTTTAGAAAAAACTCTTGCTCCATCTCTGTTTTGCTTTTATTAGGCTCATTCATAAAAACCATAATAGGAATGTCGTTAAAAACTCCTGGAAAATTCATATGTAACTCCTTAAAAAAAATATGCGAATTTCCAGAGGAAATCACGTGAATGTTTATAGTTAATAAGTGACATACTTAGATGCGCACTTGTTTGAAAACATAACTTACAGCAGAAAAGTCATTTAGAAGAAATTGTACGCATGGGGTCATATTGAGGCCAGACCGGGCATTCGTATATTTTAAATGCCCGGATGCCCGGCCGACCCCAATGCCATTTTCAAGAAATTTAATTGATTATTTAGGAAAGGCTGTTTCCGGTATTCGGATGCCATCATTTTCCTTACCCATTTTCCACTCGTTGTTACAATATTCGAGCTTATAGTAGGCAGCATTACCCACTTTGATGTCCTCAACTTTACAATCGAGATTAAAAATTCGTATGAGAACATTTCTCATCCAACCACCATGACCTACTACAAGAATTGTTTTACCTAAACAACTTTTGCCAATCTCATTCAAAAAAGCCACTCCTCTGTCGCGCACTTCAGAGTCTGACTCAACTTGTGTCCAGTGTAAATCGGGATTGACATTAAATTCTTCCATTGTGCGCTTTTCCCACACTTTCCAGTCTCGTTCCCTTATACGTGGGTCGATCTTGTAATTTTGATCAGTTATAATTTCTAAGGTTTGTTGGGCTCGTTTGAGATCAGATGTGAATCTGCATTCAAATGATATTGTATTTAATTTAGCTGCTGCTGATTTCGCTTGATTAATACCAGCTTCATTGAGTTCATTATCAGGACTGATATTCGACGATCCTTGAATTTTGCCTAATGCATTATCTAGTGTTTCTCCGTGTCTCACAATATAAATATGGGCCGTGCTACTTAACATAGTCCTACTCCGATGGTTTTAAAAATAAAAAGCAAATCATTAGTGAGTTGTAATTTGTTGTAAAGAAAATATATTATTAAACTTTTTCGGATATAAAGAAATGTATTGGTAGAGTCGGATGTAGAGACTGCATTTCTGGATTATGCATGGGCGGAAGACCAGGGCTGATTCAAAGCCATATCTTGGGCCCTATAAGAGCAGCATAAAATAGAGAATGCTGTTGCCCTACCTATAATTGTTAGACCCATGCCAAAGTAGCAAACGTCTGATGATTATAGCATATAAAACATTTTTTAAATTCACATATTCTATTTCAATTTTAGACTCTGCTTAAGTTTGCATACTTGGCAACCAGCGTCCTTAAACTGCTGTCCTTGGTAAAAAGGATCTTGTAGGTCAGGCCCATGGAACCTTGATACGATTCTTTGACCTGTCCTATGCCAAAATCCTTATGGAAAAGAGCATCCCCTATTTGAAAAATCTCTTCATTTTTTTGCAAAGGCTTCTCAATGTAAATCATTCTCTCCCTTTGGATCGTATCTACCGTCGGATATTTTTTGGGGGCAAGTTTGGGATGCCGCACCCGTTCGATGTATTCGGTTGGAAGTTCCTTTAAAAAGCGGCTGGGCCTTTGGGGACGGAGATTTCCCCATAAATAGCGGCAATGGCAAAAACTCAAATGCAGGTATTCTTTGGCGCGGGTCATCCCAACATAGCAAAGCCTGCGCTCCTCTTCGACATCTTCTCCGCGATTGATCGAGTTGACATGCGGAAAAAGGTCTTCTTCAAGTCCGGCTAGGAATGTAACTTTAAATTCCAACCCTTTGCCATTATGGATGGTCATTAAGCTTAACCGGTCGACGGTTTGATCAACCTCGTCCAAATTTGATTTTAAAGAGAGCTCTTCCAAAAATGATTCTAAAGTTGGGAAAACAGCAGAAATTTCCCATTCGGTCGCTTTGGCTATCAAGGCATTCAAGTTTTCGCGCCGTTCCTCAAATGATTCCCTATCTTCAGCTAAAAATTCCAAATAACCTGTCTGTTCAATCGTTTTGATCACAATCGCGCTTACCGATTCGTCCCTGATCAATTGACGCAGTTCATGAATGACTTTCATGTAGGCGGACAGGCCTTCCTTTTGCTTAGCGGAAAGGCGCACAAGCGCTTTCATTTTAGCATCTTTTAAGAGCCCATCGCAGAAGGCTAAAAGGGTCAGCCCCTCTTCATTTGCTCCCTGCCTTAATTTTTCAATTGTGGCCTCGCCCATCCCCCGCTTAGGGAGATTAATGGTCCTTGCAAATGCCACAAAGTCAGTGCCCGATTTTGCAAAACGCAAAAATGCCAGGGTATCCTTGATCTCTTTTCTTTGATAAAATGAGACTCCCCCTATAATCACATAAGGGATCCTGCTATAAAGAAGATAGTCCTCAAAAGCGCGCGATTGGGCATTGGTTCGATAAAAAACGACCATTTCCCTCAGTGGGATGTTCTGATTGCGGTAATAACTGATCTGAGAGGCCGCAAACTCTGCTTCTTCCCTTTCATCCTGCCCTATGAACAACTTGATTTTTTCGCCCGGCCCTAAATCGCTCCATAATTCCTTTTCAAAGCGGTTAGTGTTATTTTTGATCAGAGCATTGGCGCAATCCAAAATATTGGTACAGCTGCGATAATTTTGTTCCAGGCGCACTACTTTTGCACCGGGGAAATCCCGTTCAAAATTCAATATATTTCTGACCTGGGCCCCCCTCCAGGAATAAATGGACTGGTCGGGATCCCCTACTACGAACAAGTTCAATCTTTTCTCTACAAGGAGCTGTGCCAGCGTGTATTGCGCTTCATTGGTGTCCTGGTATTCATCAATCAGAACAAACTCCCAACGCATCTGGAAACGGTTTAAAATTTCGGGATAGTCTTGCCAAATTTTAACGGTGAGAAATAGGAGGTCATCAAAATCGACCGCATGATATTCCAGCAGTTTCCTTTGGTATAGGGCATAAACCGACGGAAAAACAGCCTCTACATCGGAGGACCCGTCAAATGCAGAAATTTCATTAGGATATAAAAGGTCGTTTTTGGCTTTTGAAATTAAAGTCCTGAAAGGCTTGGCCTCCATTTTTTTTTCTTTTAATCCCAGCTCTACAAGACAGGCTTTGATGATCTTGTCCACATCTTCTTCGTCGTATATTGTAAAATCGCGACCATAGCCTAAAACATGCACACATTCCCGCAGTACCCTCGCCCCAAGGCTATGGAAGGTGCAGATTAGGACCTGATGCTGGCTTAGTCTAGTGACACGCTCCCTCATTTCCTGTGCAGCTTTATTAGTAAAAGTCAGCCCCAATATTTTAGACGCGGGAACGCCGCTTTCGATCAAATGGGCGATCCGGCGGGTCACAACGCTGGTTTTCCCCGACCCAGCTCCTGCAAGGACCAAAGCTGGCCCTTCTAAAATTTTAACTGCATCCTGCTGAGCAGAATTGAGATCAGACAGATTCATCATTACGTACCTCGTCGGCTCCGATTAAAGGAGCTCTTGTTTCCTGTTCCCTATCGCCTAAATTGCCATAGCGGTGATAGTCGGAGCTAATGCTCGCTTCTCTTAACATTTGCAGTAGCTCCACTCTTCCGTTAGCCATGACAGCCCCTCTATTTAAACGGCAGCCGGCATTGGCAAGCGCTTCAATCAGAGCTTGCGTGACTTTGCCACATAATCTAGCGCGCTTAATTTTGCCCTGTGCGATCCTTTCAACTAATTGAGCCTCCTTTTCATACGTCAGGTATGCAAAGGGGGGGAGCCTTAGCTTCATGATTTTTTGGTAAAGAATTTCATCCTCTACACTGACCTCAAGCGGCGTAGTGCATACGGCAGAGGCTGCGATCACACGTACAATATCCACTAAGCTGTCTTCCTTTTCAACCCTTAGCAATAATTGAGAATGGGGAAGATAGCGATGCAGATTATCCTGTCCCACTACGAGGCTTGGATCAAAAGTCTTTGAAAAATAATTTTCCCAATAAAAGACATAGCTATGGACGCTTGCCTGCCAAATTGTTTGTTCAGGACCGCTTAAAAGGTTTTGTTCATTGACAGACAGATAGAATGCTGAAAGTTCACCTTTAATTTCTACCTTTTCTTCAGGCAGGGAAATTTGCACCGCTTGCATGAATTGCAGCAGGTAATTCGGGCCGCCGGCCTTATACCCCTTTCCAAAACTACTATCTTTGTACCCTCCAAAAGGCTGGCGTTCTACTACAGCCCCTGTAATTGTGCGGTTGATATAGCAATTGCCGGCTTCTATTTCAGCCGCCCATCTTTTTTGCTCTCTTTCATCCAACGAATGAATACCGGCCGTTAATCCATAGGGGGTTTGATTCATTAGTTTCAATGCATGCTCAAAATTATCTGCCCTCACGACTCCAAGTACTGGCCCGAACAGCTCGGTCTGAAAAGTAAAACTTCCCGATCTTACACCTAATTTAATTCCGGGGGTCCAAAGATGGGGGTTTTGGGAGTCTTCTTCGGGCTTTAATAGCCAGCTTTCTCCTTCTTCCAGCTTTGTCAACCCTCTTAACAAAGCCCCTTGCGGTAAACGGATCATTGGATTCACTTTGGCATTTAAACTCCAAGGGGAGCTTACTTTTAAACTGGAAGCTGCATTTCGCAGCTGTCTGAGAAAGTGGGGATCGTCATATACTTCTGCTTCTAAAATCGCCAGACTGCAGGCGCTACATTTTTGGCCTGCATAACCGAATGCGGATTGGATCAGATCTTTAATTGCCAAATCCCTGTCAGATAAGGCAGTAATGACCATTGTATTCTTACCCCCTGTCTCAGCAATTAAGTCTAAATCAGGTTTCAATTGCAAAAAATGCTTGGCCGTTTCGGTCCCCCCTGTCAAAATAACGGCAGAAAGGCGGGGATCCTGAATGAGCGCGTTGCCGGCCGTTCCTTCTTCGCAAGCGATAAATTGCAGTACCTGCCTGCTGATGCCTGCCTGCCAAAATATCTGAGCTAAATGCCAGCCTATCAGGGTAGCCTCTGGGGCGGGTTTAAAAATGACGCAGTTCCCTGCTGCCAGTGAGGCAAGAATCCCTCCGCAGGGAATGGAACAAGGGAAATTCCATGGCGGAGCCACTAGAATTGTGCCTTTAGGGATCCATTGCATTCCAGATACTTGGGACCACTCCAACAAATTATTACGATAGTAATTGGCAAAATCTACTGCCTCGGAAACCTCAATATCCGCTTCTTGAACCGGTTTTCCAACGTCGGCAACCATTGCACCAATCAAGTCTCCGCGCTTTTGCATCAAGCCTTCGGCTATTTTGCCAAGCAGATCAAATCGCTCCCTGGTAGATACTGCTAACCATTTTGGCTCCGCTTCTTTAGCAGCGTTTAAAGCTAGATCGATATGATCTAAATCAGCCAAAGCGTAAGTGTAAAGGGTTTCAACTGGAAACGACGGATCGATTCCCTTCCCTTTCTTTCCTGAATCATAGGCATATCCATTAATGATCAAGGGAATGGAAGTATGCTCTTTCTCCTTCCATTCACGCAGAATTTTTTCTGCCCATTTCCGGTTTTGCGGCAAAGCCCAGTCTGTGTCGGCAATATTTTTAAAATAGTTATTTAATTTAAAATTATCACTCAAACGGTTTTGACTGCGGTTTGGCAAAAAAGGGACTTGCTTTTGCATGGCGGCCGATTCTCTAAACCGCCGTGCTTGCTCTTCCCACTCGATTGTTCCAGGCTTAAGATCAAAGGCAGCTCTAAGAAAATTTTCAGGGGCCGTGTTCTCATCCAAGCGTCTGATCAGATAGGCCACTGCGTTTTGAAATTCTTCTTTTTTGGCGGCAGGACAATACAGCAGCATATCTCCAGACAAACTTTGAACGGCTCTGCGCGTAGCATCGGCCATCCCTTCCAGCATCTCAAAACCCACTTCTTTTTCTACCTCATTTTCACTCCGAAGCAGCAAAGCATAAGAAATGTCAAATAAATTATGGCTCCCTATACCTACGTGCACTGCACGGGCATGTTCTTTTTCACAGGCATAAGCAACCATCCTTTTATAGTTTGCATCCACTTTGACTTTATCATCAAAAGGAGCCTGAGGCCACATTCGTAGGGATGCCTCAACTTTCTCCATTGCCAAATTAGCCCCTTTAACCAGTCGAATTTTAATGGGCGACCCTCCTTGCGCGCAGCGCCGCAGCGCCCACACGGTAAGCTCTTGCTGCAATAAAAAAGCATCAGGCAAGTAGCTTTGAAGCACTATTCCTGCTCCCAGCCCTTGAAATTCCGGTTCGTCCAAGACTTCGCGGAATAGGGAAGCGGTCAGATGGAGATCGCGGTATTCTTCCATGTCCAGGTTAACAAATTTGGGGGCCCATTTTCCCTTAAAATTTTTATAAGGATGTTTGATGGCTGCACGATAAAGCTTCCGCAGCCTTTCGCCTAAAATTTGAACCGTCTCTTCGTAGGCCAGGAGGCTGATCTGGCTGTATAAAGTGGAAATTTTAATTGAAATGCATTCAACTAAAGGGTTTGCCAGATCATTTAAATAAATTTGTAAGCGCCTTTCGGCTTCTTCTTCTCCTAGAATTGCCTCTCCCAAATGGTTCAAATTAATGTTAACGCCTTCGCTCTTCCTTTTTTTCAAATGGGCATCCAGGGTTTTTTCCTCTCCAGGTAAAATTACACGGCTTGTTTCCTTACGCAGGAAAGCATTTGTAAATGGAACAACAAGAAAAGAAAGTGCTTTTCCCATTGTTCGCACTATTTTTAAAGTCCTTTTGCTATCAGTTGAGATGTGGGGGGGAATTCCATACTTATTAATGAGATATAAGATCTGATCAGCTGACCGACTGATGCTGGCACTTCGAAAACATTGATCGGTCACTGCTGCTGCAAAAACTTTACCGAGGGGATCTTTCATCAGGCCGGCAAGGCGCGCCTGCTGGTTTTTTTCAGAGGATGTTTGAATGCGATTGGATTCTTCTAACAAAATTGCCGCTAAGGAAATGGCAGCCTCGGTCCTGTCTGTTGAAGAAAGTTTTTTTTCTTTTACAGATTGAATTTGCATTGCGGCCTGTTCTAACAAAGGAGAAAGTGTCATCAGGACCTCTTGGAGAAATTGAAAAAAAAGGCTATTTTAACGCTTTGTAAGATTTTGTACAAATTAGCAAAAGCAGCCTTTCTTTTGCTAAATATACCCAAGTGAACTCAAAAATTGGATTTGGACTAGCTTGAAAGCTCCCGCGGTTGTCGGATCTAAAATGACCCCATATTATTAATATTGGGCCTTTTTAGATCCGCCAACCCCGGGGCTTTGAAGCAGTCCAAATTTCAACTTTTGAATTCACTTGGGTATAAGTTTCTGCTAGTATTATTGACAATTAATTCATATTAATGAAACACTCTAACAAATTTCGTATTATTAAAAATTAAATAAATGCCAAATTAGGAGCCTATAATGCCACAAAGAATTCAATCATTTGCGGACAGTTTACATACATCTTTTCATTATCCCGGTAAATCTTCCTTAGATAAGGGAGCTGATTTATGCCTGGCCCCTTTGCGTTATCTTTGCTATGGCAGAAACTTTACTGCCATCCCCACACTCCACCAAGGAAATTTTTTCGTTAAATTTGAAGTGAACCCGATTGAAAAAAGTTTTCTAAAAACTGCCGCCGCTATTGTTCTTATTATACCAAGTTTATTCTTAGGGAGTTTTTTAAAATTTTTTTCCAATTTTAATAGCAATTTGCAATGGGTTCTTGAACAGTACCGAATAACCCCAAGAGAGGCCACAGAAGTACGCCCAGCCAGAAATGTTTATCTTATGGCTAATATCAATGTCACAACTACGGAAAATGAGCCTATTTATTGGAGTGAATTAAAAAATCGTTATACAAACAATGCAACAGCATTACAAATCAAGCCGTGGTCACTAGAGAACCGTTATGCTTTATATGATCAGCCTCAAAGCGATTTATTTTGTATTTATGGACGCAACCCTGCTGGAACTACAGTTGTTTTTGCTCGTGGTGAAGGCTATTTTGAAGAGGCAGGAGAATTTTTTTTCCAAAGCAGAAATATCGAAAAAAAGACCTTCATTTTAGATTATTCATTATTTGAAAGTACTGATTTGAAATTAAATACAGCCGAACAAATTTTAAGAGGACATGCTCAAGAAGGGGCAGGGTCTAGGAATGGAAGGATAGATTTTTCACCTCTTTTATTTGATATTCCAATTGAGCTCCGCTGCCTTCGAGCATTTAATAGCTTTGGTTTCGAACATTCAACTCCAACCGTGGCGGCCGTGAGATAATTAAAAAGTTGATCCCCTGAAAGTAATCACACATGGAAGGATTGTCCAGGTTATAATCAGGCCTATGGCAAAGTTATATTTTGCATTAAGTGCTCGCTCACCTGCAGCACTTAATGTAAGCCGTTGCAGAGAGATTATGGGCTTAAAACACTCACATCAGTAGATAGTAATCGGGCAATGGAAGGATAATAACCTGATTAAAAAATATCAAAGCTGCTATCTTCTTTTTTTCAAAACTTTTTAGCTCGATTATGTTATATTTAAAATATTTTTTTTGCTTCATCTCCCTACTTCCTGTCTTATTTGCCCATGCAGAAGTCAAAGTTGGCGTAGACTGCCTATTCAAACAGGAAAACTTAAATCTTTTTTTGGGAAAACGCATTGGTTTGATCACCAATCATACTGCCGTCAATACTGAAGGACATTCAACCGTCAATGTTTTTAAAAGCCATGCAGCTAAGTATGGTTTTACGCTGTCTGCTTTGTTTTCTCCCGAACATGGCTTGACAGGAGCTCATTATGCAGATGAAAAAGTGGCTGATTCTAAGGATCCATCGGGCATTCCTATTTACAGCCTGCATGGCAAAACACGCAGACCGAACAAGGAAATGCTGCAAAATATCGATGTTCTTTTTTACGATATTCAAGATATAGGGTCCCGCTCCTATACCTATATTTCCACTTTATTTTACGCCATGGAAGAAGCCGCTAAACTGAACATCCCTTTTTACGTACTCGACAGACCTAATCCAATAAATGGCTTAACAGTCGATGGGCCCATGCTTGAAAATGCCTGGCGCTCATTTGTTGGCTATATCGATATTCCCTATTGCCATGGAATGACTGTAGGAGAACTTGCCCTTTATTTTAATTCTGAATACCAGGTGGGCTGCACGTTAACTATTATATCGATGCAAGGCTGGGAACGAAAAATGACCTTTGCCGATACCAAATTGACCTGGATCCCTACCAGCCCCCACATTCCTGAAGCCGAGACAACTTTTTACTACCCTACGACAGGGTTGTTAGGAGAGCTTCAACTTGTTAACATAGGCATTGGCTATACTTTACCTTTTAAAATTGTTGGAGCACCTTGGATTGAGGCCGAAATTTTTGCCAAAAAGCTGAATGAACAACATTTTCCAGGTGTTCATTTCCATCCCTTTCATTTCCGCCCTTTCTTCGGTCGATTTGCCCAAGCAAATTGCCAGGGAATCCTTATCGTGATCACTGATCCTCATGAATATCTTCCAGTGACCACTCAGTATCTGATCATCGGCATGCTAAAAAGCCTCTACCCTAAGGAATTTCAAGAGGCCCTGACAAAAGCTTCTAATAGAATTGAAATGTTCAATAAAGTCAACGGAACGGCTGAGGTCTATCGCATAATAAAAGATGAAAAATATGTCATTTGGAAACTTCGGGAACTACATGCCCTTGAAAAAATAAATTTTTTAAAGAAAAGACAATCCTATCTGCTGGCAGAATATAAATAGAGCTAGAAACCTGTTCAATAACTTCGATCGGATAATTTTGTGAACAGGTTCTTTACTACAATCTGGCAGTCGCATAATTACTCTGCTAAAATATCCCTTCTCCTACTTGACATAAATCCTCTTGCTTCCTAAAATGGACCTTCCACAAAAAACAGGAGTACAGACATGACGACTAAAACCAAAATTAAGCCGCTTGGCGATCGAGTTGTTGTTCAACGAGCTAAGGCTCAAACCTCTAAAGGCGGGATCCTTCTTCCTGACTCTGCTCAAGAAAAACCAAGAGAAGGACATATCATTGCGGCCGGACCTGGCAAGTTAAATGAAAATGGCCAACTGGAACCTATTTCGGTTGCAATTGGCGATCGTATTTTATTTGGCGCATATGCCGGAACAGAATTTAAAGATAATGATGAAGATTATTTGATTTTATCTGAAGCGGACATTTTGGGAATTTTATCTTAACCTTTAGACAAGGATTGACCTATGGCGAAAATGCTACAATTTAATGAAGAAGCTTTAAAGTCTATTTTAAAAGGCTTGAGAACACTTGCTAAAGCCGTCAAAGTGACATTGGGACCAAAAGGGCGCAACGTTGTCATTAATAAAGGATTCGGCTCCCCTCTTTCCACCAAAGATGGCGTTACAGTAGCTAAAGAAGTAGCGCTGAAAGACAAATTTGAAAACATGGGCGCTCAGCTTGTCAACCAAGTTGCTGCTAAAACATCTGACACTGCAGGCGATGGAACGACAACAGCTATTGTATTGGCAGAAGCAATTTTCACAGCTGGAGTAAAAAATGTGACAGCTGGGGCGAATCCCATGATCATTAAGCGCGGTATTGATCGCGCTGTTGAATGCATTACAAAAGCTTTGGATAAGCTGGCTACTCCTATCAATACTGCCCAGGAAGTCCAACAAATCGCAACCATTTCGGCTAACAATGATTATGACATAGGTAAAATCATTGGGGAAGCCATGGAAAAGGTCGGAAAAGATGGTATCATCACTGTAGCTGAAGCTAAAGGAATTGATACACATGTTGACTATGTTGAAGGCATGCAGTTTGATAAGGGATATGTTTCTCCTTATTTTATTACAAATGCCGAGCACATGACAGTCGAACTCTCGAACGCAGCGGTACTTATAACAGATAAAAAGCTTTCCACAGCCAAAGATATCATACCTATATTGGAAAAAGTAATGGCCAATGGGGCCCGCCCTTTGCTCATTATCGCAGATGATATTGATGGTGAAGCATTGGCCACTCTAGTAGTCAATAAAATCAAAGCCGGCATGGTCGTATGTGCTGTAAAAGCTCCAGGATTTGGCGATCGCAAAAAAGCCATGCTGCAAGACATTGCGATTTTAACTGGCGGTAAAGTGGTCTCTGAAGAAGTAGGCTTGCAGTTAGATGAAGTAGGTCCTGAAGTTTTAGGCCGTGCAAAAACCATCAAAATATCTAAAGAAGATACAACCATCATTGATGGGGCCGGACAATCTGGCGAAGTGAAAGAACGAGTATCTCAAATTAAGGCTGAGCTCAACCATCCAAACACTACCAAATATGATAGGGAAAAGCTAGAAGAGCGTCTGGCAAAATTAGTTGGCGGAGTAGCGGTTGTTAATGTGGGCGCTGCAACAGAAACAGAATTAAAAGAAAAGAAAGCTCGTGTAGAAGATGCTTTGCATGCAACAAGGGCGGCTGTCGCTGAAGGAATTGTGCCTGGGGGAGGCGTTGCTTTACTCCGCGCGATCAAGGCTTTAGATGCTCTGGATTTAAGCGGCGATGAAAAGATCGGAGCTTCCATTATCAGGCAAGCAGCCTTTGCTCCGGCAACTGCCATTGCCAATAATTGCGGAAAGCAGGGTAACCTGATAGCAGAAAAAATCTTTGAAGCTGACGGCGCATGGGGTTATGATGGCCTGACGGACGAGTTTAAGGATCTTCTGCAAGCAGGAATTATCGATCCGGTGCTTGTAACAAAAAGCGCCTTGATCAATGCTGCTTCCATTGCAGGCTTGTTGCTGACCACTGCTGCGATGATCACTGACAAGCCTCAGCCTAAGTCTAAAGCGGGCATGCCATCAATGGATGGAATGGGCGGCATGGGTGGAATGGGCGGAATGGGCGGCATGGGCGGAATGGGCGGCATGGGAATGATGTAGTCTGTTTGCCTTTAAGAGGGTGTCTTAATAGATAGACACCCTCATTTTAATAAATTCGTATTTTGGATTACGTATGCCTAATTATGATTATCACTGTTCCAGCTGTGGCCATGCACAAGAAATCTTTCAAAAAATGAGCGAAGCCCCCTTTACTGAATGTCCGTTATGTTTAGAAGTAACATTCAAACGGAAGCCTGGAGGCGGCGCTGGCCTTCATTTCAAAGGCTCCGGATTTTATATTACCGATTACCCTACACCTGATGCCTCTCAAAAATCTGAAGCTAAAGCCTGCTGCCCTTGCGGAAAGCCTGCCTCATGCTCAAATTAAAGAGAGTATCAAATGGGCTTATGGGGTATGGCGTTGTGGATAATAGGATTCCCTCTTGGAGTGCTTATTCTAGTAAAAATATTCGGTCTGACCTAATATTTTCTCCCCTAATACATTGTGATGATTCTAAATTTTTTTGGAATTCGCTGAAAAAAATTAACAGCCTTTTGAAATTCATTAAGACCCTATTCACCTATATCTGTTGGGCTTTTCCACTGGTCATCAATTACTCTAAATTTTTTATGCGATAAAAGCAAGCTGTTCAGTTTCTTCTATTGTTTTCTTCTTAGTTAAATTTTAATATATACACCTCAACCTTTCGTTCATTTTAATTTGTTTATTCATTGCATCTTAAATTCGTGCTGATGAAAAGGGATTGAATCATTTCATCAAATTCAGGCAGAGTTCATAGGAGCATCCCAGCTACTCTCATAAACCTACAATTTTTCTCTAATTATTCCTCGAAAGGAATCAAAGAGCGATGAGCAAGCATCTATGCCCAAATGACATTTATGCCTGCATCTGAAATTTTATAATAAGTTTCATTCGCTACCCAATAGTTGCCATAAGCCAGGGTCAGTAATCTGGGGGCAATCTCTTATATATAGCGAATTTAAAGCATAAAGGCCTCTTACGTGAACTAGCCCGGCATCTGTGAGTAGGGAGCATTGACGTACGTCAAGCGTCTGTAAAGCAGTAAGCGTTTTTAAGTGAGCTAGGCCGGCATCTGTAATCTGATTGCAGTTGTGCAAATTAAGTTCCCTGGCAATAGACCAAGCTAAGCTTCTTTAAAGCATGAAGCCCTTTTAAGGGAGCCAGCCCAGCAGCTGTGAACTTCTTGCCATGATCTAATTTAAGCGTCTGCAAAACAGGAAGCTCATTTAAATGAGCCAGGCCGGCACCAGTGATCTCACTAAACTCAAAGTTAAGCGTCTGTAAAGCATAGAGCCTCCTTAAGTGAACCAGGCCAGCATCTGTGATCTTGGTGCATCCGCCCAAGCTAAGCGTCTGTAAAGCAGACAGCCTTCTTAAATGAGCTAAGCCGGCATCTGTGATGTCGTTGCAATCGCTCAAGTTAAGCGTCTGTAAAGCATAAAGCTCTTTTAAGTGAACCAGGCCAGCATCTGTGATTGTGCATCCGCCCAAGTTAAGCGTCTGTAAAGCATAAAGCTCTCTTAAATGAACTAAGCCGGCATCAGAAATCCGTACACATTCGTCCAAGTTAAGCGTCTTTAAAGCAGCAAGCCCTTTTAAAGGAGCAAGGTCGGCGTCTGTAATAGTGCATTCCTTCAAGTTAAGCTTCTGCAAAGCAGAAAGCTTACTTAAATGAGCTAGGCCGGCATCTGTGATCTTCCTGCATTTGTTCAAATTAAGCGTCTTTAAACCAGAAAGCCCATTTATGTGAGCTAGGCCGGCATCTGTGATCTTGGTGCATCCGTCTAAGCTAAGCGTCTGTAAAGCAGAAAGCCCTTTTAAATGAGCTAGGCCTTGATCACTTACTTTATTGGATTTGATGAATAAGTGACAAAGATTGGGACAGTGTTCAATCAATTCTTTCAGTAGATTGTCATTGATTTGCCGTGCCCCTAAATTTAGGCTTCTCAGTTTGCTTCCATGTTTTCGAAGAATAGCGAGTAAAAGAGCATCACTTAATCCTATATCGATCGGTTTGTTTGGATCTTGAATGATTTGATTAATTTGCACTTCATTTGCGATGACATTCCACTTTTTTGAGACTGAAGCTATCTTTCTTAGGCTGGCTAATTGAAATAATTGAAATACACGAAAGAGTATGTCATTAGGGAATGATTCAATTGTGGTACCCATTAAATGGGATTGCGTTGTAGTGACGATATGTTTTCTTTTTAGAGAGGAGGCCGTTCTAAATTGAGTCTGGAGGCTTGAATGGGTTTGGTAGTCATTGAAAAATTGTTGAGGAACCTTTTTATGATAGGTTGAAATTTTTTTTGCAATATTCGTAAAGTTGTTAGCAGATAGCATACCATAATAAGTATGTGGAAATTGTTGAGCAAATGATGGGGGATGTTGTAGATTAATTTGAAACGAAGCAAAATCACCACTATTTTCTAAGCTATTTCTATTTAGATGATGTTCCAATGTGTTGAAAGCTACATTTTCTCGATTTTGGCCAGGTAAGATTGATTCTTGGGCAATGATTTGAGAAACTTCATTAGTTCTTAGTTTTTTATTAACAGATGAAGTATGTTCATCTTGATTAGAGATTTCGCTATAAGGCCTTTTATAATCATAATTCGAATTTAGATAATTCATCAGCTTAGTCTCTTTTGTTTTTAACCAAAATAGCCAAAAACAGTTTATATTGCAATCAGTATAGTTTATTTGTATGCCTTTTTAATTATTAGCTAAAAAAATTAAAAAATTACTAAAAATATATTTGAAGAAATTATGCATAAAGTTTCGCTGTCTAGTTGCTTAAATCCCTTAAATATTTAAGGCTAAATTTTATGGCAAACACTAGATTGAATAAAATGGCCTACATGAACATATAGGCCTGATAGTGCAAAAAATGAAATTGATGCGATTAGTTATTTTCCGCGTGCTTATCACTAAGTCAGTGAAAAATTTAACAGAGTTATTGGATCTGTCCCGGTACAAGAGGCCTGTTTTGTCTGCCTGTTTTAATAAGCGCAACTGAAAAAAGAATTACAAGAACCGCGCAACTTAATAATGCACCCGTTTTAACATTGATTTGGTTTGCAGGAGTCTCAGATCGCGTGCACATTTGATACATATAAGAAAAACTTGTTAAAGCAATCTCTCTAATGCGAGAAATGATATCAAAAGAAGCAACGCTGGCATACCATGAAGCCAGTTGATTAGAGGCGGAAACATACATCGAGGAACAATCAAGAGAAAAAGACATATTACGATCCTTATATTAAAATATTTATATCAAGAGAGGGCAAAGCTAAAACCTAACCATTCATTTTGTTCCAGTTCATCTTTTAATTTCCAGCCACGCAAACGTGCCTGACGAAGATAAGAATTTTTTTCACTTAAAGAAATCCCGGATATTAATAGCAATCCTTTTAGAGTATGGAGTGAAGGTAGAGAATCCCATGCAATAATTTGTTCGGAAGAGATCATATTCATTAGAATGATGACTGGTTCCTGACTTTTTAAGTCAAAATTATTAGGAAATTTAAAACAACATAAATTATCAATTTTGTTCAATATCGCATTTTCCGACGAATGCTTAAGCGCCGCTTCATCAATATCCAGGCCATATGCAAATGAAGCGCCCATTTTAACGGCGGCTACCGTCAATATCCCGCTTCCGCAGCCTATATCGATTACCTTTTCATTTTTTAAATGTTTGCATAAAAGTTTCAAAGTTAAGTGCGTCGTAGGGTGGGAAAGATCGCCAAATCCTGGTCCAGGCTTTAAAAAGAAGGCGGGAATATTCCGTTCATAATCGCATAAGCTAATTGTGAGTAAACCATTGTTGAAGTTTAATCCATGCTGAGCCCATTGGGAATCCCAATCAATGAGAGGTAATTCGGACTTTTGGCAAGCAATAATCCAGGGAAATGTCGGCAGCTTTTCATCAGACCTTAAAAAAAGATGAAGCAGAATAATACCATTTTCTTCTTCCCCGTATGCAATTTGAAAACCAGCCTCTTCTAAATTCTTCCAGGCTTCATCCAAACTATAGCTATTGTGTATTTTTAGAGTATGAAGCTCTGACATTTCCACCATCAAATGTAATTTGTTTATATCATAATAAAAAAAAGTATTCAGCTCAAGCTTTAATGGAAATTCTTTGATGAAAATTCTTTTTAATAATGTAATGGTTGCAAAACAAATTCAGCTTTTTTAAAATCAAATCTTTTGAAAGTATTTAAGGATAATTATGATAATTAAAATTATTTTCCCTCTTCTTTTATTCATTTTTTCAATAACCTATCTTGCTTCTGAAGCGCCTGAGCAGGAAAATAATTTCGATTTAAAAATTCAAACAGTCTATTCGTCGGAAAATCCAGACATTATAATCGCAAGGCAGCATGAAAACGGCCTGACCACACTCTATGATTACGATTCGGAAAAAAGATGTACCTCTAAAATTCTTCGTAATATGAATGGTCAATTATCACGTATTTTTTTTCACTATGATCCTCAAGGTCTATTAAACCGCACTGTCGTTGATGACGGGCAGGGAGAAATCGAAGAGGATTTAACCGGAGTAAGCGAACGACAAATTATTATCATGGAATGGGGTAAAAAAGAGCCTATTGCAGGCAAACCATTATTCACTGAAAACCTCAAATTTGACATTGCATTAAATGAAGAGCTTCTGGTTAACCGCACTGTCTATATCTATTCTTCTGTTGGTGACCTTGTCCGGCAGGAGTTTTATGATGCAGATCAGGAATTAGTTTCCCTGGTTGAAAATGACGAAAACGGAATTAAATTCATTTCAGATCATATGAGAGAGTCTCCCCAAGCCTCTGTCTATAATAATCATTTTTATAGGGATCCTAAAATACAGGCCACCATCGATGAGCTTTATTCTACTTCTTATACGACTTGGAATGACATTTGGAATAATGCATCCCACCTTTTTTTTGAAGCTACCCGCTATCTTTTAAATTCAGCCCAGCATGCCAAAACAGCCTTGAATGCCGAACTTAGCCTGCCCAATGAACTGGGGGCCGGCCTCGAAGCAGTCACTAAAACTCTTATTGGCAATAACAGCTATATTATGATGGGGCTAACTAACGAAAGGACTGAGATCGGTTGTTATTCAGGAGAAGAAATCAATGACAAAGTCAGAATTACTTTTGTTAATGGAATTTTGACTACTCGCGATGGTATGTATGAAAATTTGAAATTTCTTTCTGAATCCCACGGAGGTGCAAAGATTCACTATCTTTTTAGGCCAACTGAGGGATGGACTTGGGACGTCTGCCGTGCAAGTTTGATCCGGGCTGCTTTCTATGTTGGTTTTAGATCCTGGCATTCTCATCTTTTAGCCGCCCATTGGCGCTTTTTAATTCATCAGCTGGGTGGGGTAAAGGGAGGAGGCACGATCATTCATTATGCACATAGTTTAGGCGGATCAGAAACGGACCGTGCACGAGAATTGCTTACACCTGAAGAGCAGCAAATGATCCGTGTCATTACCTTTGGATCGGCCACCCTCATTCGGAGTGGAGGATTTCAAAGCGTTGAAAATAATATTAGCGTGAATGACGGTGTGAGTAGTATTTTGTTAGAGCCTTTTGGGAGAGTGAGAAATTATTTTGATCCACAAACGAATGTCAAATTTTATGGCCATGCCTTAGAGTGCTTTCCTGGAACTGACCACATTTTAACTGGCTACACATATAGCCGCTTGATCAAAGAATATGGAAAATTATTCGTGCAAGAATTTGGGTCCTCAGACCAGCAAGAATAATTAATTTTAAGCTTAACCTGAAAGTAAGTAGTAGAAGAGAAGCACGCTTAAATTAGATTTGAAAGTATCTCAAAATAAAAGCTTGAAAAAAACAGCGGTTATAAATACAATTTGCTTTCTCTATGCACCGGTAGCTCAATCGGATAGAGCACCCGGCTACGAACCGGGAGGTTAGTGGTTCAAATCCTCTCCGGTGCATTTCTTAATTGTCCTGAGAACCTGTTCGATCCCATGATTCTTTTTATTTATAGTAAATGTTCTACCTGCAAAAACGCACTCCGTTTTTTAGAAAATAATCATATCCAATTTGTGCCGAAAGAAATTGTTATTGAACCTCCATCTGTACAACAATTGAAAGATATGCTCAATTTTATGGAGGGAAACGTTAAAAAGCTCTTTAATTCTTACGGTCAGCTCTATCGTGAACTCGGCTTACATAAATTATTGGGAAAAATGCCGATTGCAGACACATTGATTCTATTAAGCCAAAATGGCATGCTGGTCAAACGCCCCTTTTTATTAGCAAAAGACTTTGGCTTGACCGGATTTAATGAAATAGATTGGACGAAAAAAATGCTTCCAAAAGTTAATTATACCTAAACCTAATAAATTTTTTGTGAGTAGCAATAGTGATTAATCAGTCATGAATCCGCAGTCAAGCTTTACATCAATTGCACCTTTAAAGAATCCCTTTCTTTGATCTCTTTGGGCCTGTATTTTTTAAAAAATAAAAATTTCCTAAAAACTTAAAAAATAGCATTAGGAGCATCCATTCAAAAAGTTTATGATACCGCCTCCACCTTGTGCGTGGAGTTTTCATACATAAAGGATCTATTATAGCTAGATAAAAGCCCCGAAGGTTATCAATTGTTTGAATATAATTATCAAAAAGGTTAATGTAGTTACATGAATGCACAATTTTTTGAACCAATCATTCCTTTCTTCACGGCGGGCCACCGCCATTATTTCCCCATTTGAGAATTACTTTTTTTTAACTTGCAACTCAAACGGGAGACTTTATGTTTCGTAAGATGCCCTTTATTATGCTAGCCCTTATACTTATTGTAGGATTGTTCAGCCAGTGGATTCCAGATTATTACCAGTCTGTTCTTTATGCCGTTAGCTTAACAATTAAATCCTTTATTGTTTTTTCCTTGCCTTTTGTTATTTTTGGTCTGTTATTCAGGACCGCGGTCAATTTTGCAAAAAAAGCCTCTAAAATGATCCTATTTCTGCTTGTCGCTATTTGCTTTTCGAATTTTTTATCCACCCTGATCAGTTACTTTGTAGGAACAGCAGCTTACCAATTTGATTTATCAATGCCTTTTCCTAACGAAGGAGCGACCCTGCTTCCCGCATGGACCTTTTCACTTCCAAAATGGATTGAAAATGATAAGGCCATGTTCTTAGGCTTACTGTTGGGCGTCTTGTTCGGCTCGATAAAACCCTCGTTGGCCAATCGCCTTGCCTTAAAGGTCGAACTTATAATTAACGTTATTCTCAAAGGCATTCTTCTGGTAATTCCTCTTTTTATTGCCGGATTTGTTGTTAAAATGAATCATGATCAGGTTTTAGGCTACATTTTTAGCAATTATGCCCTTATATTCGCCTTGATCGGATCGGCCCTCTTTGCTTATATAAGCTTTATTTATTTTGCTGCCAATCGCTTCAGGATTAGCAAATCCTTGAAAAGCATTCAAAATATGCTTCCTGCGGCAATTGCTGGTTTAGGCAGCATGTCGAGCGCCGCTGCCATGCCTTTAACAATTTTGGGAACTGAAAAAAACTCGGATAATCCGGACCTGGCCCGTTCCATTATTCCTGCAACCGTTAATATTCACCTGATTGGAGATTGTTTTGCAATCCCGGTACTGGCGTTCGCAGTAATGAAGAGCTTTGGAGCGCCCGAGCCGCTGTTCATGGGATATCTAATTTTTGCCTGCTACTTTGTTCTGGCTAAATTTTCAGTTGCAGCTGTGCCGGGAGGAGGAATCCTGGTCATGCTTCCCATTTTGGAAACGCATTTAGGCTTTAATGCAGAAATGCTTTCGCTCATTACAGCTTTGTATATCCTTTTCGACCCAATCATCACTTGTGCCAACGTGCTGGGTAACGGCGGTTTCGCAATGGGCATGGATCGTTTTTGGAAAACAAGCACTTCTTCTGTTGAGCAGACGACTATTTTAGTAAATGAAATTGCAACTTAGACAGGCTTTATGCTAATAGAAATTTTCCCTTCAGGACCTTTTTCTACCAATGCTTATGTGGCAACCTGTTCAGCCACTGAGGAGGCTGTGATCATTGATCCAGCCCCTCAGTCTGCACAAACTATCCATGCCTTTATTCAAGGAAAGAAATTGAAATGCAAAGCCATATTATTGACCCATTCACATTGGGACCACATTGCCGATGTGGCAGCTCTGAAAGAATTTTATCCCGTCCCTGTTTATATTCACCCGCTCGATATTCCAAATTTAAGGCAGCCTGGAGCAGATCAGCTCCCATGCTGGATTCCTTTCCCCGCTGTAGAGCCTGATGTCCTGATTGAAGAAAGCGCTGTGATAACCCTTGGTGAATTAAGGTTCAGAGTTATCCATACCCCAGGTCATACTCCGGGAGGGGTCTGTTTTTATGAACCAGCAAAAAATATATTATTTTCAGGTGATACGCTGTTTAAAGGTTCAATTGGGAATTTGTCTTTTCCCACCTGCCAGCCTGACAAGATGTGGGGTTCGCTAGAAAAATTGGCCGGACTCCCCCCCGAAACAAGGGTTTATCCAGGACATGGGCCCGCAACCACAATTCTGGCAGAAAGCTGGCTTTCGCAAGCAAAGCAAATATTTGGTTAATTTAATTTCAAAGGAGAATATTCATGGGAGTTTTAGTAGGCCTATCGGCCCCTGCATTCAAAGCAAAAGCCGTAATAGATGGTCAGATTGTCACTGATTTTTCCCTTACACAATATCTTGGACAGTACGTTGTTTTATTTTTTTACCCTTTAGATTTTACTTTTGTATGCCCCACTGAATTGCATGCCTTTCAGGACGAGCTTGAAGAATTCGAAAAAAGAGGAGCTCAAGTGATCGGATGTTCGGTGGACAGCTGTTATACTCATATGGCTTGGTTAAATACCCCGAAAAATAAGGGGGGAATTGAAGGCGTCGATTACCCTTTGATTTCTGATCTTAATAAAAATATTGCCAAAGATTACGATGTATTAATGGAAGAGGAAGGCATTGCCTATCGGGGACTGTTTTTAATTGATAAAGAAGGGAGAGTGCGGCATCAGGTGGTCAACGATCTCCCATTGGGACGTTCAGTCGAGGAAGCGATCCGCATCCTGGATGCCTTAATTTATTTTGAAAAAAATGGTGAAGTGTGCCCGGCAAACTGGCAGCAAGGTAAAAAAGCCTTCAAACCATCTAATGAAGGGTTGAAAAATTATTATACCAGCGTTCAAAGTTAATATTTTAACTCAAATAATTATCACTTTGGAGAATGCCCCATCCGCTGTCCCATAAGGCAGCGGATTTCATACCCTGCCTTTGTTGTCTGCAAAAGATCCTCATCAAATTGAATGCTTCCCCTAGAGAAAAGCAATATTAAGGAAGAACCCCCAAACTCAAAATAACCTTTTTCAGCACCTTTGGCTTGAAAAGTATCAGGAGTAGCAGTTCCTTTAATACTCCCTACATTGGTAGCCCCTATTTCAAGATAAAGAATTTTTCCAAAGTTTTCAGATTTTAATTCTGAAAGAACTCTTTTGTTTTGGGTAAAAATTTCCAGGTTCTTTTTTATAGCAATGGGATTAACCGAATAATAGCACCCATTGATCAAGCGAGGGGAACTTGGAATGCAATCGCATGGAAAATGAAAACGGTGATAATCAGAAGGACACAGCCTGGCAATGACCATACTTCCACCCTCATATTTTGCAGCCAAAATCGGATCCTGAAGCAAATCAGTTAATCGGAATTTTTTTCCTTTTACGACAAAACCATCGCTTTGGCTGATATCCTGGTAAAAAAAATAACGTCCATCCGCCGGTATGACGGCCACATCCTTTCCAGGAGCGATCGGGCGGGCTTCGATTTTAAGCTTTCGGACAAAAAAGTCATTGAAGGAAGTAAAGGCTGTTACAGGGAGCAAAAATTCTGTGGGGTCCACATCAAATTTTTTTATAAAAGGAACGACCTTTTTTACGCTGCTGCCCCTTTTTTGTAGTTTTCCATAAAGAATGGAAAAGAAAGGCCACTTGGAAAAAAGCGAGAGAAAAAGGGGTCGGACCAAACGTCCCGACCACGTATCGCCATAAAGGAGATGAAGGGCTTTTCCTTTATAAATTTTTTCCAGTCGTTTTTGACCCGTCACGCGGTCAATATAAATAATATCTTTCATAGTCATTGTATTCCTTTAACTAAATATTATACAATGTTCCTAATTGATAATCAAATAGATGCATCAAAAAGTTAATATACTTATTCAAATCAAATTTAAGAAATAATGGAATTTATACACCAGCCTTATTATCCGGGCGATACTATCGCTGCTATTGCTACCCCCCCAGGTGAAGGGGGAGTGGCTATTATACGCATTTCTGGAAACGATGCTTTACCGGTTGCCGCAAAAGTATTTTCAGGACCTGTTCACAAATATCTCTCCCATACTGCCCATTTTGGTCAGATCAAAAATAGCAATGGGGAGCATATTGATGATGTCCTGCTGCTCGTCATGCTCGGCAACCGTTCTTATACAGGCGAAAATACAGTTGAGATTCATTGCCATGGAGGCAGCCTCATCACAAGACGGGTTCTTGAGGTCATATTAAAAGCAGGGGCCCGGGCTGCGCTGCCTGGTGAATTTACTTTCAAAGCCTTCATGAACGGTAAATTAGACTTAACCCAAGCTGAAGCCGTCCAGGAGTTGATATGCGCCAAAAATGAAAAAGCACTCGATGCCGCAGAAAGTCAGCTTAAAGGGTCTTTATCTGGCCGGGTGAGCGCCTTTCAATACGATCTCACCCAAATAGCTGCTATTTTGGAGGCCTGGGTCGACTTTCCCGAGGAGGGGCTCGAGTTTACCACCATGGAAGAATTGAACGGCAATTTGGACCGCATTGCCCATGAAATGGAAAAGCTAGTTTCGACCTTTCA
Organism: Candidatus Protochlamydia sp.; assembly: GCA_013695355.1. Taxonomy (GTDB): domain Bacteria; phylum Chlamydiota; class Chlamydiia; order Chlamydiales; family Parachlamydiaceae; genus Protochlamydia. The sequence continues at coordinate 30,271 of JACDAQ010000025.1, forward strand.
TGACGGAAAAATTTTGCATGACGGCTTATCCCTGTGCTTAGTGGGATGCCCGAATGTAGGAAAATCTTCATTGATGAATGCCCTCTTAGACAAAGATCGGGCCATCGTTTCTCCCATTGCCGGCACAACCCGCGATGTCCTGGAAGACCACCTGCGCTTAAACGGACTGCATATCAAGCTCAGCGATACAGCCGGCATCAGAGAAACGGTCGAAAGCATCGAGCAGGAAGGGATCAAACGCTCGAAACAGGCCATGCAAGAAGCTGATCTGATCCTTTTAGTCTTGGATGCCCACAAAGGGTTTGATGAGGAGGATCTCCTGTTATTGGGCCAGGTTCCATTAAAAAAGACCATTGTGGTCTGGAATAAAATGGACCTTTCCCATTCTGCATTACCAAGCCTGGATGTGCCTCATTTGGTCCATCTTTCCGCAAAACAAAAAGAAGGGTTGACAGTCCTTCATCAGGCCATTGATACGGTCATTTGGAGCCATGGCCCTCCTTCGAAGGAAGAAATCGTGATTACGAATATCCGGCATAAGGAAGCGCTGATCGAATCAATCGAAGCGATTCGGCGGGTGCAAGAGGGTTTGCGCACTGAAATATCGCCCGAATTCCTCACATTGGACATGCGTCAATCCCTAAGTGAACTGGGAAAGATCATTGGCACTAATATTTCGGAAGATATTTTATCGGCCATTTTCTCAAAATTCTGCATCGGCAAATAGTAACCTGAGTTTTGGTAATAGAAACAAGTTTTCTAAATTTATTTATGGTACTTATGTTTGGTAAATAACTTTAAAAATCTATATCAATTGTCTTTTCTACTTTTATGATTTTATCGATTATCAAATGGATGACATCTTTGTTAAAATAAAAAAGTTGGGAATAATTATCCAAATTTGCAATCGTTAGAAGCTGTATTTTCTCAAAAATATTTTCCTTTATTTGTTCCATTGCAATAAATTTGTCCACCTTTGAAAATGCATAAGGGTTGGAAGATAGGCTAACTAAAAAAGTATTAGAATTTTCGTAAGCTTTTACTACTCGTTTTAGAAATATTTCAGTGAATATTTTTTTGTTTTTACCTGCTGCTTCAATTGGTTTGGCTAGAGATTTTGGTGATAGGCCGCTGTAATTGCCTTTACAAATATATTTAGAAATAATTTTTTGAGTGCTTTTCAAGCTTTTCTCTGCTGCGATGATGAGTGGAGTTTTTCCCTCGAAATCTATTGTATGAAGAATTCTTTCATCTTTAAAGTTAAGGAGAAAGTCAATGAGTTGCTGATTATTTGATTGAAGGGCATAATGGAGAGGATAATTATTGCCTTGCTCAACAAGAAGCTCTTGTGCCAGGGAAATCTGTAATGGCACTTCTAACTCCGCCTTTTTGAGTTTTATATCCATTTCCTCCTTGGATAGTGCCTTATTAAAGCCTCGACTAAATTTTATAATCTCAAATCTCCATCGTCCCTTAAGAATAGATTCGGCGACATGTAATTCACCTTTAGCGCAAGCAAATTCTAGAGCTTGCCGAGACAAATAATAATCTTTTCCCATCTCATACGGGTGGGCATCATAGAGAAGTTTTAATGCCTTCAAATTATTCGTTTTTAATGATATTTTTACGATTTGTGGAATTTCTCTTTTTGGAAAGGGAGCACACTCAATTAAATTAGCTAACCCTGTAGAATCAGCTCGCATTCTTATAATCGCAGAACACCAAGGAGAAGGAGTCGCGCTTTCAGCCTGTCGTTTTCCTTCTATAAGAGCTAGGGTAGTATTAGAACAAGCTTTTCTGAAAAAAGCATAGTCTACAATTGATAAATTAAAACAACCCGTTTTAATGACCTGATATTTTTTGATTTTTGAAATAGAAATTAAATACTGACTCACATCATTATTTCCATGAAATAACGCATAGTGGAGAGGAGTAGCGCCATCGCGATCTTGCTTATAAATATCAATTCCATTTTCTACGAGTTCTTTCCAATTCTCTGAAGTGTCCAATTCTAATTGTAAGCGGAGAGCAGCTGATGAAACTTCTTTATTTTCAATTTGCCATTTTATATAGGGATGATTTGAATAACTAGAAATCATAATAAACCTTTGAGGAATAAATATATTCTATAATAATAATATTCATATTAAAAAACAATAAATTATTAAAATAAAAATAAAATAAAGTAGAAAAAAAATCTATGATATTTAAATTTTTATATATCATACACAAGCATTCTTGAGTTGGGTGGATTTTTTGCTATTTTATCTCTAGGACAGGAAACGGTTCAAAAGGTTTATCAAAACAAGAGGGGGAATTATTTTCTTCATTATTCATGAGATCATTCCTAGACGATTAGAAAAGTTCAGAGTGGGAGCCTATTCTTTCTAACGATAGCTGCTCTTCATCGCTTTTATAGATCAATAAAACATCTGGTGAAATATGACATTCACGGTGATTCACATAATTTGCTATCAAACCGTGATCTTTATTGCACTTCGATCGATCCCCATCTTCTTCCAAAAATCATCTATGGAATCACACTCAATTCCACCACCTTCATCAATCTCTTTCATAGCTTCAAGAGTTTCTTTGTTAGGCTTTTTTTTAGGCAAATCTCCTCTTATATAATTCAGCACAAAATCGCTCATGCTCATATGAGCCCCGGCAGCTAGCATTTTGATGTAAGCCCTTTCGTCAGACGTACACTCTACAGTTAACTTTACTTTTTCACGGTGATGCTGGGTAGTCATAAAAACTCCTCTTTTTAGCTATAAACTTTATTATACGCAAACTCGAAACATTTGTAATTCTGCATTTACGCTTTTGCACTTTCCCGCAAATAATAAATACTGGTAAGAAACGGCTGTTAATTTTTGAATTTTGTAAAGCATGACCTCATTTTAATTTAAAGATGTTGAAATGATTGGATTACAGACCTAAAAAAATTGCGCATAATCTACAAATTGTTACAAGAAACGTAAATATACTTCATTAAGCAGATTTCTTTACATCGGAATAACATTAGGTACGTTGAGTTTTATAAGTTCTACGTATAAAATAAAGTTATTAACAAAAGAGGTTATATGAAAAATGTACCCATTACACTCTCTTTGCCTGAAAATATTGTTAGGGATTTGCACCTTTACGTGTCTCGCAGACAGATTAGCAAATTTGTATCGGAAGTTGTAGAGAAAGGGCTAGAGAACAGGAAGGAATTATTAGCTCAAGAATTTAGAGAAGCAAGCCTTGATAAAGAAATGAATAAAGAATTCAAACTTTGGGACCAATTAAGTGGAGATGGCTTGGATGAAACAAATTCTTATTAAAAGAGGCGATATTTTTTGGGTAGATTTTGATCCAGCTAAGGCTACCGAAATACAAAAGACAGGCCCATCTTTAGTTTTATCTCATGATGTAATGAATGATAACTATACTCGAGTAATTGTAGCTCCTATTACCTCGAATATAAAAAAAATTTATTCTTTTGATCATAAGTTGCATGATAATCCTCATGTCAGTGGAAAAGTGATGCTGCATCAAATTCGTACAGTTGACAAAACGTTTCTAAACAAAAAGATTACCAGTTTATCCCTAAAAGAAATGGCAGAAATTGAACCAATTATTAAATTTATTCTGGGTGTCTAATCAGCTAATTCATTTTTAAAATGGAAAAAAAGGTGTCACATTCAGCCTCACTCAAAAAAATAAAAAAAATATTAAATACACTTTATCCTGAACCGCCGATTCCTCTCGTTCATTTCAGTCCCTATACTTTGCTTATTTCGGTTCTGCTATCGGCCCATTGCACGGATGCCCGTGTGAATAAAGTCACTCCAGCCTTATTTGAAAGGGCATCTACGCCTGCAGAGATGATCCTTTTATCAGTCCAGGAAATAGAAAGTTTAATCCGTTCATGCGGCCTCGGCCCTCGCAAAGCAAAAGCCATTTGGGAACTTTCTTATCGACTGGTCCATGAATTTCATGCAAACGTGCCAGCCTCATTTGAAGACTTGGAATCGCTTCCAGGAGTAGGCCATAAAACGGCGTCCGTTGTGATGTCTCAGGCATTCCACAAGGAAGCCTTCCCAGTCGATACACATATTCATCGGTGCGCTAAAAGGTGGGGATTGAGCAGCGGAAAAAATGTTAAACAAACGGAAAAAGACCTTAAAGCCCTTTTTCCTTCAACAGATTGGAACAGGCTGCATTTGCAGATCATCTATTTCGCACGAGAGTTTTGCCAGGCAAGAAGACACGACATTTCCCTCTGCCCCATCTGTTCCTGGATAACAAAAGAAAAAGAAGGCGAAATTTAACTCAGTTAGACATGCCTTAATGCAGTTGTGATTAGGCAGGCGGTATCGATTTCTTCAGGCAGCTCCTTCAAACCCTGCTTAATAGCTTTTTGCGCAGTGTTTTGATTATAGCCTAAGTTGATCAGGGCCAGCATGGCGTCTTGTACAGATTGGGTTTTTGGATCCCCCGCCCCTATGCCCCATGCAGGCTCGCCTGCATCCAGGAGGTTCATATTTGATAGCTTGTCCTTTAGCTCGACGATCAACCTTTCGGCTGTCTTTTTTCCTACTCCCGGAACACGGCATAAAGCGGGTAGATCATGCCTTTTAACGGCAGAGTGCAGTTCCGAGAGGGATAAATGTCCGACCAAACTAAGACCCATTTTAGGGCCTATTCCTGTAACGTTGATCAAAATCTCAAATATCTCCCTTTCCTGAATGCTTGTAAAACCGTAAAGAGTTTGGGACAACTCTCGCACAATGAAAGAGGTATGGAGTTGAACGGCCTCGCCAAGCGCGGGCAGCTGGGTATAGCCCCGGCAGGAAATTAAAATCTGATAGCCGACACCCTGCACTTCCACGATTGCCTGTAAATGGTTTGCAGCGACTAAAATTCCTTTCAAATATGCAAACATACAATCCTTTCAAATTTCATAGTTCATCACTTTAAATTCAGGCATTTGGGCATGGCAAATGGCCAAGGCAAGAGCATCGGCCGCATCTTCGGGCTCAGGCAGCTTTGCAAGATTAAGCAATCTTTGCACCATGCCCTGGACCTGCACCTTACTGGCTCTACCAGTTCCGACAACAGCAATTTTAGCTTTCGTTGGAGCATACTCAAAAACGGGGATCCCCTTTTTTTTGGCGGCAATCATCACTGCCCCGCGGGCCATTCCAAGCTTAATGGCACTTTGAACATTTTTATGGACATATTGGGTTTCGACCACCACTGCTGAAGGGGCATGAATTTCGATCAATTGGACCACACTTTCAAAGATCACTAAATATTTGTCAGATAACTTATGCGATGCAGGCGGCCTGATGCACCCAAAGTCTATGGGAATATAGCCATGATTTTCCAGTGCTATGATTCCATACCCCGTAACTCTTGTGCCAGGATCAACCCCTAATATAAGCCTTTTCTCGCCCATCAAAGGTCAGGCTTTAATTTTTCTACTTTCATTCCAAAAAAATCGTATTGTTCATCTGCAGGGTTAATGTCGAAAGCAAAATGTTGAACAGGTTCATGGGTCTTAGGAACAAAAGGCTTGGGCACAGGAGGTCCCATAAAATTACCAATACCTGCTAAAAGAGTTTGCATTTGTTGATGCTTTTCTTCAAAATTTTTTAATTCTTTGTTACGGCTCTCACTTTCCAGCCATTTTTCATACATATGGAAATATTTTTCTTCCCATTTGGCCACCTGGGCTTCTGTGCCCTTCAATGCCTCATGCAATTGTTCCTGCCAGCGCATTTCATTGTTTTGATAATTTTCCAGGCTTGATTTGGCTTCGCCTAATTCGAAGTTTAAGCGGTCCGTATTTTGATAGGAATCTGCCAAAAAGTTTTGCTGCGAGGCAACTGTTTCTGTCAATATTGCTGCCTCTTTTACTTTCTTAGCCAGGTGCTGCTGAGCAATTTTTAAGCGGGACTCTAAATCATCAAGATTTTCCCTTAATTCCTGAATATGATTTTCCAGAGATTCTCTTTCATCAGCAAGGCGGACATACTCTTCCCCTCTTTCCATTAGGTCCTGATTTTGCATTTCAAGAAGGCCTTCCAAATAGCAAATCCTTTCTTCAAAATCGATCTCGACCTTTCTTTCCTTTGCCATCACTTCTAGTACTTCGATTCTTCTTTCATTTTTCTCAGCTTCCTCACTGAGCCGTCTATTTTCCAGGCTTATCTCTTCATTTTCGTTTCTCAATGCATGGACGATTCCCTCAAGCTCCTTTATAGTATCAAGGGCAAAAGGAAGGACGGAGGATTTCTCGGATTGTTTTGCCAGATCAATCTCTACTTCCTTTTCTTCTGCTTGTGCCTTTAATTCATTAATCGTTCTTTCAAATTTTTCAGCTTCAGCTTTAAGGATTTTATTTTTTTGGCTGGTCTCTTCAACTTCTTCTTTTAAATCCTTAATTGTGGTTTCTAACACTTTAATTGAATCAAAAAAATGTGCAGCTACAGCCACAGATGATTGCTCTGTATATCCTTTAACTTCATCCTGGGTTTCTTTTAAAAGTTGGTGCAATACTTTCTGCTGTTCCCTTAAAGCCCCCATCTCCTCATCATGCATGTTGACGGATTCCTTAAGCTGTTCCTCTAAAGAATACCTTTGAAAACGTTCCGTATAAAGGCGCTCTTGTACCTCTTGTAATCCTTTTTCATATTGCTGTTTAAGCGTGACTAATAATCGCTTAAGATGCAAGATTTGTTCTGCCGGATTAACGGGGTGCTCAGCCTCATTATGATGCACCGAGGATTGGCTTTCGCCTATTGTAGAACTGGTTCTTGTCAACGTCATCCCTCCATTTAATTTTAAGACCCCAAAGAAATGAGAAAAAATGTCTCTTTTACTTTCCCCAAGCGAACCCAAAAATATTTTAGTACGCATGCCGAATTGGCTGGGGGATCTTGTCATGGCCACCCCCATATTAGCAGATCTGCGACATCATTGGCCAGAAACAAAAATTTCTGCCATGTGCCAGGGGTCGCTTGGTACACTAATCCAGGAAGATCCCCATTTGGATGAAGTGATCAATTTTAAAAGGCCCAGCGGCTGGCTTCATCGTCAGGTCCATGGTGATATTTTAATTCCCCTTCAGCAGGGGCATTATGATCTGGGCATTCTCTTAACGAATTCTTTTTCTTCAGCCTGGTGGTTTTGGAGAGGAAAAGTGCAAAACATTCTTGGCTATGCAACGCATTGGCGCAGCTTTCTCCTTGACTACCCTGTCCCCTTTTCTTCAAACAGAGATAACCAGCATCTAGTCCTCACCTATAAAGAGCTGCTCTTTCCTTTGGGCATTCCCCTCTCTTCTTCATCGCCTAAACTTTATATCACAGATCATGAACAATTGGCTATTCAAGAATGGCTTTTAAAATATGCCATTCATTCTGAGGACATTATTATAGGAATAAATCCGGGCGCAGCCTATGGCTCGGCAAAATGCTGGCTTCCAGAGCGTTTTAAAAGATTAAGTCAACAACTCCTTGAAAATAAAAAAGTTAAGATTATTTATTTTGGGGATAAAGGCGGCGCTTCCCTGGTCAACGAAATTTGCGATGGCCTTTCCAACAGAGTAGTGAACCTCGCCGGTAAGACGTCTTTACGCGAATTAATGGCCTTCATTAATAGCTGCCATATATTTTTAACCAATGACAGCGGCCCCATGCACATTGCCTCTGCATTAGGCGTTCCTTTGCTTGCTCTTTTCGGCTCAACGAGCGACATTGCAACCAGGCCTTACAGGAATGGTAGGGTCATTCATAAACATGTTCCCTGCTCCCCCTGCTACAGGCGCACATGCCCGATTGATTTTAGATGCATGACTAAGATTGAAGTCAGCGAAGTGTATGCTGAAATGGAGCAAATGATAAACGCATTAAATTTAGAAACAAAAAAATTATATAGCTAAAATTCTAAAATAGTGGCTGGGAGGCTTTTTTGCAGCTGATAAAAATCTGGCCGGAGCTTCGGTCTGAAGAAAAATTATCCATCCTCAATCAATTAGGCCAATTAAATCTTTCTATTCTATATCAGCAAAAAGAACTTTTAAAAGAAAAACCACTTTTAGAAGATGCAATTGAGCCCTTCACAAATTTTGCTTATGCAGGTAGCCTGGAAGATCAGGAGAGAGGCAAAAGACTGGTCCGGGAAGGAAAAATGGGATGCCTTCTTTTGGCAGGAGGACAGGGGACCCGCCTTAAATTTTCGCAGCCTAAAGGGTGCTATCCTGTGTCTGTAATTAAAGAAAAATCTCTTTTTCAACTTTTAGCCGAAAAAGTCAAATCCGCAGGAGAACAGGCCGGCCATCCTTTGAACTTAGCCATTATGACCTCGCCTGAAAATGATCAGGTGACTAAGGAGTATTTTTTAGAGCATGCTTTTTTTGGCCTTTCATCCTCCCAAATCTCTTTCTTTACTCAAAGCACGCTCCCCTTGCTTGATGCAGAAGGACATTTATTTTTAGAATCACGCAGTAAAATAGCGGAAGGACCGAGCGGCAATGGAAACGCTCTCCACGATTTTTTTAATTCAGGCCTCTGGGGAAAGTGGGCTCAAAGCGGAATCGAATATGTCAATATGGTCTTAGTGGACAATCCCTTGGCCGATCCTTTCGATTTTGAACTATTGGGATACCATGTACGCAGTGACTCGGACATTACACTCAAATGCACTGAAAAAATAATGCCGGAAGAAAAGGTGGGTGTTGTAGTCAAGAAGGATGGCCGTTGCCAAATCATTGAGTACACAGAATTGACCGAAGAAAAAAAAACCGCCCGCCAGCCAAACGGAAGCCTAACATTTTGTTGTGCTAACTTAAGCCTATTTTGCTTCTCGATGAATTTTGTAAAAAAGACTGCTTTAAGCCCAGTCCCTCTTCCCCTTCATAAAGCGTGGAAAGCCGCTAAATTTCTTAGCCAGGATGGAACAAGCGTCCTGTCAGAAGCACCAAAGGCATGGAAATTTGAAAGATATATTTTTGATGTTTTGAATTATACTGATAAGGTAGGCGCCCTGCTTTATCCGCGCGGACGCGTTTTTGCGCCTTTAAAAAACGCCGAAAATAGTGATACTTTAGAAACCGTTCGGCAAGCTCTTCAGCAAAGAGAAAAAGAAATTCTGGAGTCTATTACAACTTTAAAAGCCCCTAAAACCCCCTTTGAATTGTCCGCCGAATTCTACTATCCAACTCCTCAGCTACTTGGAAAGTGGAAGGGAAGGATTCCAGAGAGCCCTTACATCGAACCCTAGTGGTAAATTGTCTAAGGCCCCAACCTAAACTTTTGTTAAAAAATTAATAGCCTCATGCTATTACACTCCTGCTTCCTCAATCAAACCTAAAGTAGATTTGCTAAGGAAGCTGGCAAACAAAAGGTAGGTATCTCTAATACTCTCCTTTTCAGCTTTTGATTTTTTTTTCAATAATTTGATCGCTGCCAAAATTTGCTGATGCCTTAACATACTATTTTCCTTAAATTGGCCCAATGTAAGCAGCCTTCCTTCTTCATTATGGATGGGAAAGATTTTTGTCTCGATTAACATAGAAAAATTACTGACATGTTCTTCTATATGCGATGTATGGATGAGCCAATACCTGATAGCCACACCCAATGGAATGCCGCACAAAGCTTTGTAAAGTTGAACAAGAATCTCTTTACTTTGGTCCACAAGGTCGGAGTAAACAATAAATAATTCATCAAAGCGTTTTGTATCTTCGTCGGAAGCTTCTTTTTTATACTGTTCCCAAAATTTTCTTTCAACTTCGCTCATGTCCAAATTCCTTTTATTTTACGTTAAGCTTATCCGATTTAAAAATGACTTTCCAATCATTTGTTTATGTTAATATGCAGGCATATATGCCAAAAGGTTCAGAATAAGTTGAACAGGGTTAAAGCATGAGAAGACAAATGGCTCTACGATGTCATTAAAAATTAATTCGAAACAACTAGAATAAAGTTGTTTCGGTATTAAATTTAAGCTAATTATATCCCGTTGATTAGGATATTATCAAATGTAGGGTCAACAGCTTCAAAGGCTGCGAATCCTGCTGTAAGGGCTATTACAACTTTAAAAGCACATAAAGCCCCTTTTGAATTGTCCGCCAAATTCTACTATCCAACTCCTCAGCTGCTTGGAAAGTGGAAGGGAATAATTCCAAAGGGCCCTTATATCGAAGCCTAGTGCATTGTAAGCAAAGTCCCTATCCCTTAATACTGACGCAACAAAGCCTCGGGGTTGACGCAGCCATACCAATTTTAATCTTTAAACTATTGCTAAGGCCTGGAAGGCCGGTGATCCTTCAGCCCAGGCCCGAGCAAAGCGAAAGCCTGGGTAACAATGGTTATAATCTTGAGTTCTGAAAGAACGGCATTGATTGGCTAGTCATCAAGCTTATCCTTTACATCATACAAAAACTTATTCATTCCAACAATAAATAATTCTAACCTTTATAATTTCTTTATTAAAAAATTACCTAACTATAGGTTGCTTAAAACTTAATTTTTTGTATAAAATATGCATAAATTTTAACTTAAGGTTTTTCTATGTGCTCAATTACAAATAATAATTTGCATACATCCCATCCTCTGTTAAGGTCAATCAACCTGGCGGAAAATTTTCTGCAGGCTATAAAATCTAAAAATGAGCAGGTTTTGTTGCATTATCCTGAAAATATATTTTCCTCTTATAACATAAATAAAAATGAATTAATTAAAATTTTGCAGGATAGCTTATGTCATTTTAATGCATTATCTCCCGAATGTGCTTATCGAACCGCTTTTATTTTCCGAAAATTAATTTATAAAAATTTTAATATCCTACATCCTCTGAATGAAACGATTCAAAATTCTCTGCTATCTCAGCTTCCTAAAATTTCAAATAATGATTCTCCTTTAAATTTCGAAATATTAGTTATCGAAACTCTCATTAAAGGAGGAGGGGTGCCAGCAGACCTTGTAAATTGCTTTGATCAAATTTGCAAAAAAATTGAGCAAATGAAAATTAATAATTTGAATATCCAAACACACGAAGTTTTATTGAATAAAAAAATGGCAGCTATAATGTCTGATGTTCTGCCAAAAATCAAAATTGAAAATGAGCAAACCATACAATTTCTTACTGAAGCTCTAAAATCTAAAAATGAAAAAATAAAAGGCAAAAACAATTTTATAGAAAATATTCTATCTAAAGATTTAGAGGGAAAAATAATAAATATATTTCAAAAATCAATTTTTGCTCAGGCTCTCTATTCAATAACAGAAATTAAAAAAATTTTTGCACCCCATCTCAATAATATACTTACAGAAGATATGGAAATATCATTAAATGAAATTTCTGAATTTTTTAAAGAAAAAAATAAAAATTTATCAAATATATTTAATAATAATTTATGCCCACCTAAACTAACAAAAACAGCGAACAATTTTAAAATTCCAAAATCAAATTTAAAAGCATCCATACAAAATAATCAACCTACGGCCAGCGGCTTCGATACTTATATGTTAAAGACAGAGACAGGTGGGAATAATTTAATTCATGCTCTTTTTGGAACTCTTCAATCAAACATGATTGTTTTTACGCCAAAGGCTTTTGAAATTCGAAAGGCAATAGCTAAAGATATAGAAAATACTAAAAACCAAAACTTTCTAAATGGATGTGTAATATTAAAAACTTTTATGCGCAATACACTTTATGAAAATAATATTAATATTAATTTGATATTAGAGTCATTATATAAAAGTGAAGTAGGTTTATACTTAGAACATACTGACTTAATTGCACGTGTGTATAAATTAAATATTGTTGTTTTTAACTTAGTTAGTAATAAATGTATTAACTTATTTTATAAAGAAAACTCCCAAGATATTGATCATTTAATTAGTTTTGACGGTTATAACCATTGGTCTAAGCATGAAAAAATCATTGAGTCGACTTTGTTGAATTTTGATGTTAATAGTCCAAATCAGAATAATTCAATACAAACAGATGAAACAAAGAAAAGAAAATTGCATAGTTTAGAAAGTGAACAAAAAAAGAAGCAGAAGATCGCTACTGATCAAATAATAGACGTAACTTCTTATATTAATGTGTCTGAGCGCAATCCAACAAGTGCATGGGGCTTTTATGCGCTTGCAAAAAAAATTCCTTCCAATGGCTATGTAAACCTTTTATGCGGGCAACAAATGACACGCACTCAACTCTATGTGAAATCAATTGAATTGGATCCGAATTTATCCATGGCTTATTTTGAACTAGGAATGCTCCTTAGTCCTAATCAGACCGTTCATTTAAATACAAGGGACCTGAATCAAAAGAACCTTTTTATTAAAGCAATTGAGCTTAATCCTAATCACTCGGATACTTATTTTTGTTTAGCCCAGACTCTTTCCAACAATGAGAAAATTCAATTCAATAAAAAATTATATGTGACAAAAGAGCAACTGCTTTTAAAAGCCATAGAAATAAATCCTTTAAACAAAAACGCTATCTTTGTTCTTGCAAAAAGCCTCGCTTTCAATGAAGAAATTCAACTTAATGATGGAACCTATGCCTCTAAAAAACACCTTTTTTATAAAATAATAAAAATCGATCCTCATAGTTCATCGGCCTACTACCATCTTGGAACAACATTAAAACCTGATGAGACAACTCCGCTTCCAAATAATACTTTTCTGACAAAACAGCAACTCTTTTTAAAAGCCATCGAAATTAACCCTCAATGTTTTGCTGCTTATACAGCCCTTGGAACCACTCTTTCTCAAGGAGAATCAATTAAAATAAAATCCTATTTACTAACCGCTCAGCAGCTCCACAGCAAATCCATAGAACTTAATTCCAATTATGCTGAAGCCTATTTTAATCTTGGAAAGACCCTCTCTAAAAGTGGTAATATCATGCTCAATAATGGTGTAACAATGACCCAGCAAGAACTTTACCTTAAATCCATAGAGCTCAACCCAAAATATTATGATGCTTATATGGAACTTGTATCCATTCTCAATCCAAGCGATAAAGTTTATTTTACAAATGGAGCTTCAATGACAAATATTGAACTTCATTTTAAATGCATTGAGCTCAATCGTTATGCCTATTTACCCTATTTAAATCTTGGAAATCTATTAGAAGCGCTTAATCTTGATTCAATCCACTCCATAAAAAAACAAGACCTTTTTAAGCAAGCAATCGAAATTAATCCTGACTGTAATATGGCCTATTTTAAACTTGGATTAAGTTTAGTGGATGAAGGCACAATTGCTTTAGCCAATGGAACAACGATGACCAAACAAGAGCTTCTTATTAAATCCAAAGAATATTCGTTATAATATTTAGGCATGTTCGCTTGAGTGACAGGATGGGCAGGATAAATATTTGATTACAAAAAATTTAGTTAGTCGTTCGAAAAAAGCCCACTATATCAATTTGCTGGCTTACTGCGGATCGATAAAATAAATTCCTGTTCTCCCCCCCTGCCTTATCCCCCTTAAGAAAAGATAAAATGTGCCCCCAAAACATTCTTGGAAGGGACGCGGCTCAACAAGTTTTAAATAACGCCTTAAGGCTTCTTTATAAATTTGGGCTTGCAGCAGATACCCGTTCTCTTCCATCGATTGCTGCAGCCTAGGCAATTGATAGGACTCCTCATCCACTCCCAGCCAATTGCTTTTCCAGTCGGCAAGGTAGTAACGACCCTTATGCATAAAAATTAAATCCACTACCCCTTTCATCAGCCCCCTCCCTTCCTGAATACCAAAGTCTAAATTTTCGTAAGGCATTAGAAAAGGCATTTCACGGTAATGATTGGAAGAGGAGAGATCGGCCAGACAAAAAAAAGGTGAGATGCCTATATCGGTGTTAAGCACATTAAAGATCAATTGAGCTAAAACTTTTTCCCATTTTTGGAACATCGGGTCAAAAATATACGGCCTAATAAGGTCGACCGCCTCAAAATAGCTTTTTAAACCTTTAAAATTTTCAAATGAAATTTTCTCCAAAATTGTATGTAAACATACACCGGTAGCTGCGTTAGCCGGCAATAAATGGATTTCTTTTTTTTGGCTCTCAAAATCGTGCGGGGGAGAACCTATTAATGAGGTGATCGCATGAACATGGTTAAGGTTTGAAAATGAGGTCATGAAAAGAGAGGGGGCTTTTAATGATACGCTAGAAGGCGGAATTTGTGTAATTGGTTCAGGCTGTTCTTTTTTAAGAGGTTTAAAATTTATTTTAGCATGGATAGAATAACTGATGCCATTCGTACATCCTTTTGAATCTAAAAATTGAATTAATTTCTGGCAGTCAAAAGCCTCTATCCGCTTATAAAGCTCTCCATACGAACAAACAGGATGTGAAAGCCTGCCAAAAAAAAGATCCAGCGGAGAAGCCTCTCCCCAATTTTTTGATCCGCCTGGAAGCGAAAAAACTGCTGGAATATAAAGTTGAAATTTAGCTCTGGTAAGGGAGACATACAGCTGACGCATTTTTTCAGCGTCGCATTCTTCGCTATAAAGCCTATACTCAGCCGAATCGATTGCCCTAGGGGTCAAAACAGTTCTACCCTGGTTTTCAACCGGGATCAAAGTATTAATTTCCATTCCCTGGTTGACCACGCCTAAAGCAAAGACGATATCAAATTCGAGTCCTTTGCTAGAATGGAGAGTAAGGATTCTAACTCCGTCTTGGGAGGGGTCCTGAAGTACTTTCATACGGGCGTCTTCATTATCGCTCCATTCATGGAGCTGGTCTAAAAAGGGGACCAGCCCTTCATGCCCATTCCATTCTATATATTGATGATCGATGAGAATATCGGCTATCTGCTGCAGATCGTGATAAAGGTTGATTCCTTTTTCTGTTAAAAGAATCGCTTCCAAAACAGATAATCGATCATCCCTCCAACTGCTTTCAAGAAATTCCTGAAAAAAAACTGCAAATCCTTTTTCAATCAAAGAATAGCGCAAATGCTGCAATACCGGTAAAGCAGTTTCCCAACGATCTTCTAAAATTAAATCATGCTGATCCCATCCCAATAAAGGCGTGCTTAAAGCTTCTTTAACGGCCCCGCGGTCCTGAGGTTGCAAAACTGCCTGTATTAGGCTTACCAAAGAGGAAAGGGCGGGGGACTCCGCTAAGCTAATGCCTCTTTGATTTAGGCTAGGGATCCCATGCCGGTCAAAAAATTCAGACATGCGTAAAGCCTGATGCCTGTCCTTCACTAAAACAGCAAATTGCCGGAAGGTAAAATCCTTTTCTTCTCGGATCCTGGCGATCTCCTGTCCAATGAATGGAAAAAAAACATTTGATTCAATTTCTGCTATTTTTATTTTTTTTGAATCCAAAGCATCGGCAATAAAAAAATGGACTGCCCCATTTTTATCTTCAAATGAAAGATTTTTCGAGGAAGGCAGGACAGGTTGGTAATGAAGAGGTTTTTTTACTTTCGGCAATGAAATGAAGTCAGGAATGTTTTCTGAAGCAAAGAGGCAGTTTAACGCCTTAACTAGCTCAGGCTGGGATCGGTAGTTGACATTCAGAGAAAAGCATCTTGAATCGCCCAATGCCTGTGCAGCATCCAAATAGGTATAAATGTCTGCCTGCCTAAAAGCATAGATGGACTGCTTGGGGTCGCCCACTAAGTATAAATGACCTTTCCATTCCGCATCGGCAAGAAAAAGGCGCCTAAAAATACTCCACTGGACCGGATCTGTATCTTGAAATTCATCAATAATAGCAGCCTGATAATTTGTCTGTACTTTTTTCAAGAATTCCTGACTTTCAAGCGCAGCCTCTGTTTTTTTGAGTAAATCGTCGGGCCTGAATTTTTCTTCTTCTGCCTGATAACGGTTAAAGTGTTCCAGGCAGCCTTTGGCAACTCGGGACAGTAGAACAGACACATCACCCGCCAAATAAAGAAGGGGCCCAAGTTCTTTACTGAATTGCTCTGATAATCCTGGATAATGCAGCGGGCCCGTTGACTTAGGCTGCTTTTTTATCAGCATGGGATGGAGCGCGGCAACCCAGGTAAGACCATCTTTTATTAATTGATCAAAATCCCCGACCGACCACTCTTCCTGATCAAATAAAGCGCAGAAATGGGTTATTCTTTCTAAAGTTTTTTCTTTCTTTTCGCCTGCCTGCTGCTTAAAATCTTTGATAAGCTCATTAAAATCTTCCAAAAGAGGTTTTGCTAAAAGCAAATGGGTCTTTTTAAGCCTGCCCATTACTTCAACAAAACGGCCATAAAGAATTTTAAAAGAAGGCAATGGAGCAAAATCATAGCCGCTTTGAACCAGTCTTAAAAGCTTTTCCTGCCTGGGATCCTCTTTTAATAATATTTCAATTTGAGCAGGGCTATAACTTTCTTCATCCATTTCAGTCCGGAAAAAGTCAAGAATTAACCGGCGCAACTCGGATGCAGGCAATGGATCTTCACCCAAATTAACATGAAAACCAAGGTCGCTTTCAACGGCATACTGTTTCAACATCCTGGCGCAAAAACCATGAATGGTAAAAATTTGCGCCTGATCAAATGTAAACAAGGCGAGCTGCATACGTTTCCTGGCTTTCAGGACCTTCTCTTCGCCTTTTTCCATAATGGCTTTTAAATAGTCGGGTGCCTCTGTAGGGATCCCATTTCTGATGGTCCATTGATTGAGAAAATCTAACCCTTGATCAATTGTCACACGTATCCGCTGTTTCAGGTCCCGCGTGGCCGCCCGCGTAAAGGTCACTACCAAAATTTCCTGAAGGGTCAAAGAAGTTTCAAGTAATAATCGCACTACAATATTTTGAATGGAAAAAGTTTTGCCAGTGCCTGCAGAGGCCTCAAGTAAAAAATGGCCTTCAAGCGATAGTTGACGGTCAAGGACATTAAAATTAGAATTTTTCATTTTTCTCCCACTCCTCTATAGGCCCGGCCAAGATTTTTGCCTGTTCTTTCCAATTCTCGAAAATTATTTCGGCGTTGGGCAGATCGGATCTATTCAACACCCAGCCAAGCTCGGGACTCTGATAGCCGCCGAAGGAATCTTGGAATAAGCCCTTCATTTTATTTTCCAGCCCTTTGACATCCTCTCTAAGGATAAATGGAATCCAGTCGGGATGCAGTGGAGAAAGGTGTCTAAAACAAAAGGTATAGTAATGGACAAAATCTTTAAGATAGGGCAGAGGGTCGTTAAAAAAAGCCTTCTTTGGCTTCCCACCCTGGACGGAAATTAATTGCCTCCCTAAAGGCTGAGGAAGGAATGTAGCTGCATAGTTAAACAAAAGGAATTCAGGCCACGCTTTCCAAATATCTCCGAAGGCCCCTTTGCTCAAAATCAATAGCCCATGGGATGTCACATAAGGCAATTTACCAATGATCGATATCTTTTCCCCCGCAGTACATTGAAAGGTAAGGGGAGGGAGGATCCACCGGTCATTCATTTGGACAGGGGCGGAACAGCTTGCAGACAATTCAATGGAAAAAATTTGTTCGGTTTGAATGTTCAGGCTACGCAAATTCGCGTGCCAGCTTTTCATTTCCATTTGGAATCGATTCATAGCTGCCTGCTTGAACAGACCGTTAGGTAGACAGCCCCTTTGATCAGCCGAATTCAATACCTTTTGTATGGGTAGGCCCAAGGCATCCTTTTTAAGTTGATACAGGTCCAGGAAGGATAAGGAAAGCTCCTCAACGTTTTTTAATTTCCTTTCTTCAAAACCTTCAAGATAAATCTCCTGCCCTTTGTTAAGAAAAAATTTAATCGGGTTGCTTGCCGCCGACCGTAAATCTTTGAGATCGATAATCCGGTTCAAAACAATAGGACCAGGGCAGACCGGCATCGGAGGGAATGATCCAAAAAATGAATGAGGGGAAGATTTTTCACAACTGTAATGGCTGCGCGCACATTTGAAATCAAAAAGAGATGAGCTGGCAAAAGGGGCGGGAGAGCGATCAAAATAAATCCGGTCAAAGGGATCGAACGGGTGTTTAAACAACGATGTTTCAGAAATTTTTTTGCCCTGCATGGTGTAATTTTTTTCAAGATAGGAAAACAACTCTGCGATCGCTAAACAAGGCTGTAATTCTTTTGCTTCTTCTGAACTGAACCCCTGATAGCTCACAATGAAATAATCTTGAGCCGAGTGCAAAGCCTCCAAAAATAAATAGCGGTCATAGTCAGTCAGGGTTGGGCAATAATCGGCATTTTTCAGCCCTGCCATCTGATTAAGCGAAGATTGCACTGGAAGGCGAGGAAAAGCTCCTTCCTGCATCCCAAGCAATACAATGACCCTTGCAGGAATAGAACGGAGCGGCATTAGAGAACAAAAGCGGACCGATTGAAGGTGATTTTCGCGGTAAGTAATTTCCTTTTTTTGCAACAATTGGTTCAAATGCATGTTCACTGATTGAAAATTGAATTTCGCATCCTTAAAACTGCGGGAAGAAGTTCCCAATAGTGTTAACTGAGCTTTCAGGCTGTCATATTCCTCTATAGATTTTGGGCGATCGTAATCAGGTTTGAAGTAGCTTTCCAGCAAACAATTTAAGTAGCAGGACCATTCTTCCATTGTCATTTGAGTACGGTCCTGAAGAGGGGAAAGATCATCCTTCAGATTATGAAGCAAACGGATCCAATTTCCTAGCAAGTCCGAGTTTGAAAAATCGACCCCGTCGCAAGGAAGCATTTCAAAGGATTCTTCCTGATGGAGCTTAATCAGACCGGCCAGAATTCTATCCAGGCCATAGCTCCATGTCCCAACCGCAGTTTCATCGCACATTCCCCTCTGGCAATGATCCTTAAGAAGAAGTTCATTGCGGTGAAAAGGGTCTTCACCCCAAATAATTCCTGCCTGCCTGATCCATTTTCTGATCAATTGGCAATCCTTTTGAGTAAATGGATGGCATCTTTGGAAAGAGCGGTCTTCAAACAATTGAAGTAGCTGTCCTGCCTCCCAACGCCCCTCACTTAAAGAAATAAGATATAAAAAACCCTGTACGCTTTCATTCTGCGCCTGCATTCCCAAATCTAAAATTTGAAAATCGATAGGGCTTTCCTGATGGCCAAAAATGCTTTGAACATAGGAGGCATAATCTGTGATCTGGGGTGTCATAACAATCATATCGCTAGGGGATAAAGAGGGGTCTTTCTGCATTAGCTGAAGCAAATTTTGCATAAGTATTTGCACTTCCCTTCTTTTCGTTGGGGCATTATGCAATTGGATTGATTCCCCATTCTTCAGATCGACTGGCGGCTGTCCCAGACAATTACGCATCATCAAAATATCGGCTTGAATGGCGTGCAGAAGAGTCAAGGGCTCTTCGGTTTCAAAGTATTGCAAGTCTTCATTCAAAAGCAGCTCATCCCCTAAGTCTTGGACATGACTAGGTAAAAGATAGCAGGCATGGATCAAAGCCATGCTTTCTTCAATCTGACAGGCCATTTCACGTCCCAGCCTGCCAAAATTTGCCAGCAAAGGGTTGCGATCGCGTAGCAATTCCTCCAATTGAAGAAGCTGGGAAGAGCCCTCCCCAAGTTTTTTCTGCCAAAAATTTCTTAGGTAAGAAGCTTCCTTATCTGACCGGATATCGCTCCAAAAAACAGCACAAGGAGAAATAAGATAATAACTGACTTGGGAAAAAACGGAAAGGCGGCAAATAAAATCAAATTCGGAGCGTGAAATAAAGCTGATTGAAAAAAAATGAACTTCGGCATTTTCCATCGAATTCATGGGAAATTTAAATGCCTTCGTAGGGAAAGTCCATTCAGTTTTAGACCCGAATAAAGAATTCCATATTTTCCCTTGCCAGCCACCCGAAGTGTTTATTTCCCATTCATTTGTCAGGGGTTCTGCAAAACGACCATACTCTTGAAAAAGGTCTGCTAAATGAAGGCTTAAACTGGCAATTCTCTTTTCCATTTTTCGGCTGAAACAAAAAGGCGGTTCGGGTTTTATTTTTAAGTAGTGGAATAATGGAAGCCAATCGCGCTGTCCCGCGTGGTCTAAATCGGGGAAGCTGGTTAAAAAACGGTAGAGCTCCTTTTCAATGGCAAGGGAAAGTTCCAGTTGAGAAGGGATGGTTATTAGGGAAGTTTGAAATAATTGAGATAATTGATCGAAAGCCTGATTGAGATAAATAAATTCAATGCCTGAAGCCACTTCCAACTCAGGGTCCTGAGCCATTCTAAGGGTCAGCCAGGCCTTCATGGCAGGGCCATAAACAACAACTATCCGTTTCTTAAAAGGGTTGCTGCCTTTGCTAAAAAGAGAGGCCTTAAGCCTTTCATAAAGAATGGTCAGCCGATTGCTGAAATAGACATTGAACTCATCCATTGATCCCAGCGTAGAAAAATTAAAGAAATCAGCAAAGATAGCATTATTAAAATTATACAACAACAAATAAACAAATTTACTAACAAACAAGTTAATGTAATTTTGATATTAATTCAAAATCTATTGTCATAAAACCAAAAAAAGTCTTGAGGCTTAAAACCTGTCTCTTCATAATGACTTTTTATTAAAAAAGTATGAGTGCCATGTTAACTTCTCTAATACAACGCTTTTCCTCCTTCACGTACCTGAATGTAACCCAATTCCTTGGGGCGTTGAATGACAATATTTATAAGCTTCTAATTGTTTATTTTTTTATCCAGCTTGAAGGAATTGAGTTCAGCCACCAAATTTTGGCTTCGACAGGAGCTACTTTTGTCATCCCTTTTCTTTTATTTTCAGCTATCTCAGGCACGATGGCAGACAGGTTTAGTAAAAGAGATATTATTGTTACAACTAAAATTTTGGAACTTGTCATTATGGCAATCGGCGTTGGTGCCTTTGCTTTTCAAAGCAAATGGGGCTCCTATGCTGTTTTGTTTTTACTTGCCACCCAAAGTGCAATTTTCGGCCCTTCCAAATATGGGATTGTGCCTGAACTTGTATCAAGAGAGAAAATTTCCAAAGCCAACGGTTTGATGACCTCCTTCACTTTTTTGGCCATTATCTTAGGAACTTTCTTAGCCTCATTCCTCATTCAGATAACTGGCCGTAATTTTATTATTTCATCCATATTTTGTACTTTTATTGCTCTAGTAGGACTTGTAACCAGCTTTCTCATTGAGCCTACTCCCCCTGCTGGATCGCAAAAGAAAATTCAAATTTTCTTTTTAAGGCAAATTTTTCAAACGTTAAAGCTGGCAAGACAGGAAGTTTCTTTGCTGCCAGCCATTTTCGGATCAGCCTTTTTTCTTTTCGTTGGGGCCTTTACGCAGCTAAATATCATTCCCTTTGCTATCCAATCCCTTGGCTTAACTGATATTGAAGGAGGATACTTATTTTTTTTAACCGCTTTGGGAATTGGAACAGGAGCGCTGATCGCAGGAAAAGTATCCGGAAAAATTGTCGAGCTTGGATTAGTACCTATAGGAGCCCTAGGTATAACAATATGTGCCTTTTGCATGGACCTTTTCTCAAATAATATTTGGGCGGCGATTCCCTGTATTACCCTGCTTGGGGTATTTGGTGGGATTTATGAAATCCCGCTTGATTCCTATATTCAGATTGTCAGTCCGAAACAGATGCGAGGGCAAATGGTGGCCGCTACAAATTTTTTAAGCTTTGTAGGAGTCCTTCTCGCTTCTGCTCTAATTTATCTAAATTCTGAAGTATTTGGAATTAATGCTGAAAAAGGTTTTACCTTAATGGGGTTTCTTTCTTTGGGCATGACACTTGCTTTCACTTTTCAATTTTTTGATTACTTGACCCGGTTTATCGGCTCGGCTTTATCTAAGCTGCACTTTAGTACTTTTTTTAAAGGAAGAGAAAAAATACCTGAATGTCCCGCCCTATATGTATGCACGCATACAGCCTGGAATGATACTCTTCTATTGATGGGGTCCCAGCGGCGGCGGATGAAATTTTTTATTGAACAGGAGCAAGACCATTCGCGTTGGATGAGGCGGCTTTACCGCTCTTTAAGAGTTGTATTTATACCTGACATTGAACCTTTGGAAAAAAACCAACAATGTCTTATGGCTATCGCCAATACCCTAAAAAAGGGGATTTCGGTCTGCATCTTTATTCAAAGCTGGGATATCTATTCTGAGGTTGAAAAACTTCACCAGGCTTCTCCCTTTAGCCAAATTTTAGAAGCAGCCAACTATCCCATTATTCCTGTGCGCATAGAAAAAGGGATTAAGCACTCCCGTATTCAATTTTTTGAAAAGTTATTGGTCAAATTTCGCGTACCAGTTTCAGTGGCCTTTGGGGACTTGATTTATGCAGGGCATGAATCGCTGCTCGCAAGCAGGCATGAGCATGAGCTATGCTTTGAAGACGCCTGATAAGAAAAGTTACCCTAATAGTGATATTTCGAAAGTAAACCATTCGATGCTCGTCATCAATGCGATGTGACCAGTATCACTTAGATTTCCTTTCAAGGGCTTTGGCTTATCTTTTCCTGAGAAAGGATACGGCAGCATTCCTTTATCAAATCATTAAAACGTTTAAGCTTATTTTTATCCGTTTTTTGCCAATATAGATTTCATCAAATAGCAGCATTTGACTGATTTTCAATAAGAAGATTTTGCTTCACGCGACTTTTTTCGACATTTTTAATACTTTTTAATAATCGAGCATAATTTTTAGGAATGCGCATTAAATAAAGAGTCTCTTCAATTGTGTTAAAATCCTCTAAGGAGATCATTACTACAAGAGTATTATTTTGCCTAGTGATAATGACAGGAGCATGATCCTCGCATACCCTGTCCATTACTAAAGAAAAATTTTCCTCACTTGGGTAAAGGTAATAGCGTCCATTGCCATCTCCTATTTTATATTTAACTTTCCACTTGAATACTTTATGGGTCATTAATATTCCATATTGCATTTAAATAAAATTTCAAACACTATTAATAATAAATTTCAGTCACTTATGTTTTATTATATTAATTATTTTAATGAATTAATCAAATCAGGTTCAATTTTTTGGTTTTGTGCGCTTACCGGAACCGGAATGTTTTTAATTCAATTTATGATCAATCTTTTTGGCATGTCAGATCAAGAGACGGGCCATTCGGTAGAATCAAGCAACGATACTGCAGACGTCAGAAAATTTAAAATGTTTTCAATGCAAGCTATTACCGGATTTTTAATGATGTTCGGATGGACGGCTATTACCTGCCAAAGCGAGTTCGGACTTCCTATCTTCCAAACGGTCGTAATCTCTGTTGCTTCCGGTCTCTTTACAGCACTTATTATCCATTCTATATATAAATTAGCTAAAAAGCTCCAAAGCCCAGGATGTACTTACCGGATAGAGGATGCAATTGGCAAAGAGGCTTACGTTTACCAATCCATCCCGAAAGGGGGAGCCGGTAAAATTTCAATAGCGCTTAATAATTTCACGCATGAGATTAACGCAGAGTCTGATGAATGTGAGGAACTTACTTCTTTTACACGCGTAAAAATAATTAAAGTAAAAGACAATCAAACCCTTATCGTCACGCCTTGCCCACGTATTTGAGTGTTAACAGACTGATTGGAGAATTGATAAAGTATCTTGCTCATCCTGCCGCTCGCGATCCTGCAAATCCTGTTCCTTATTGAAAACAATAGGTAGGTATAGGCAGCAAGCTAACTAGCTTCCACATATACTAACCTCATTATACAGATTTGAAGCTTGTTATTGTTATAAAGGCATTAATAAGAGACAAAGCGCGGAGTCTGGAGATGCGGAGGTACAGAGTTGATTTTACTTAACTAATATGAAGCTGATTTTCCTCCCTCTCTTTGTGTCTCCTATCTCCGCGTTATGTGATGCTGCTTTTGGCTTAGATGTTTTTGAAAAGGGTTAATTCTTTGTTCTCCCATTTCTTTTGCATATCAGTGCTAAGTTGTTTTGATTAAAAAAACAAAAAATACTCAAATGCAAAATCTTATCGGCATGATTGACAGGATAGTTGCTTTCAGTGCTAGGATTTAAGGGAAATAGCACTAGCCTCTTTTTACCATTTCCTCGCTTCTTCATTATGTCATTACACAAAATCCACTCATATCCTTCAGTTTTTCTTAAAGAATCTTGTTCCAATTATTTCCCTACGCCCGTAAAAAGAGATTTTATAATTTAGGAGTTGATATGGCAGTTACGACCAAAATTGAACCCTCGTCTGAAATTTTAACAAATGAACTGCTTGAAAAAATGGACGCCTACTGGAGGGCGGCCAATTATTTATCTGTTGGGCAAATTTATTTGTTAGACAATCCCCTTTTAAAAGAGCCTTTAAAAACTTCAGATGTCAAAACCCGTTTATTAGGGCACTGGGGGACCACACCCGGACTAAATTTCATTTATGTCCATCTTAACCGCATCATTAAAGAATACAACTTAGATATGATCTATTTGACAGGCCCAGGTCATGGTGGTCCGGGTATTGTAGCTAATACCTATTTAGAAGGAACTTACAGCGAATATTATCCCAATATCTCCCAGGATGAAGAGGGAATGAAAAAACTTTTCATGCAATTTTCCTTTCCCGGAGGAATTCCCAGTCATGTAGCTCCTGAAATACCTGGCTCCATCCATGAAGGAGGGGAATTGGGGTATTCTATTTCGCACGCCTTCGGCGCGGCGTTTGACAATCCCGATCTTATTGTCGCTTGCGTAGTGGGGGATGGTGAGGCTGAAACAGGACCTTTGGCAGCTTCCTGGCATTCTAATAAATTTCTTAATCCCGCTATTGATGGTGCAGTGCTCCCTATATTGCATCTCAATGGATATAAGATTGCCAATCCAGCCATTTTGGCCCGCATCAGCAAAGAAGAGCTGGAGAGCCTTTTTATCGGTTATGGATATAAACCTTATTTTGTCGAAGGTTCCGACCCTTCGCAAATGCATCAAAAAATGGCCGAAACATTAGATACAGTGATTGGTGAAATTAAAGACATTCAACGAGACGCCCGTGCCAACGGAGTCAAAGGGCGCCCCCAATGGCCAATGATAATTTTACGTTCCCCTAAAGGCTGGACAGGGCCGAAAGAAGTGGACGGCAAAAAGGCTGAAGATTATTGGCGCTCTCATCAGGTCCCTTTTTCCGACATGCAAAAAGGGCATCTTCAATTGCTTGAGCATTGGATGAAAAGCTATAGGCCATGGGAATTATTCGACGATGAAGGAAAGCTCATCCCTGAGCTGGCTCATTTGGCCCCCAAAGGAAAAAAAAGAATGGGAGATAATCCGCATGCCAATGGAGGATTGCTCAGAAGAGACTTAAGAATGCCTGACTTCCGTTCCTATAGTTTAGATATCTCCAGACCTGGAATTATAGAAGCGGAATCAACTCGGATTATGGGGACTTTTCTACGCGATGTCATGAAATGTAATATGCACAATTTTTTGGTCATGGGTCCCGATGAAACTGCTTCCAACCGCTTAGGCAACCTATTCGAAGTCACTAAAAGAAGATGGATTGCAGACTATCTTCCTGAAGATGCTAATGGAGGAGAGCTGTCGGTCAATGGAAGGGTAATGGAAATATTAAGCGAACATACCTGCCTCGGTTGGTTGGAAGGGTATGTATTGACGGGAAGACATGGCTTTTTTTCAACCTATGAAGCATTTGCCCATATCATCGATTCAATGTTCAATCAGCATGCCAAATGGCTTCATACCACAACCACTAAAATACCCTGGCGCTCTCCCATCGCTTCCATCAATATTTTACTTAGCTCCCATGTCTGGCGACAGGACCATAATGGCTTCTCCCACCAAGATCCTGGGTTTATTGACCATGTGATTAATAAAAAAGCCGAAATTGTCAGAGTTTATCTACCGCCGGATGCCAATACCTTGCTTTCAGTGACCGACCACTGCCTACGCAGCCGTAATTATGTCAATGTCATTGTAGCCGGCAAACAGCCAGCCTTGCAATATTTGGATATGGATGCAGCCATTAAACATTGCAGCGCTGGCATTGGAATATGGGAATGGGCCAGCAATGATAAGGGTAGCGAACCGGACGTCGTCATGGCCTGCGCAGGAGACATCCCTACATTGGAAACTCTTGCTGCAGTGGATATTCTGAGGAAAAGCATCCCTGATTTAAAGATCCGGGTAATAAATGTCGTCGATCTGATGACGCTGCAGCCTAAAGAGGAGCATCCACACGGTCTTTCTAATGAGGATTTTGATGAAATGTTCACAACAAATAAACCTGTTATTTTTGCCTATCATGGCTATCCATGGCTAGTTCATCGGCTAACTTACCGGCGTAATAATCATGGTAATATTCATGTGAGGGGATATAAGGAAGAAGGAACGACAACAACGCCATTTGACATGGTTGTTCTTAATCATATTGACCGCTTCCATTTGGTCGGAGATGTGATCGACAGAGTCCCGCGCTTGGGGTACTTAGCTGCGTATACAAAGCAGGATATGCGCGATAAGCTGATTGAGCATCAAGAGTACATTATCAAGTTTGGGGAAGATATGCCGTCCATAAAAGACTGGAAGTGGCCATACTAGAATAAAAGGATTGTTTTTCCTCAGTGCTCTCTGTGAACTCTGTGGTTTATAAATTGTTAACCACAGAGCTTACAGAGGCATTGGGAGGAAATAATTTAGAAGGCGTAGATCATTTCAATCTCGCAATCTGCATAACGGTGGGGGCCTCCGATCCTGCGATCTTCTTCACGGCTATACTCATAGACTGTCTGGACAGATAAATTGTCTGTAATGGCATACAGGAACTCGAATCTCCAACCTTTAAAGTTAGCAGCACCCCTACGCGGAAAGTAAACTCTTTCTGACGAGTATCTTCCACCGGCGCCTCTGACATCCACAGGAATAATATCTGTAAGGTTTTCATCTAGGATATTTCCTCGGCTCACACCTGAGACATCGATATCAGAAACAGCCTGAGCCTGAACCATGAGATACTCAATATCAATTGCCCAATCCCCTTCTTTTCTGACCACTCCAATGGTCAACCCTCCGAATCCGCCCAGATTCTTTTTCTTCCAGCGAGTAAATACTTCACGTCTGGCTGCATGATTGATTAAAAATCCGCCATAAAACTCAAAGGGAATAACTTTGCAATCAAATTCTGGATTGATCGTGTAAACGAAGCTAAATTGAGATATTGCAAATTGAGTCCCTAACGGATTTCGTACCTTGCAGCGATTTTTGCCATGCTTGATCCAATCAATGAAGGAGTAGCGTAAATCAAGTCCGACATCAAATAAATTGAGAACTCCAATCTCTGTAGCAAAGCCAAAATGGTTGACTCGCTCATCAATAACAAAGCCGCCTGTTTCCCAATACCAGTCTGTATCGTCATTAATGGCATTGGCATATTTGAGCAATATTCCGTCAAACCGATTAGAAAATTGAATTTCTGAAAAGAAAATGTCATCCAGTTTACGTCTTCCAAACTCAATATCCAGCCGCTGCTTTCCATCGGCCCAAATATTATAGCCCATAAAAGCTCTTTTCAAATTAAGGCGGTCCGACTCCCCGCTTCCTTTCCCAGAATAACGTTGGTCGCCCCGAACTCTCCTTTCAACGTTGGTGCCACAACAATTAAAAATGGGATAATCGTCAAAACAAGGATTTCGCCCTCTTATTCCCGCAGGGTTGTCAAATTGAAGATGCGCGCTTGCCCATGAGCGTCCAAAAGAATATTTTAGTTTCAAATTAAATTCGATGTCAAAATCAATATGGGAGAGTGGCAAGTTATTGTTGTCAACATAACCATTGCCTCGCAACGAGCGGTATTGTTCCCTTACGGCCTGGATTCTTGCAATATCATTTTCGCTAAGCGTAGAAGAATCTGGATCTTCAAGGCAAAGAACGACTCCTTTTTCATAAAGGGAGCGCCATTCAAAACGAACATCTCCGCTGATATCGAGATTATTGGCTTTTTTCTTAACATCAATATTTTCTTTAGATTGG
Organism: Candidatus Protochlamydia sp.; assembly: GCA_013695355.1. Classification (GTDB taxonomy): domain Bacteria; phylum Chlamydiota; class Chlamydiia; order Chlamydiales; family Parachlamydiaceae; genus Protochlamydia. The sequence goes on from JACDAQ010000025.1 coordinate 58,217, forward strand.
ACAAACTCTCTTAATGGAGTGTCATCGGTTTCGTTCCGCTGCCGTTCAAATGCAGTTTCTTGTTGTTGTTGAGCATGGATTGCGGCAGATGTAAATCCTGCTGCCACTAAAATAGGCATCAGATACTTTACAAAGTTCATGGTGACTCCAAAGGGGTTAAATTAGAAAATATCAGCGCCATACAACATTCGATGAATGGATACAGTTTTATGAAACAAGCTGATGAATATATATAAAAATCAAAATTACACAAATTTAGGTAATGCTTTTAACGTATTTGTGAGTTAATGTCAATGGATAAGGATAGCCTGGAGAAGTAAAAAAATAAATCGCTAGCCTCTAGCTTACCGTGTTAAACGGCAAAGGATTGATTAACTAAAGATAGAAAATTTTAAATTGCAGTGTAAGTGAATAATTTTGAGAATTAGATTTGACCATATTCAGGCGGCTTAATATAAATCCCCCACTTTAAATCTGGCCGTGAACCATCCACCCATTCTTTCCAAACAGACATCGGATGTCCATAAAGTCCAGTGTAATCGATGCGCCAAAGTTCAAATCTGCCCGATCCAGGATTCATTAAAAATGCAAAATCATGTTTTACCCAATTGGTATCGGCAAAGATCACTGGAGCTGGCAGCGCAAACCCCAGTTTTTGGGCAGCCTGGCTGATATGAAGGTGGTAATCATACGCCCATGTTGTTTTAATTTCGCTCAAACAAAGTAGCGCCTTGCAGCAATCCTGGAGTTGGCTCGCCCCCATTACAGTTTGCGACCGGGAGAGAGGCATTCGGTCCATTAATTGTAATATTTCGTCTACTTTTACGGTCGGTATTCCGGGAAGAAGAATGAGTATCTTATGCAGGCGATCTCTCAAATCGTCTATTGAAAAAAAAGGAAGGTTAGAATACAGGAAGCTGTCTATTTCATCTGCAGTTAAAATGGGCCTTGAATTATATTGAAGCCCCCGGTCATGTTCCATTGTATCAGTAATAATTTGCCTGAAAAAAACGGGGTTCAATGGGCCTGTAATAGTACTAAAAACTTGCCTGAAGCGAGGTTGAAAATTTTCAGGAACTTTCTCAATCAGTGAATTAAGAATTGAGCCCACCATTTCATCGTTTAATAAAATTTGATCGATAAAAATTTCTGCCGGCTTTACAAATAAGTCTCTAGCGACGGTATAAGTAAATTCCTCCCCCATCCAAATCTCTTTAAAAGGCTCTTCAAGGGGTTTAAGTAAAAAGGCATGCGTAGGGGACTGCATAAGCATTAAAGTACGTTGTCCATCCAGATAGGGGTTCATCAATGGCTTTGGAATATGCTTAAGGGTATCCGCTAAAAAAACCAGCAACTCTAATTCATTCTCTACCCACTTTGCAGATTCTTTTGGTTTGTCCTCGATGCGGTAATAGCAGCTTACCAGTGTGTTCATAGTTCCTCCCGAAGTATAGACCCAGGGTTTTTTTTCTACCTGGTCCAAATGATCAAGGGGATTTTTAACAATAGGGACTTTATGCGCAGCCGCCATTCTAAAAAATGCCGTTTCCAAAAACTCCTTAGTTTTAACATGATTGATGATGGCGGTAACCACCTCGGCCAAATCTTTTTCCACCCCTTGTTTTTCCACTGCAGATGCAATATGGGGCTCAGTTGCAACAAAAAAAGAGACCAGTGATTCGATATAATCGCTTTGGTTTTTAATCCGCGTCCATTGAGAAGTATTGCTTCGGCCATGCTTATATACTAAACGGAATCCGGCAGGACTGTCGTCAAATGGCCCTGTCGTTACTTCCTGCATATCAGCATCATAAACTTCCTGGAAATATTCCTTAAAAAGAGCAATGTAAAGGTTATAAAGGGTGTCGTAAAGATTTACAACGGCATTTGCCCTATTCTGGGCATCATCGCGCTGATCTTGAATGAAATAAAATTCATTGGCGCGGCTTTGATATTCCATTTTTAACCACTGAACTTCTTTTTCCGAAACATGCCTCATGCGAGATTCAAGCGTCTTTATTTGTGTGTAAAGCATTTCATATTCATACTGCGAATCTTTTAAGTCTTTATTGACTTGATCCAGCTTCCGTTGAATATTCTGCTGAATGCATTCGCCTATTCCGCCAGGTTCATTTGTCCCCATTCCCAGGCTGGCATACAAATTCCATTGAGTGAATTCAAGTTTGGTTTCTGAAAATGATGCCAGGGTGAATTCCCATGTCTTCAATAAGGCATTGTCAGCCATGGCTTTAAAAGCATCCCTGGCTTTTTCAAAACTGAAGAGAAAATTGGCGCATCTTTCCCCCACCCCACCCATTTTTTTGCCATTGGCAGGCATTTGCATCAGAAGGTTGTTTTGAACCATTCCGCGAGGCCGTTCTTCATATTCCTTAATCTGCTGCTCTGTCAAACCCAAGGAATCCAGCAAGATGATCCGTAAAATTTCCTCTGCCGTGATCAGGCAATATATCGAGCGGTAGGCCTTTTGCCTGATAATAGGCTCTACCCAATTTTTTAAGTGCGTAATTTTTTCTTTAGTAGACTGTTCGGGCTTAAGCATGCCAACTCTTTCTAAAGCAACGATTAAGCCGGGTGAATACCAAACTTCCGGTGTCATTGATTTTGTGGAAAATTGAATAAAGAGAGGTTTCTTCAGATCGCCGCTTCCCCAGCTAGCGCTAATGGGGACGGCATATTCCACTCCTCCAAATGTCCGCTTCAGCCTGCCCGTTGCAAGCAAATCTGACATATCCTGAAGGAATAGTTCTGGCTGCTCACCTTGCACTAACACTGCGGGGGCAGTGGCAAAGCATGATCCCACATTTTGCCTAAGATAGCATAGCCAGGCTGCCAAAACAGCCCTTTTAGCATGGGCATCTGTGAGATGGGTCTGTTGAGGTAGCTGAAGTGTTTCCCGAATCACTTCTTCAGCGAGCTTATTTGAAAAAGGACGGCTGATTTTTTTTAATTGCCGTAAAATTTCTTTATTTGAGACCAAAAGCTGCAAAATTTTTAAAATATGCGTTTGCCTTTTAGCATCGTATTGCCGCGAAGGTCCGATTGAATAGAGATGTGCCTTCAATTGTTGGATCAAAGGAGGCAAAACCGCACTATTAAGCTCACCTTTATCATCGATTAAAAGGGTTGCTAAATTTCGGGTCCTAAGAATATTGCGGACTGAGCAACCCTCTTGTATTTGGGAGCGGTCCAGCCGTCTTGAAAGCTCTTCATATTCTTCTGTCACTATTTGCATCAAGCTATCGGTACGAAGTCTCTCTAATCTTTTGGCTTTAGCGGCCAAAGCAAATACCCTGGGGAAAAAAAGAGGATGGTTCAAAGGAGCTTTTACATTCTCCAAAATCTGATTGATTTTTTGTTCTTCCACAAGGGCAATCTCTGGTGTCAAAATTATATTTCTAATCCTATCGCATTCAAGGAAGAATTTCCAGCAAAAGGGAAATTCTTCATGCTTAATGACTAAATTTGACATGGGGCTATCGGGAAATAATGAAGAGGCCTAGTTTTTGAGGTGTTCAGGATGATTTAAAATCTCTAAGAACCTGTTAAAATCTTCGAGCGGATGATTTTTGTTCTATAAGCTTGATTCTAGATATTAAATAGGCTCTAAGGATTTTATTCTTTTTTTTTTCGGCTTCCTATAAAATGGCATTCTTAATTCAAACCTTTAAGGAAAGGCTCCCATGCTTATCAAATTAAAAGATCACTCTTCCCTCGATTTGCCTGAAGGAAGCACTGCCAAAGATTTAGCGGAAAAATTGAATTTACGGGGGCCGAATGAGGCTTTAGGAGCATCAATCAATGGCAAAACAGTTGACCTTTCTCATTCCCTTAAAGAAGGCGATTTGGTCAGCCTATGGAATTTTGAAGATCCCGAAGGCAAGGAAATTTTCTGGCATACATCTGCACATGTCCTTGCTCAGGCTATTTTACGCCTATGGCCCAATGCACAGCCCACAATTGGACCTCCGATTGAAGCTGGTTTTTACTATGACTTTGCCAACCTTTCCATTTCAGACGCCGACTTTGAGAAAATTGAGAAAGAGATGCAAGCCATCATTTCCGCTAACTATATTTCCCAAAGAGAAGTTCTAAACTCAAAGCAGGAGGCCCTCGACCTATTCGGAGATAATCCTTATAAAAAAGAGCTCATTGAAAGCTTTGAAGAAGGATCCCCTTTGACAGCCTACAGGCAAGGGGAGTTTCTGGACCTTTGCCGCGGACCTCATCTTTTCAATCTCGGCAAAATTAAAGCATTTAAAGTCATGAAAACCGCTGGTGCCTATTGGAGAGGAGATTCTAAAAATGAAATGCTGACCCGGATCTATGCCGTTTCCTATCCCGACCGTAAGCTTTTAAAAGAATACCTTCATCAGCTTGAAGAAGCCAAAAAAAGGGACCATAAAATTTTAGGGCCCCGGTTAGGTCTTTTTTCACTAAAAGAAGAAGCCCCTGGCATGCCCTTCATCCACCCTAAGGGGCTGATCGTGTGGAACCAATTGGTGGCCTATATCCGTGAAGCCTTGAATCGTCGCGATTATATTGAAATTAAAACCCCAACCATGATGACACGAGAATTATGGGAAATATCTGGCCATTGGAGCAACTACCGGGAAAATATGTTTACTTCTCAGGTGGAAGAGCGGGATTTTGCCATAAAGCCGATGAACTGCCCAGGCTGCATGCTTTACTATAAAACCCATACTCATAGCTACCGTGAGCTTCCTTTAAGAATTGCGGAAATAGGCCATGTACATCGCTTTGAACCTTCAGGTTCCTTATCAGGCCTTTTCAGAGTAAGGAGCTTTCATCAGGATGATGCTCATATATTTATGAAACCGACCGATATCAAGGCAGAAATTCTTTCCATTCTAGATTTGGCCAATGAAATTTACTCTACATTTGGTTTATCCTACAGGCTTGAACTTTCTACCCGGCCTGAAAAAAATACCATAGGAACAGATGAAGAATGGGAGACAGCCACTGAGGGTTTAAAGGGGGCGTTGGACCAAATTGGAAGCAACTATCGAATCAATGAAGGGGACGGAGCTTTTTACGGCCCAAAAATTGATTTTCATATCAGAGATGCGATCAACCGGAGCTGGCAGTTTGGGACAATTCAACTTGACATGGCTCTGCCTGAAAAATTTGAATTGGAATATACCGCCCAGGACGGAACAAAAAAACGGCCGGTCATGATCCATCGAGCCCTTTTTGGATCAATTGAACGTTTCTTTGGCCTGTTGATCGAACACTTCATTGGAAAGTTTCCTTTGTGGCTAAGCCCTTCTCAAGTGCGCATCTTGACTGTTGCCGACCGGCATGAACCTTATGCTCAAGAACTTTGCCGCCGCTTTAAGGAGGCAGGATTCCATGCCGACGTCGACAGTGCCCAAGAATCGGTCAGTAAGAAAGTGCGGAATGCGCAGCTTGCCCAATATAATTATATTCTAACAACGGGTGATCAGGAAATGGAGCATCGAACAGCCAATTTGCGCACACGTGACAATGTTGTGCATGGGGAAATTCAATTGGAAGAATTTATTCAGAAAATTACTAACGAAAGAAATTCAAGGTCCCTTTCTTCGCCCTACGCCTCGCAACCTGCTCTAGTGGATGAATAACAAATGAAAATAATTGCCGTCAGCAGCTTCAAAGGGGGAACCGCAAAGACATCCACAGCCCTCCATATTGGAGCCGCCATGGCGAAGTTCCATAAAAAAAAAGTCCTTTTGATTGATTTTGATGCCCAGGCCAATTTGACCACAGGGCTTGGATTTGATCCCGATGAAAATGACAGTCTGGCGCCTGTTTTGCAGGGCGAAAAAACAATGGAAGAGGTTATTATAAAAACAGCGATCTCCTCTCTTGACCTCATTCCTGCGGACAGTTGGCTGGAAAGAGTGGAGGTCACGGGCCAGCTAGCAGCCGACCGTTATTCTCACGAACGGCTAAGAGACCTGCTTGGAGCGCTCAAATATGACATTGTGATCATTGATACTCCCCCCTCCCTTTGCTGGCTGACTGAATCGGCTTTGATCGCAGCTCAGCACACTCTTGTATGCGCCACACCCGAATTTTACAGTGTCAAGGGGCTAGAACGTTTAAGTCAGTTTATGGAGAACATTGGACAGCGCCATCCATTGAATATTCTGGGAGTTATTTTATCATTTTGGAATGTTCGTGGAAAAAGCAACCAGGCTTTTTTAGAAGTCATTGAGCGGACATTCCCCAAGAAAGCCCTTAAAAGTAGAATTCGAAGGGATATTTCGGTTTCAGAAGCATCGATATTTGGCAAACCTGTATTTGAAACAGATCCTGATTCACGTGCTGCAGCTGATTACATGGCCGTTGTCAAAGAACTGTTGAAAAGACTTTAATATAAAAAACCAAAGAGATAAAGGGGAATTTTATTTTTGTAACCTACTTCAATATCATCCAAAGCGAGAAAGGAGTCTGCTAAATTCTTAATCTGACTGTGGTCCTTGTTCCGTCCGCCTACTTCAATTATGTACCTGTCATCAATGATAAAGTCCGCGCTTGTATGAACATTCACTTTATAAAAAGCTGATACCTGATTGGCAAAAAATGTTTCTCTGATTCCTCCTGATCCGCTATTTCTTTGCAAATTTCTATTTATGGCATAAAGTAAATTGGTATTGTTCATAAATATTTTCCCTGGTTTTCTGATAATCTTCAAGCCTTTCCCTGCAGGATAAAGGTTATTTAGCAAGCCTGAGTGACCTAAATGATCCAGGCAATTATAAACGATTTCTCTGGAAATTCCAATACTTGAGCTAATTTGATCAATGTTTGGTATCAACCCATCCGTAGTAGCTACTAACCAGAGTATTTTTTTTAAAATGGGAAGGGTAGTTTGCTTCAATTTGAAAATTACTGCAATATCTTCAAAAATAACTTTTTCGATTACATTATTCAATTTTGATAAATAATCCTGAGTTCCTTCCAGGAAAAAAGGATAATATCCATATACAAGATAGTCCCTAAAAAGTTTCAAAATTTTTAAAGAATGTAATCCTTCTGCTATTTCAACATGATTCTGGAATATATTATTCAAGGTTAAAACAGGAAGGTCTATTCCCTGGGTTAAAAGTATAAATTCACGAAAAGAAAGGCCAAGTAATTGGTGGTAAACAACCCTTCTTGAAAGGTCTGCCTTGCTTTTATTCAGGTCTAATGAAGAGCTGGCAGAAAAAACGATCTTACATTTTTTATATGTATCTATAATATTTTTTAATTCAATAGACCAATTAGGATATTTATGAATTTCATCAATAAATAGCCCTTCTCCTCCATCCGTAAAGTAATTTTGGGCTATATTAAATAAGCCTTGAGCATTTACATGAATATTATCGGCTGAGATATATAAAGCCCTTTCTGCAAATTTATATTCTTCAAGTATTTTTTGACACATAAGCGTTGTTTTTCCTACACCGCGATCTCCAAGAATGCACGTCGCATGGGCAGACCAATTGATTTTTTCATAAACATATCTTTTTACTTGAATTTCTACCGTTGACATGACCTCTCGATGGATTTTAAATAAATCTTCCAGCCCCATAAACCCTCATCTTTTGTAATGTGTACTTTACAATTTTTAATATCGATTGTCAAGTGAACATGACAATTTTGTATAATGAATATCCTTCAAGCGGGATACTTATACCCAAGTGGAATTTAAAAATTGGAATTTGGACTGCCTCAAAGCTTTAGGGGTTGGGGCATCTAAAATCAAATAAAGCTAGTTTGAATTAAAAACGTTAGTTATAATAAATTTATAAAATAGTGGGTTAATAATGAATTTGCTTAAATATAAAATAATACAAAGTCCGGTGGGTTCGCTCAAAATTATAGTGAGTGAAAAATGTTTATTGGCCATTTTGTGGGACAATGAAAAATTTAATCGAGTCAGATTAGACCAACTGACAGAAGATGAGGATGATTCGATCATCCTGGAAACAGAAAAGCAGCTTAACGAATACTTTTTCAGTCAAAGGAGGGGTTTTGATCTGCCTATTGAAACCCTGGGGACTTCATTTCAACAAGGGGTATGGAAGCAGTTAAATCAAATTCCCTATGGAACAACATGGAGCTATAAAGATATTGCCCTAAAAATCAACAACCCTCTAGCTGTAAGGGCTGTCGGCTCAGCTATTGGCAGAAATCCTATTTCAATTATTGTCCCTTGCCATCGTGTTGTGGGATCCAATGGCAGTCTTACTGGATTTGCCGGAGGATTGGATCGTAAAAAATTTCTCTTGGATATCGAGAGAAACTAAATATTATTTAATTTACTATACTAATATAGACAAAGCTTATTAAAGCTCTGTATGAACTGCATTTTATTTATGGTATCAAATAAATTGCCTCGCAATACCAATAGATATGAAGGGAAGGCAATGACAGTGTTGAAGAAAGAAACTGCTAAATGGTCATTTAACAATAATTGAAATTGGGAGTGAATAGGCATCGCGCCTCACTAAAGTCTTTAGAACCTCTTAAAAAGCGAAAACACTTATTAACATGAGTTTTGGGTTTCTCCTCCTAGATATTATGTCCCCACCTATCTTCACCCCTTCTATAAAATGATATTCTTTATCTGAGAGAAAGAGCAATCTAAGGACACGATATCCTTACTTCCCAAAAATTTAGGTTATTAGAGGCAAATAGTTGTATGTAAAACCGCTTTACATCACACAGTCACTCTTCCGATTTTTCTGGAATTGTTTGTTGATATCCCACAAAATGGATCTCTCAATTAATTAAAAGGACTTTATGGCTAATGTCAATTCTATCCTCACTCAAAGAGTAAAAAAATCCCCTCATCTTTCAAAAATGGCAGAAATGGCCAAGCAATCTGCAACTGGGAACCTTACTAGCTTTGCCGGTATGTTTAGCGTAACGGATTTAAGCGAAAATGAAAAAAATAATTTAGAAAATTTGTTAAAAAATTATGCAAATGACGCTTATAACGTTGAAAATGATTTGCAAGTTTTGATTTCATTAACATCTGAAGTTAAGGCAATAAATAATCAGGCCGCTATTTTGCACGGAGAAAGGATTAAAAAGGCCCATCAGGTTCTCATTAAATATCGGGATGGAGCCTTCACAGCCTGGCTGATTGCAGCCTATGGGAATAGACAGACTCCTTATAACCTCATGCAATATTATGATTTTTATGAAATCATGCCAAAAAAACTTAGGCCGCAGATTGAATGGATGCCAAGGCAAGCGGTTTATGTCCTTGCAAGCCGGGATGGGAGCCTGGAAAAAAAACAAGCCATTGTTGAAAAATACGACGGGGAAACAAAACAAGAAGTCTTGAACTTGATCAGGGAAGTTTTTCCACTCGACCGGAAAGATAAGCGCGTCACAAAGATGGGAAATGGGGTGATTTACGCACTTCAAAAAATTTACGACCAAATTAAACCAAACAACCATCTTCTCGAACCTCTCCAAATAAAAGAAATCCAGGCGCTTTTGAATAAAATTAAACATTTAATAAACGGGGAATAATATGTCTCATTGGACCCCATTTAATTTAGAGCCCGGCTGGCAGGAGGCACTAAAAGAAGAGCTTGAGCAGCCTTATATGGCCGAATTAGCAACCTTTATTGAAAAGGAATATGTTTTGCATGCGGGGGGGGTTTACCCACCAAAAGATTTGATTTTTAATGCTTTCTTTCAAACGCCTTTTGATCAAATAAAAATTGTGATTGTAGGGCAGGATCCCTATCATGGGCCAGGGCAAGCACATGGATTAAGCTTTAGCGTTCCTAAAGGGGTAAAACCACCCCCATCCTTGGTTAATATTTTTAAAGAGCTTAAAGCAGATATTGAATTGCCGACCCCTTCACACGGTTGTTTGCTTCATTGGGCCAAACAGGGAATTTTATTATTAAATGCCACGCTGACTGTTAGGCAAAGCGAACCTCTTTCTCATCATGGCAGAGGATGGGAGAAGTTTACAGATGCTGTGATCAGTGTACTACAAAAAAGGGTGGATCCTATTATTTTTGTCCTCTGGGGAAAGTCAGCGCAAGACAAATGCCGTTTTCTACGTGAATCAGGAGATAACTATGGTCATACAATTTTAACAGCTGCCCATCCATCTCCCTTTTCTGCCTCTAATGGTTTTTTTGGGTGCCGTCATTTTTCACAAATTAATGAAATTCTGGAAAAGCAAGGCAAAGGTCCCATCCTTTGGGATTTAGAACCTGTTTAAATCTATGATCAGGTTCTTAGGAGTATAACAAATCATTTTTTGAAATGGCTTGAACTGAATGGCTCAACCAGCTAAAAGGAAGTTCAATGTCATTTTCATGAGGAGGTCGTTATGGTACGCTCAGAATTTTGTAGTGAGAGCTTATCTGGTTACAAAATCAAGGGACCAACCCATGCTTCAGTCGACCATAATCTGCAAATTCAAATTCATGAAGCTGATTTAAAGAGCTGTATAGCGAATAACAAAACTTATTCTCAAATTTATGCTTATTTTACCCCCTCTCTCCCACCCCATCGCTCTTTTTCGGTCAAAGAGGCCGAACTCATGCAAGCAATGAATGAAGCTAACAATTCATATACCGCCTGGAAAAAAATGAAGGAGCAGCTTCAACAAGCCTCCTCTAATTATTTTAATTGTTAAATTAAAAGAAACTAAAATTGGTTTAGGAATTGTGTCAAAGTCACCAGGCTGGCGCATTTTAAAAGACTACTTTTAAATAAAACAATTAAAAAAACATTTAATTTTTATTTAATTCTATAAATTATATAATGTAATTAAGAAGATTATTCATCTTAATAAATTAGGGTGGGATTATGTTAGTTGATAAAGATATAAAAAAAATATTGAATCAATTAGCCGAAGGCGAAGTTATAAAAGTCGCATATGACGGATTAGAAATTTTTGTTAGATTTCTAGATACTGATTCTAAGCTCTCATTTATAACCTCCGTTTATTATGGCGGCAATTACATTCCCTCAAGTGTAAGACGTTGCCTAACCCATAGTGCTCCTTTTTCCCACCCCCCTATTCGAACCTTTTTGACCATAGATGAAAAAAAATTTCAAATTTCTCTTAATTATTTAGGGCATTTGAATCGCCTTGACCATCATAATTTAAACGAACTAATTGAAGAATTCGGATCAATCGCTGAAAAATGGCGCAATTATCTTGATGAGCATGATAAGCATGATCTGGTGCATGTCAGGGTAAAGTAGAGCACCGCTTCTCTAAGAACCTGTTCAATATCTATGATCAGGATGATTTTGAACAGGTTCTAAGCATTTTCCATAAAGTATGGCTAGCTCATACAGGCCTACCAGAAGAAGCGCTAATATCATCTGCGTGGGAACATCAGGTGGAGTGAGTAATGCCGCCAAGATGAACGCTGTAAAGATCATAATACGTCTTTTTGAGATCAACCATGCTGGAGATAAGCATTGATAATGCACAAGACATAGAAGAATAAGTCCGATCTCAAAGGCAAAAGCGTGCCCTAATAGCAAAATTAATGTGTAATCAATGTAAAATGCCAATGTCCATGCATTTTGACCAATCGAAGCATTAAAACCTTCCAAATAATTATTTGTTAATGGAATCGTAAAAAAATAAGCTAATGCAAAACCGAAACCCATCCAAAGAAAAGACCAGCAAATCAAGGGGATAAGCATAATCCTTTCATTTTTTTTTAGGCCGGGGAGAATAAATTGAAGCAAGAACCAGCTCCACAATGGGGATGTAAATACCAGGCTAGCCCAAAAAGATAGCTTTAAAGTTAAAATAATGCCTTCTAAAGGACTCAATATTAACAAACGTTGAGTCAGAGGGATTGTATATTCAACCGAGTGTGAGGGGGCAAGGCGCAGTTGATTTGGTCCTACCCAACTCAAATCCTCAGTATTCAAAATAATAGCCTCTAAGGGCAGCTTATAGTTTTGATAGGTGGTAGAAACATTCATAATTCTTTCATATCTGCTGACTGAAAGATTATTTTTATCAAAATTGGAAGTAAGGGCATTAAAAAGGGGCTGATAAAAGAAAAGAATGAGGATAAAGCCGATGCCAATGATACCAAAAACTTTCAGTAGGGTTGACCGCAAGTCTTCTACGTGGTCCCAAAAGTCTTTCCAAACTTCATTTTCAGACATATAAAGACATATCAGCTATCTTTCTTTTCAACAGGCGCTGATTTGTCTTCAGGCTTAATAGGGTTTATAGGAAACTCTTCTTCTCCATAACAAGCCTTTTTGAATTCCCGAATTCCTTTCCCAAGATTTTGAGCAAACTCAGGCAATTTTTTCCCGCCAAAGAGAATCAGCCCTACCACCAAAATAACTAAAATTTCACCGCTGCCTATCAAGGGTAACCTCCACTTTAAATTATCTATTCTGCTGGTCTCTGGTAAAAAGGGCAAAAGAATTTTTAAGTTTGAGATATATTTTAACATCAGTAAAATTTTGCCCAACGCTTTAATAAGAAGAGAAATAGTTATATAGTATATCTTCTTCTTAAGAGGGTGTGGATGTGTGCATAAATAATCTTTTTTGAATCTTAAAGCTACAGTCAATTTGCCAAAAAAATTGATGTTTATAATCAACACATAGCTTGTTTGCATTTTGTGAAAATGCTGCTCAAGTGATCTAATTCACTAAGTTTAAATTCACATTTAGCAGACTTATGAGCGACTTATCCACAAAGTGTGCATTAAATGGTTCCTTGCAATAAAATTTCTTACTGATTAAGCTTTTAATCAACGAAAAAATCAAAGCGAGATAAAAATATGCAGTTTAAAAAAATAACAGTCTTTTTTTCTTATCTATTTGTTCTTTTAACCTCTTTTTGTTCTGCTGAATCAAATATTGGATTTCGCATACATCGGAGCGATTATACATTTTCGACTGTGTTTGACATGAGCTATGAACAGCAGCCTTTAGGAAGCATTGTGAAGAACGCTTTTCATGTCACCACCCACTATGATGTCTATAACCGTTTTGGTTTATATGAAGGGCAAGGGGTTTGCCGTATTCTGTGTTTAGGGCTGCTTTATTCCTGGGGAACTGAAATTGACATATATGATGCGGACCCTACAAAAAAAGTGGGGGTTATTGATGGACAATATGCGACAACCGAGCCAGCCAAATTTAGTTTTTACGATGGGAATGGAGAGCGGATTGCGATCGCCTATTTGGATAAAAATTGTGCAGGATTTACCCTTTTTGATCCGGAAAACCCAGCTCTCATTCTAGGCCGTTTGACCCGTAATTTTATTGTGGACACGATTGACACTTGGGACATCGAAGTTTATTTTCCAGAAAAACTTCCCATGACTATGATGAAAATCTTTGCTGCATTTGCCTGTGATTCGCAAGATAAATTTAAGCCGGATCTTTAAGTATAAGTTAAGCTTTAGGTTGACGAGAAAGGGCTTTCAGTTTTAATATGATGCCCTTTCAAAGGTTTAAGATATGGATATTGCAGAAAACAATGTAGTTAGATTTATAAGCATCGCCAAGAAGAAAGATGGGATGTTTGCAAATTTTCGGGTAAAGGGAATGAAGGGCGGGGTAACATTTAGCTCGTCGATCTGCGTGGATATCAGCCAGGCAGATGTTCATGCAGGAGATCCTCTTGAGAAGATCATCGAAGAGTGCGGACGCATCGCAGTGCGCATGGCAGAAACGAAACTGCAATTCGAAGGTCTTCTTAGCGTATAAAATTTCATATCTGGGTGTAGCGCAGCTTGGCTAGCGCACTTGCCTGGGGGGCAAGGGGTCGGAGGTTCAAATCCTCTCACTCAGATTCTTTTCTCTTAAAGGACTTATGAAGGCTTGACCGCTTTTTTAAGTCCTTTTTTTTTCTTAGCCAAAGAGAGTCCTTATGAATTTTATAATAAATATTGATCAAGATGAGTTTTAGTGTTTTTAGTTTATCGCTCAAATTTTTCGAGATTGCATTATCCTTTTGGAAAGCTGTATACATTGCTCCGATTCAAAAGCACTGAAGCAAGTTGACTATAAGTTATTTTAGGAGTGTTTTTTAATGCTGCAAAATAGAGTGATGAGTTCTTTTTTAAAGTGGCTTGGTTTGGATATTGATCCCAATTCTTTGAATTACTTTCCTTTGAAGGGGGGCGGTAGCGAGGCTACGCTTTTTAGTTTTAATATAGGCCAAAATGCTTATGTCCTTAGACTGTTGCCCGAACAGGCTGATAGACCTACGCGTAAGCACCAGATCGCTTTGGCAATACAGGCTGGTAAAATCGGGGTTGGTCCAGAGGTTTATTTTGTTGATAATCAGTTGCAAGGAATGGTGATGCAATTCATTCCTGGAACAACAGTCAAATCAGCAGACTTTGAACACTCCGATCAACTGGGGCAATTTGCAAAACTCCTTCAAAAACTGCATCGGTCTAATGAAAAATTTCCCATTGCCATCTCTCCATTTCAACGCTTCAACCGTTTTATTCGAAAAGGAAAGGAAAGTAAAATAACTTACCCTTCAAAATTTGATGATGTGAAAAACTTAATGAATGAACTTGAAGCTACATTAAAATTAATCCCTATTTCGCAAACCCCTACCCATCTTGATTTACATCCCCTGAATATCATGCAACTACACGACAGCTATTTACTTGTTGATTGGGTCAATGGCGGTATGTGCGATCCTTATTTTGATTTAGCGACTTTTGCTACCTTTCAATGTCTGAATGAATCAAAAACCCATCTCTTTCTTACCCATTACTTTGAGCGGCCACCCACCTCATCGGAATTGGACCGTTATATTATTACCCAGCCGATCCGCTTATTTGTAGCAGCTGCCGCCTTGCTCAATACATCTCCAGATTCAACCCGCCTTCTATCATACAACGAAGCGCTAACAGCATTGATTCTACCTTCGATGAGGGAATTTTCTATAATTGAAAAAAGCGTGCCTCTTTGGCAATTCGGACTGACTTTATTAATTTCAGGTTTGGAGCTGGCTGATCATAAAAATTTCAAACAAGCCCTTCATATTTTCAAGAGCATATAATATTGGTTTTGAAAGCACTTTATTTTTTTCGGGCGGATAAAAGAATTTATTCTATAGCCATTTGCACCTTTTTTTGTTTTAATTATTTTATCTAAATCTTCTTCATGTATGGAACTTTTGGATTTTTAAAAAATAAGGAAACGATGAAATCAAATACTCCAGAAAAATCACTCGAAAATTATCTTAGGGAAAATATTCCTATTTCAGCGGCTATGAATATTGGTGTTGATCTGGCTTCCTCTAAAGAAATAATTTTAAGCGCGCCTATTTCCATTAATATTAATCACAAGAGAACCGTGTTTGGAGGGAGCCTTCATGCAGTTGCGACGTTGGCGTGCTGGAGCCTGCTTCATGTAAATTTTCAGACATTAAAAGAGAATTTTCAAATTGTCATTACAAAAAGCGAAACTTCTTATCTGGCTCCTGTCGCAACCGATTTTAAAGCGGAATGTACCCTCCCCAATCCGTCAGATTGGGAGCTTTTCATATATAGGCTTCAAAAAAAAGGAAAAGCGCGCATTAAGCTGTCAGCCCAAATCTTTCAATATGATCAGCTTTGTGTTGACTATTCAGGAACGTTTGCAGCGATAAAAATAATAAATTAAATCTTTAGGAATTTATGGCAGAACAAAGAAAACAATTTTGGGTGATTTTAATCATCGTTTTTTTAGGGTTTTTGGGCATTTCGATGCCCTACTTGATCTTCCCTTCTTTGTTTCTAAATCCGGCTTATTCCATCCTTGATGCTTCTTGGAATGAATCCAGTCGCGCCCTTTTGCTTGGAGTAACCCTGGCGGCTTATCCTTTGGGCCAATTTATCGGTTCGCCAATTCTTGGATCGCTATCTGATGATTATGGGCGTAAAAGCCTCCTGTGGGGCAGTTTGCTGGTCTCAGCCGTGTGCTATTTGCTTAGCGGGTTTGCAATTGCCTGGCATAGTCTTGAGCTGCTAATCCTTGGCCGTTTTTTGGCTGGACTGATGGAGGGGAACATTGCCATTGCTCGCGCCATGGCTTCAGATCTTAAGCTAATCTCAAAGCCTGAAGCTTTCGGAAAGATCAATGCGGCAGCATCCATTGCCTACCTGATCGGGCCTCTTTTAGGAGGGCTGATGACCGATACGAACCTGTCCGAAAACCTGAGCACTTCAACTCCGTTCTATTTTATCTGCATTCTCTTTATTTTCCTTGCAGGTCTTTCGGCAGCAGTCCTTAAAACAGAAGTGCCGGGTAAAAAAAATACTCCCAGAACATTTTGGGAAAGGATCAATCTGGTCAAAAGGCTCGCACAGCTTTTTTCAAATAAGTGGCTGCAATTTTTAATTATCTCCTCAACCTGCTTCACCCTTGCGGTTGATATTTTTTTTGAGTTCGGGCCTGTTTTTCTTACTGTCAAGTGGTTTCTTATGCCTGCGCAGTTGGTGCTTTACAATGTCGTTTTATGTCTTTCTCTAATAGCCGGAAACGGATGGCTTCCTGCTTTTATTGCCTCACGCAAGATCAGCAACAAGTCGGCAATTATTTATTCGACGGGAGGTTTTGCTCTCCTTCTTGTTGGAATGGTACTGACAGAGTCTTCTGAAATGATGTTAGGTCTGTTTATTTGTAGTGGATTCGCTATAGGGCTTGCATCCACCTTGTTTACAGTAAAAATATCAAATTCAGTACAAGATAGTATTCAAGGGGAGGTTATGGGAGTGCAAACATCTTTGCGTGTTTTGGGGGATGCTTTCATTTGCCTGACGGGCGGGGCATTGCTGCTGCTGTCTCCAAAGATCATCCTGATCGTTGCAACACTCTTATCCATTGCATCAACAGCCTATTATGTTTTTCGTAGGCAGGCCAATAGCTCGACATGGTTGCTTCCCGGAAATAAGGCATAGCCTTCTAGATGCGCGATCTGCCAACCTTGTCTGCATAATTTTTCATAGTCGCGCTTAAAGGATTCCCAATTGCAGCTGACATAGATGATTTGATTAGCTGAGGTTTGATCGAAGGAGTTAATGCATTGGTCGCTTAAACCTTTGCGAGGCGGGTCTACAATCACAGTATTGGCATCCTGCATCAAATCCAATGCATTCTCTGTAGCATTACTGAAAAAGAAAACTCGCTTTCTCACATCTTCGGAAAGTTTGGCAGCCGCTAAATTGAAACATATTTCTGAATGTGGATTAATTTCGATACACTTTACTGAGCTGCTTTTTGAGGCAACCGAAAGCCCAATGATCCCCACGCCCGCATAATATTCCACTACATGGGCTTTTTCAGGGATCCACTCAAAAATTCTGCCAAGCAACTTTTCAAATAAATCCAGATTAGCCTGGGCAAAATTGGCAGGTTGAAAACAAACTTCAACAAGGCCTAGTTTTTCCCATAAAAATTCTTCACCCCAAACACGCTGCCATTTTTCTCCAAAGATAGTATTGGTTTTTTTTGAATTAAAATTAATCCAAAGAGAATGCCAAAATTGCATGTCTGTTTCCTCGGGCAGTTTAAGTAAGGCCCTTTTCCAGGTTTCGTACTCCTTTGAATCCATCTTATCCATGTTTAGCACGAAGGAGGCCTGTATTTTACTCGTAGAGCGCTCAATTACGCATTGGACGTACCGCAAGTCTCCCCGATGGTTTTTTTCGTCATAAGGTCTTAATGCATGCCGAATCATCCAATCCCTAATAAATTGGACGGCCTGATTGATGCGAGGATGATGCACCTGGCAAAAGGGGATGGGAATTACTTCGTGTGAATGACGTTTGAATAACCCGATAACCGGATTTTGGGCCGTTCCTCTGACCGCCAATTTGGCACGGCAGCGCCAATGCACGTAAGCACCTTCGTAAAGGAGAGGATCCACCGCTTCGAATTCTTTTAATATTTCGCTCCAAACCGCTGGCTGCTCGGCAAGATGCGTGCTGCAGCAGCCAGCGCATGTCTTAAAGTGTTGGCATTCAATAGGTTTTAAGGTAATAGTATTCAATTTTGCAGGGTTCATAAGATAGATTTTACATCTTTTCGAAAAAAACGTAAACAACTTATTTTTACAGCTTTATATTTTATAATTAAGCCATCAAAAGTGGCTTTTTATTTAACTCACCTTACACAAAAAGAGCAAAATGAAGAAGCAAGGAATCTGCTCTGTTTGTGTTGGGTAGTTATTTAAGCATTTCCTGGCAGGTCAATGAGCTCAGGAAAACAAAATGAATTCAAAATTCGGTGCTTCGTTTTAGTTATTAGACGGCAGTTTATCTTTGAACCAAGGTTGTTGGATTTTATTTCATCTTGGGAAGGAAGCGAAAAATTGGGATTGTCAAATGCATTCATGGATTAGTGTTGTCGCACTCTTCTTTGGAAGAAGAAGAATTGCAATCTCCATCTATATCTATCTTAAGAGGCGTATTTAGGATATAGCCGGGCAGGGTGGCGCCCTTATTGCAAGCTAATGAAAGCTTGCCTAATTGTTCAATACCCTCCGGATTGTCTTCAAAAAATATGGGCTCATAATGATTGTAGTTAACTTGAATAATCTTCAGCGAAATAACTTCTTTACCCTGCTTAAGTCTCTGAACAATTTCAGATATATCTAACTCTGCAATATCACCCTCGCTATCTGCAAATAAAACGGTAGGCTTAAAACCATACACGCGAGATGTTTTTTTAAGAAGGTAAGCCTGCACAGCAGAAAGAATTTGAACTCCCTCTCCTTCATCATTGATGCTTAAGAACTCACCCCTATTTTTGCCGATGCAATTTCGGACAAACAATACAAATTCGAATAATTTTGAATCCTTTTCTAGGTAAGAAGAGATTTGCTGATATATTGTATCCAGAAGACAATTGTTTCCTTCTGTAGTTGCATGTCCCCTGGAAAGCTGATTGATCTTTAGAACTTTGTCAATTTTTCTTAAATCAGGAATAGCGGAACTTAATGAAATCGCCTGATAGCATTTGTTTTCAATTATCTTGATAAGCGAGTAAATATTTGAATCATTTAATTTAACTAAAGCATCGTGTATTTCTAAACCTTTTGATGGTTCTTTTACACAAATTTGCACGATATATCTTTCTATGGCAGCAAGATGAAACTTTTGAATTAAAATGGAAAGAGATGTTGAATGATTTATTTTATAGGAATTAAGCACTTGATACAAAGATACAAGGTCTCTAATAGAAAGATGATCATAATTAAATTTATCCACTTGAATTGATTGATTGCAATCGATGAAAGCACGTGAAGCATGTAAGACTTGCCAACCAACAGTTTCGGCTAAAGGAGGACAGCTGGAATTATTTCCTCTTAAATTAAAATAACAATCGATAAAATTGATGAAGTCAAGAGCTTCTTTATCTTTAATTTCATTAAATTTACTTTTTAAGTGGTTCCTACTTTCAATACTCGGTAAAAATGAATTTGAAGTCACGTTATTAATATACATAAATTGAAACCTTAAAGTTGTTAGTTAAAATATAAATATTACCTTTTTGAGCTTTTATTTAAAGTTTGCAACCTGTTCGCAGAGAAGATCGCAAAATGGTATTAATATGAGGATGAATAATATGTTTGAGAGCAAGAGGATCATGCTTAGTAACCTTCATATATAAAAATGATCGCATTTTATAACCATACTGATTTATTAACAATGATTTCATCCCCTAATGCTCCCTGATAAGGTAGCTAAATTCTGATCATAACCGGAAGAAAGAAAGGCATGATGTCAGTAACCGACAAGATATCGTTCCTCTATGAACATTCAATCAACCGCCCATTTCAGGTCAAATAAAGGGCGACTTACTGACAATTCCACACCCCCTAAAGAAGAAGATATAAAGTATATATACTATTTCTTCTTGAAAGAAAGCTGTGGAAAACCTATTCTTCCCTTAAATGTCTAGGATCCTTCACATGGTAAAATCATCTTACTTTTTTAATTACACCCACTTTGAGCATGCGAAGCTATTCGACGGAGATCCAGCTCCATGGACTATTTTATCCCTTATTGCTCCTTATTTGGAAAAGCTTCAGCTCGGCCGCCTTTACGGAGAAATTTCTCTCTCGGCTTATCTGATCAATCCGGAACTTATTTCGATTGGGGAGGGCACGATTGTGGAGCCTGGAGCCTATATTCAGGGTCCCTGCTGGATCGGTAAAAATTGTCAGATCAGGCATGGCGCTTATATTCGCGGGAATGTCATTACAGGAAACGACTGCGTGATCGGACATGACACTGAAGTGAAAAATTCCCTTTTTTTAGACAATGCCCACGCCGCCCATTTTGCTTATGTGGGAGATTCAATATTAGGCCGGGAAGTTAATTTGGGGGCTGGTACGAAATGTGCCAATTTTAGACTGGACCACCAGTCGGTTCCAGTTTATTATAAGGAGGAGCGGATCACTACTTCCCTTCGAAAACTTGGGGCCATTTTGGGAGACAAGTCTCAAATTGGTTGTAATTCAGTCATCAATCCTGGGACTTTGATCGGGCAAGAGGTTTTGTGCTACCCTTGTCTCAACCTTGGAGGGTGGATTCCATCCCGTTCGGTTATTAAACCAAAAACAGGGTTCAAAATTATTCCTTATTGAATCAACGTTTAAAATAATTGAATGTCCATCTCAACAAATTCCCTAGCTTTTTTCCAGCAGCTCAATTCTCGAATCAATCTTTAGTTTGATTTTTATATTTTCAATAATGCTCAATTGTCCGCTTTGATAAAAAAAGTTCTTTTGCAATATGCTGCGCTGGAAAACCCTTAGCTAAGGCTTTTATAACCTACTGTTCTTGTTTAGACAGGGATAAAACTCCCTGAAATCCAATTTTCCTTAAAAATTCTTCCCTATCTTTAGGCTCTCTAGACAGCATAGCATTTTCATAAAATTCAGATCCAATATGTGAACCCAAATTAACTTGATTATCATAAATAATATTAAAAATATTTTTATTCTCTTCATGGAAATATTGAATAAATTTTCTAAGCACCGTTAATTCGTTAAGCAAATGCTCATCCCTCAGCGCAAGCTTGCTGTGGGTACCGAATCCATATCCTTCGATCCCTTCAGGAATCTTCTTCAATAGATGAATATGCAAATTTATGCCGAAGTGTTCGGCAGCTGTATTTAACATGTCAATATAGGGGTCGTAAGCGATATTTTTCATCAGACTAATACCCGTTGTCAAGCTGTCCGGATGGCGCAAATGAGGAAATTTGCCGAATATGTCATGTGCAAAAGCGAATTCATTCCAAAGAATATGCGTGCCGACAAAAGAATAATGGCCCGCATAGGTTATACGGTAGTACCAAAAGTGATTAACAGCAAAATGATCTTCAATAGCTTTGCCATTCGCATCATTTTGTTATGATAAGCCGAAGAAGTGATTTTATGGTCCATTTGTTGAAAAGGAGTCATTTAAAAAGCTTCATATGCTAAATTTAATTATTCAAATGCCATCTGGAAAATAAGAACCTGAAAATTCCGATATTATAATATCCGCCAACTCATTTAAGATGAAGTATTTTATATTCATCACTTTTTAAAAATGATCTTCGAAACTAATAGCTATACCCAAGTGAACTCAAAAATTGGATTTGGACTAGCTTGAAAGCTCCCGCGGTTCACGGATCTAAAACGACCCCATATTATAATATTGGGTCGTTTTAGATACGCCAACCCCGGGGCTTTGAAGCAGTCCAAATTTCCAATTTTTGAATTCGCTTGGGTATAGAATCAATGATTAATATTGCTCTTTTGAATGTCATTCTTTATGATAAATAAAAAAATTCGAGTTTTTACTTATGTCAGTTGCTAATTCTTCGTTCATTGCTATTTTAGAACCTTACAAGGCTCAGGTTGAGCATTTGATCAAGTCGCATCTTTCTTATTTTGGCCCAGATAGTGAGTTAAAAAGTGCTTGTGCCTATGCTTTGCTAAATGGCGGAAAGCGGTTTCGGCCTGCCCTAGTCTTGATGATCGCTAATGCTTTAAAAAATGAAGTGGATGTCTCGCATGCCGCCCTTAGCGTAGAATTTTTTCACACAGCCTCTTTGATTGCCGATGATCTTCCTTGCATGGACAATGATGACGAAAGAAGAAACAAACCGACCTTGCATAAAGTATATGGGGAGTCTGTGGCATTATTGACCACGTATGCCCTAATCTCTGCCGGCTATGCAGCTCTTGCCCAAAACGCCGCCTCTTTTGCGACCAGCGGCCATCCAATGGCTCATCAAAGCGACCGCCTCTGCGTTCTGGCCTTAGAGAATGCCTCCTATAACACGGGCATCTTAGGGGCTACTGGCGGACAATATCTGGATCTGGCCCCGCCCGACTTATCTTTAGCAACAATCCGAGAGATCATTGATAAAAAAACCGTGACTCTATTTGAGATTTCTTTTGTGTTTGGCTGGATTTTTGGCGGTGGCGACCTAGCCTTCCTTCCATTAGTGAAAAAAAGTGCAGCACATTTTGGAATGGCTTTTCAAATTGCAGATGATTTGGACGACATGGCTCAAGACAAGGCCCATGGGCAGAGTTTGAACTTAGCCAATGCCTGTGGAAAGGAATCTGCAACGATCCTTTTCCACAATGAACTAAAGCAATTTAAGGAAACGCTCACGTTATTGAATCTATCGTCCACTGAATTTGAAGCCTTTTGCGATCTTCTTTCTGAGCAGGTTATTGGAGTACGATAAAAGAGCTCTTTAAGCCATTCTAAGCTTAAAATTGTTTTTCCTTTTACTTCAGATCAAACCATCTTACCTAATGAAAATGGTTTTACCTCACTTTAATGAAGTAAAACCCAACTTATTAGGTTAATGGGTTTTCGTTCTTACTAATCGTTAAGTCGCTGATAATAACAAATTTTTCTACCCCTATTAGCAGCTGAGTGAACGATTTAAGGCTTTAGCAAGCACGTCTATCGCAAAATTAAAATGCTGCAGCTAAACGAGCATGTTAAGGGCTCCAGCAAGCTTTGCTCCTGTAATGCATCTCAAAAGTGTAAATGCTGCAACTGAGTGCTTAAATCTAAGTAATGCAACTGAGTGAGTGTTTTAAGAGCATCAGCAAACTTGCCTCTTTCTTTATTCCGAACGCAAGCCCTTAAATCTAAATGCTGGAGCTGAGTGAGCGTTAAAAAGGCTTCAGCCAGCTTGTCTCCTATAATCCGTGGGCAATAGCCTAGATTTAAATGTTGCAGCTGAGTAAGCGATTTAAGGGCTTCAGCAAGCTTGTCTTTAATCTGACTGCAACATTCTAAATTTAAATGCTGCAATTGAGTGAGCGTTTTAAAAGTATCGGCAAGCTTGTCTCCTGTAATCTGGTAGCAATAGCTTAAATTTAAATGCTGCAGCTGAGGGAGCATCTTAAGGGCATCAGCTAGATTGTCTTCTGAAATCTGCCGGCAACCGCTTAAATTTAAGTGGCGCATTTGAGAGAGCGTTTTAATGGCTTCTGCAAGCTTGTCTTCTGTAATCTGATTGCAACCCTTTAAATTTAAATGCTGCAGCTGAGTGAGATTTTTAAGGGCTTCAGCAAGCTTATCTCCTGTAATATTATAGCAATCATTTAAATTTAAATGCTGCAGCTGAGTGAGCTTCTTAAGGGCTTCAGAAAGCTTGTCTCCTTTAATGTTAGTACAGTGGCATAAATTTAAATGCTGCAGCCGAGTGAGCGTTTTAAGGGCTTCAGTAAGCGTATCTTCTGTAATTTTAGAATGACTTATGCATAAAAATTTAAGATCAGGACAATTCTTTATTAATTTTATAAGATCATCATCTGTCAAATCACTAAACTCAGACAGGTTTGCTGCTGTTAAATTATTTTTGATTATAAACTCCACTGCCTCGGTAGCTGTTTTACATGTGGTAACACTTCGCAATGAAATGCCTTCTTGACATACCCACTCTTTTGTTACTTTATTGCTCAACTTAAGCCAATCATGGGATACACAACCCTTTAGTCCGCTTTTTTGGGCGAGGAAGTAGCCGGGCTGTCTAAGAAGTATTTGAAAGATATTTTGTAGTAAGTCTTCTGGTAATTCATATTCTGAAATAGATCTCTCTCCATAAAGCCCCATTGCATAACCCTGCACTTCAAAAGCTAAATTATTAGCAGCAGATCCAATATTTTCCTTTAATATACTGTTACTTAAGTTTAATAAGGATTTTTTTAATTGTGGAGCAGTGTCATTATTCCCTGTTTGTGATAATATTAATCTTAAATTAACATTTATTAATTTATTAATAGATTCAAGATTCTCATTTTTAAAACATGTTGTTTTTGTAAGGTTGTTTAATTTGTGAATTAAACTATTAATTTCTAATTTATTTTCATAATTATAATTAAACATCATTTCCTTTTTTTTTGTTTTTTTTATATTATATCATATATTGTATTATAATTTATTATTTTATATCAATTAAAAGTTTAAAATTAGCTGTTTAACTTTATTAATTAACTTTTAATATATAGCGATAGCTTGTTCTTGTCACAACACAAGTGGATGACTATTAAGGACAATGATGACGAAAGAAGAAACAACCGACTTTTGCATAAAGTATATTGGGAATCATTGGCATTATTAACCACGGAATGCCCCCTCTTTTGCTGGCCAGCAGGATGGCCCATCAAAGCGACCGCCTCTGTGTTCTGGCCTTAGAACCTATTCAAATCTTCGATCGGATCAGGTTCTTAGAGAATTCCCTTTTTAACACGTGTACATTGGGGCTCCGGCGGACAATATCTGGGATTAATCTTTAGCTCCGAGAGAACCTTGATAAAAAACAGTAACTCTATTTGAGATTTCTTTTTTGTTTGGCTGGATTTTTGGCGGAGATGACATAGCCTTCCTTCCATTATTGAAAAAAAGTGCTGCCCATTTAAAAATGGCTTTCAAATAGCAGATGATTTGTACGATATAGCCCAAGATCAAGCCCATAGGCAGGGTTTGAACTTAGCCAATGCCTGTGGAAAGGAAGCTGCAACTGCCCTTTTCTACGAAGAGCTAAAGTTATTGAATCTGTCATCCGCTGAATAGGTTGCGAGTTTTAAATTACAATAGTTACCCCTTTTTCTACAAAACTGTTTTTTAGATATATTTAATAAACTAAAAAGTAGACGTAAAAATATACTATAAGTTAGTATTTGCATTTGTTTAATAAAACGCATAAATAAGGATCACATTTAATGTACATTAATAATGTAATTTCAAATTCTTTTTTACCGAGTATCGAGAGTAAAAACCACTTACAAAAAAAAATTAATGAAGTAAAAGATATAGAAGCCTTGGATTTCATAAATTTTATTGATTGTTATTTTAATTTGAGAGGAAATATTTCAACTTGTCCTCCTATAGCCGAAACTGTTGGTTGGCAAGTCTTACATGCTTCCCAGGCTTTTATTGATTGTAGCGAGTCGGTCCAATTGGCTAAATTTAATTTTGATCATCTTTCTATTAAAGACCTTGTATCTTTGTTCCAAGTTCTTAATTCCTATGCTATAAATCACACCACTTCTTTAGCAGCTTTAATTCAGAAATTTCATCTATCTGCCATAGAAACATATATCTTGCAAATTTGTGTGAAAGAACCGCTAAAAGGTTGGGAAATACACGATGCTTTAGTTAAGTTAAATAATTCAGATGTTCATCCACTTATCGATATAATTAAGAATAAATGCTATGAAGGACCTTCGTTGACGAATTTAGTGAATATTGATGTCATTCATCGGATAATTATTCCTAAATTGCCATTGAGCTCTTTGCTATCCTTTACAGCTACGTGTAAAAAATTTAAAGACTTTAAGGATGATAAGGCTTTATTTATTGATAAATTAAATTTTTTAAAAATAAAACATTCAAATATCTTAAACCATAGTTTATTTTGTAAAGTCCTGGATAAATTGATAGAGAATAAAGAAGAAATTATGATAGAGGATTGCTTTTCTTTTGATCGTTTAGTGACAAATGAAAACTATAATATTGTGGCTGATCATCAAAGCTGGGGGATGTCACAATTAAAAAAATTAAATAGAATCAATTTTAAATCTATTCTTATCATAAAAAACATGACCTATTATGAAGAAAAGTTACAGCCCGCCACTATGTATCCCGGTACTACCTTTGGTAACGTTAAAGAAATTTCAACTTTTGGAATTATTGTAAAGGTTGTAGAAGAAGATAACGTAGATAATTCTGCACCCCTTACAGGGTATGTGATTATTGCTCCTTATCAGGATACTACGATTAATCCTTTCAGTGAAAGAATCTCAAATGAACTTATGTGCTTGAAATTGGTACCAGATCAAAATGATTTATCTCAAGTGATATTATCTCATAATTTTGATTGGATAAACTACCTTTAAACTGGTTAATCACAACTATTATGAATGCAAAGATAAAAAAGGCTCACACAGCGTGTGAGCCTTTTATTATTAGACATTGACTTCTTCAAACTCATCGGCGGTGAGTGCAGCAGCAGCGGCGGCCGCAGCGGCAGCAGCTCCTTTGACCGGAGATTTAAGTTTGTTGCGATTCTCTTTATAGTGCTGGTAAATGAGCGCTTCAAGTTCATCCAACAGCTTGGAATTGTTTTTAAGCTCTTCCCTTACCGCTTCCCTTCCCTGGAACCTCTGCCCTTTAAAGCTGAACCAGGCTCCTTTCTTCTCTACAATATTGAATTCTGTAGCCATATCGATCGCAGAACCAGTCCTGGAAATTCCTTCGTCAAATAGGATATCGAATTCAGCGATTTGGAAAGGAGGGGCCATTTTATTTTTACTTACCTTGACTTTGACCCGGTTGCCGACTTCAGAGTTGTCTGCCCCTTTGATCCCGCCAGTACGGCGGATATCCAGCCGAATAGAAGAATAGAATTTTAAAGCCCTTCCGCCCGTTGTCGTTTCAGGGCTTCCGTACATGACCCCGATCTTGTCCCGTATCTGGTTAATAAAAATCGCGCAGGTATTGCTTTTGGCTAGCGTGGCGGTCAGCTTTCTTAAAGCCTGTGACATCATACGGGCCTGAAGCCCCATGAACTGATCCCCAATCTCCCCTTCCAATTCAGATTTAGGCACAAGGGCGGCAACCGAATCGATCACAATGACATCGACAGCGTTTGATCGGGCAAGCATTTCAGCAATATTGAGCGCTTCCTCGCCGCTGTCGGGCTGCGAGATCATCAAGTCATCTAAATTAATCCCGATTTTAGCTGCATAGCCTGGGTCCAATGCATGTTCGGCATCTATGTAAGCCGCCAGGCCGCCATTGCGCTGCGCATTAGCCACAATGTGAAGAGCTAATGTGGATTTACCTGAAGATTCTGGGCCGTAGATTTCCACAATTCGACCACGTGGAACACCACCGATCCCTAGGGCGATATCTAATGCTAAAGCGCCTGTTTTGATGACGCTGATTTCCTTGTCTACGGAATGTTTGCCAAAACACATGATCGAGCCGTCGCCAAACTGTTTTTTTATTTGGCTGACCGCAAGGCCTAATGCTTTTTTGCGATCTGATTCGGGCGCAGTTTGAGACATATTGAACTCCTTTTAATTTGAAAAAGAACTAGTGCTCTGTAAATAGTACTTAAAACTTTGTTTACAGAGCACTAGAATGATAAAGAAAAATCTTGCTGTTTATATAAAGGTATTTTATTGGAATGGTGATTTGAATGCAAAACAATCAAATGCAGAACGCGTTATGTTAAAAACATTTGCTAAAATTTTTGGCGTTATCATGACCGTGGTTGGCCTGCTTGGATTCGTCCCTCAAGCCACGCCTGATGGAATGTTGCTTGGAATATTTCATGTGAATGGGGTCATCTAATTCACATTGGGACAGGTATCGCAGCTTTGATCTGCGGCTTTTCAAGCGAAAGAGCGTCGAGGCTTTTCTTTCAAATTTTTGGTATAGTTTATGGCCTTGTAGCCTTATTAGGTTATTACTATTTAGACCGTCCGATCTTTGGAATAATAGCCCATAATCTGGCAGATGCCGTACTTCATATAGTGATTTCAGCCGCTTCGTTATACTTAGGGTTCTTATATCATGATAAGGAAAATACTTATCCAAGATCCCGCTGAATATTAAGAATCAGGCCTTCCATTTTCATAAGGGATTTTTTGAATAAAGTGGCCGTCTGCATCAAAAATGGTGACAATCCCTTTCCCTTCAGTGACCTGGCTGATCGGAAATTTTTCCCCTTTCCTAAAATAATCGCCCCTAACTAGTTTGTCGTTATCATATTCTTCGATCATCATTAAATTTCCATCTTTATACCACGCCGTAGAGACTCCGTGCTTGGTATTATTAGCCATTTCTTTTTGACTTTCCATGATTCCATTTGAATACCACGTTTTCACATGACCTTGTATTTTACCTTCGTACCAGTAAAAGGAGAGCTTAATTTGAGCAGGGACTGCGGACTGGTTAGATGTTTCAAAATATTCAACTTCTTCTCCATGTTTGATTTTATTTTTTACATGGTAGGTCCGTTTGAGATTTCCTTCATTATTGAAGACTTTAACTTCGCCTTCCAAATAGCCATCCTGGTATTCCTGCATTTCCTGGATGCTTTCTTTGCCAAAAACGGCCTTAAATCCAGTTCCCTGCTTGACTTCGGCGGCGAGATTACCTTGGCTGTCAAAATATTGCCCGTTTACTAATTTTCCCTTGCAGTAATCTTCCTGGCTGGCCAATTGCCTGGAATTCCAAAATCGGAAGGAGGTTCCATGCCTAAGCCCCATTGTAAAGTTCATTTGCTGCAGTATTTCCCCGTCATTGCGAAAGATCTCAACTGTTCCATCGACCTGATTTTTGAGATAGGGAATTTGCTTCCAAATTTTGCCGCAACGGTGGTAATAATTTGCCATTCCTTCCAGTACGCCTTGTACATAGGGAATTTCTGCGATCAAATGACCGTCCTCGTCCCAGGCTGTGCTAAGCCCGTCAAAAAGCCAGGAACGTTCAGCAGAAGGCGTCACGTCGGCTGTGCCTCCGATAACCTTTGCTGTCACCCTGATAGTGCCGTTTTCATGCCATTCATAGTAATTTCCAAGAGCCCTTCCATTCAAAATTTGTAGATATTGTTTGGCATTCCCATTGGAATGATATGTTGTGACGACTGAACGTACGTTTCCCTTGAAATCTCTTGCATAGATGCGGAGGACTTTCTGATACGGCTGCTGGCTTAAAAAATCCACATTTTGAAATTGATTAAGCCGGTCTTTATTGCTGAGCGTTTCGGCAAATCCGTTCCGGTCGATAATATGAATGCTTGTCAGCGGGAGAAGCTTTTTTTTTGCCGGCTTGGCGCCTGTAAAAGTGCCTAGCAAAAAAGCTAGCGTGATTCCAATGAGGCATTTTTTTACTAGTTTTGCAATATTCATAAAAATTCCCGTTTTAGCAATTTCAAATTAAGTAAATAGACTTCGCTTTTTTCGTTCACCTTTTTTTTATCAATCTTGCATTCTGTGATGATCAGCTGAGGGCGAAGGACTCCTGCTTCAAAAGAATCTAATTCAATTCCTTCAATTCTTGCCAAAATTTTTAGCAAGTCTGCCCCATTGACTTCAACTGGATGCACAAGCGTTTCTATTGTTTCCTGAAAAAATGGAAATGCCTGCACGACCCCTTCCGAGAATACAAGGCCATTGGCAGGGCTTGTTAAAAATTCAAGGCGTTTTTTTATTCTCTCGTCATCCGCAAAATTTTTATCGCTTGCAATTTTTTGAAGGGATTCAACCTCGGGTTCCAAAAATGTCAGGGTCTCAAGGTATTTATCGATATAAAAATGGTCTGCCTCACGAAAATGTTGCCGGACGGCTAGATTTTGGGCCTGTTTTTTTTCTTTTAACAGTGCCTGATGTTTGAAATTCTCCAGTGAGTCGCTCAATTCTTCAAATTGAGATTTTTGGGAAATAAAAATAAAAATAACAAATAAAAAGGGCACCAGGCCAAGGGCAAGCAGATAACTAATGGCTCGATTAACGGGAATATTTAACATATTTATTGACTTGGATAAATGGTTTTGTCTTTTAGGTAAAAAGAGGTCTTATAGCGACCACGATTTGAGCTCCACTTTACCTCTCCCTTAGGATCCACCCAGTCGTTCGAGGCAATGAGGGCATCATGGAACTCTCTAGCCCATTTGGGCTTCGGACTGCTAAATTCAAGTTCAACTTTAACCTGGTATTTTTCCTGCTTTTTCCCTTGCATCGGCCTTTTTAAAATCATATAGCTTAAATTCTCGATGTGCAATTTTACCCCCTCGTCGTACGCAACTGCTGGGTGGCGGCTTAGCCAGCCCAATACATCGCTGACACGAGGTATATTGGCGAACAAAGGGAAAGAGTCGGGGGTCGACTGTAATTCTTTTTGCAAAAAAGAGAGTCGATCTAAAAAATCATCTTTATTAAGTTCAAAAATACCAGGTTCTTCCCCATTGAATTTTTCACGGGCTGAAGGTGTTTTGGCTAAATAGACAGATTCAAATTGCTCATGTGTTTTGTTCATTCCTGCCAAAACATCTACATACTCCTGGCGAATTTTGTTTTCTTTAAAATCTAAGTAGTTTTGTCCAAAAAAGTAGAATACAGTGCTTAAAGCCAGCATTAGAATGAAATAGATGGCAACCGGGGCTTTTAGACGTTTCCACGGATATGGGTAGACCCACTCTTGCTGCCTGAAATCAATTGAAAGAGGATTTTTAGGCAAAGACTGGATCGCCAGCCCAATGGGGACCGCATGGATTAGCTTGTTTTGCATTGAAATTGCATCGTGGGAATCATCGGGTTGAAGCAGGGGAAGCTGTGCTTTATCTGCTACCGCCTTGCACCACCCTTCTTTATGCGCCGACTCTCCAGTAAAAATAACCCCTTCCAAATGGTCTTCGGCCTCTTTAGAAAGCGCGCATATTAATTTTACAAAGGTCCTTTCAAATTTTGCCATTTCTTCTGACGACCCAGAAGTAAAAATAATTTGTTCCTTTTGCGTGAAAGAGGCAGCCATCAACCCTTTTTTGATCAAAAGGGCGGTGGCAAAATTTTCGCCTAAATGAAGAATTAAGTAGCTTTGGTGCATTGAAAAATAGGTTTTAGCAAATTGAAAAAGAGCGGCCTGAATGCAGCTGACTTTTTCAGGCTCGATCTCAAGGGCCTTTAGTTGATTTAAATGAGACTCCAGGCATTCCTTACGGGCAGATAAAATTAAAATATCTGTTGAATCCGGCTCTTTTTTAATGATTTGACGGGCCAAGATGGCCTGATCGATAGAATAGGGAAGCATAGGTTCGGCTTGGAATGCTAAGGCCTCGTCAATATCTTTTTCTTTGGTCAATGGAAGGTTCATGGCCCGAAGAAGGACCTCGTTTCCATTAAGGCCGGTCGTTAAAACAGGATGATCATTGTAAAGCCGTTTTACATCACCAGCTTTTAAATTAAATAATTCCCGAAGAAAGGGTTTTCCTTTATACCGGATGACTTCTGCTGCCAGCGTTCCTTTTGAGGTCAGCTCAAGGCCGATGGATTTCAATGACGAAGAAAATTTTAACATACCTATAAAAGCTCTATTTTTTTAATGCTTTAAATTATGAATTTTAATAGAATTTTTATATTAATTCAAGTAACTAATTCCAAGCAATGAGAGATATATGCTAATAGCAGTCAAATTAATTAACGTTTTTTTTCAGTTTTATACTTTTATGCTTTTTGGCCGCATTATCGCATCCTGGTTCCCTCAACTCTATGAATACCGTTTAATGCAATTTATTGCTTATTATACAGATCCTTATCTGAACTTTTTTAAACGTTTCATCCCGCCTTTGGGTATGATCGATATTAGCCCGATCGTGGCATTTTTATGCCTTAGTTTTGCTCAAAACATATTAATTAATTTTCTAATAAGTTTTGCAAGATGAGATCAAAACTACTTTCACCTATAAAAATAGGGAATTTGCAGCTTCCCAATCGTATTTTTTATGCTCCATTGGCCGGATGTTCAGATTTTCCTTATCGTAAAATGTCAGCTCAATATGGACCTGGGCTGATGTATTGCGAGATGGTAAAAATGGATGCCATCGTGCGGCATGATCCGCATACCTATCATATTCTTGATTACTCTCCCGATATGCATCCTATCGGAGGTCAAATATGTGGAAGCAAGCCTGCACTTGCGGGGCAGGCAGCAAAAATCATTGAAGACTTAGGTTTTGATTGCGTTGATTTAAATTGCGGGTGTCCCGTAGATAAGATTACAAAGGATGGAAGCGGATCGGGTTTGTTGAGGACCCCGGAGCTTATTGGAGAATTACTTGCCCGCATGGTTGCGGCAGTAAAAATACCAGTGACTGTAAAAATTCGTGCGGGTTGGGATGATCAACATATTTTTGTCGCCGAGATTGTCAAGATAGCAGAACAGGCGGGAGCGCAGGCTATCTGCATCCATGGGCGCACGCGTCAGCAGGGCTATAAGGGACCTGCCAATTGGGATCACATCAAAGTAGCGGCTCAGGCAGCCACAACGATCAAGGTAATTGGCAACGGGGACATTTTGGACGGGCCATCGGCAAAGCAAATGTTTGAAGATACTGGTTGCGATGCTATTCTAGCCGCCAGAGGGACTATGGGTCAGCCGTGGATAGTTGAAGACATATTAAGGCATCTGGAAGGGCTTCCTGTTGAGGAGCGAACGTTGGAAGATTGTAGGCAAGCCTTATACCAGCATTATCTATGGATGCAAAAATACCACTCCGACAAGCGTGTTTGCATAGATATGCGCCGGGTAGGCTGCTGGTATTTAAAAAAATCATCGGGAACCAGACAATTCAGGGAATTGATCAGCCGAGCCGATAATTTAAGTGAAGTCAATGATCTGATTTTGAATTTTCCATTAGGAGAATTCGCTGAAGCGGAAAATGCCGAGCTTGTTCAAGCGGACTGCTGCTAAACTCAACTTACCAAAGGAGCAGAGGAAGCAGCGCATCTTTTTAATCCACTTGGGTATAAGAACCTGGGTTATAAATTCAAAGTGGCTAATAAAGTCCTAAAGTTTTAGGATGAATTTTATACCCAAGTAAAAATTTGGACTGTTTCAACGCCCCGGGTTAGCGCAAACGGCAATATTGGTTCGTTTAGCTCTGTGCACCGCGGGAGCTTTCAGTCTAATTTTTGAGTCCACTTGAATATAGACTAAATTAAGGCTTAAATTCGATCCTTTAGGTGAGTTTGAATGGAACATTCCTCTTTAGATAAATACGAAATGCATGTCATTGTTAAAGGCAATGTACAGGGCATAGGTTTTCGTGCTTTAACTCGTTATCGGGCGCTGGATTTAGGCCTTAAAGGGCAGGTGCGTAATTTGCAGGATGGTACAGTTGAAATTTATGCCCAAGGTTCAAAAAAACACCTTGAAGAGTTGATTGAACGGTTGAAGGAAGAGACGATGCCAGGTCAGATAGAAGAGGCCTCAATTGAATATTTTCCTATCGAACAGCCTCATGACGATTTCCGCATTGTTCATTAATCATAAATTAGCTTGAGTACCTATGCCGATACCTACGCACGAAGCCCGACTTGCCGCCAGAGATTATCCAAAAGATCTTTGGGCTATTATGGATCAAAAATGGCGCAATCTTTTGTTTCAGCATTGGGAATACGATGTTGCTGCTATTCAAAGTACATTGCCGCCCGGACTTTTTGTCGATACTTTTGAAGGCAAGGCTTACATTGGCATCACGCCTTTTTCAATGGAAGGGGTAAAGCCCAAATTTTTTCCTTCTATTCCCGGCCTTTCAAATTTTTTAGAGCTGAATGTGCGTACTTATGTCTACAACGAGCAGGGGATTCCCGGCGTTTGGTTTTATTCTTTAGATGCTAATCAACAAATTGCTGTTCAAATGGCAAGTCAATTTTTCTTTCTTCCTTACCGCTATGCTCAGATGGAATCCAATATAAATGCCAACGGTGAGATCATTTACAAGTGTACGCCTCAAGGTACAGTTGCAAAAATTGAATTAGTTTATAGTGGAAAGGGGCCTACTTTCAATGCAAAGGCTGATTCTTTGGAATTTTTCCTGGTTGAAAGATATGTACTTTTTGCCAAGCGAGGTGATGCAATTGCTACCGGTAGAATTCATCACGCTCCGTATGCGCTTAGTTTCCCAGATGTAAAAAAATGGGACAGTCAATTATTTGAAATCAATGGCCTGGTCAATCCCAAGCGAGCTCCCGATCATCTTCTCTTTTCCCCTGGTGTTGATGTTGAAATTTTTCGATTAAGTAGCTAAGTTAACGTTACTTGAACAAATAAGTCCGTTGATTGCATATCTAACTTAAAGGCTTTTAATGGAATTCTCGGACCCATTCGATAAATTCTTGCATTTTTACGAAAGGGGGCTGATTGAAGAGGCCTTGCAAGTCATCCTTCCAGACGCATTGGTTACTTACGACTCTTTGCATTCTTCTGAAAAATCTTTTCCATATTTTGTCAATTTTATTGATGCCTCGGTTTTCAAAGGGGCGATGGAATTTAACCAGACATTTCTTGTATTGGAGTCTTTCTGCCAGGAATCTCCGGCATTAAAAATCATTACCCAAGCATTTCTTGAAGCAATCAGATTGGAGTTTGTCTTATTCAGCGGTTTTATCCATTCAAGCGAAAATATGGATGAGCTGGAAATGCCCGCCTCCCTTAAAGATTTTTTTATTTTATACCACTCAGGAGGAGTTGAGGCGCACCAAAATGCATTAGAAAAAAGCCTAGAAAAGTTACCTTTGGACTGCCAGGATGTGCTAAGAAAAAAATTGGTTCTTAAACATGGCTGGGAAAGGCTTCAAAAAGAAAAATCTGCTTTAACAAAGTATTTGGAAGGTACTGACTGGAGAGTAAAACAGCCATGGCATTCTTATGCTTATCCCATTTCCATTGAGCATGGGCCAATCCTTGCAGAGAATGAATTTCCAATCATTTTTATTGAACCTGTCAGAAATTTAAATTACGCTGCTTTCCTTCGACCTTATTGTGAAAAAGAATGCCTTTTTATTTTCCACACAATTCAGCATCTTTTTCAGCTTTTGCATTTCCCTGACTTACATGAAATTTTCGCCCTAGCCCATGTCCATCTATATGTTATGGAATTATATCCTCAGGAACAACTATTCAGCCAAAATTTATATTTTAGATCTCCGTCCAAATTTAAGCTTATCTGGATGACCGCCTATCCTTATTTGATAGAAGCCATGCCTGCATTTGAAGACGCCTTACAGGCTTGCCTGCAGCAAAATGAGGTTGAAATTAAAGGTGATACTCCTCAAGCCAATTGGCTGTACGAAATTGCTAAACGTACTTTACAGGACATTGAATCGAATCGTTATGGAAAGGAACGGGCGATCGCTTTTAGCATTGAAAAGGGATTTCAGCGATGGAATGATCTTCACAAAGGCTCTCCTCCAGCGCATGCCAACCTCGGCCCAGCTCCCAAAATGCCTTTGGATGCTCAAATTAAGGCATTGTTGAATGAGAGAAAACCAAGGTTATTTCAACCTAATAATAAAATCCGCCTCGCGCATATTGTGACCCAAATAGTGGACGGAGGGCATGCCCCTACAAAATTATTAAAAACTCTTTGTACTTTGGCCGACCGGCAATGGTTTGAGGTATGCGTCATAAGCAACGAGCGCATTGCGGAACACTTGCTAAGCTATCCGATTGCGACCTACGTATCCCCCTCCTCGCAAGTAAGAGGCTATATCACGATAAAATATTTAAATCATTTCGGAATTTTAGTAGTAGTAGATGCTGGCTCTCCAACCTATGAAATGGCCATAAAAGAAATTCTTGGGAAATTAACCGAATTTCAAATTGACATTGCCGTATTTCATGGGCCAGATGAGCTAAATAGTATTATAAGCGGTTCTACAGATGTACCTATCAGGGTACTATTCGACCATGGAACGCTCCCTTCCTATCCATGCTTTGACCTCGCTATTTTAAGTACCGATGAAGCTTACAACCAAAACCACCAGGCATTTCAACAAGCAGGCATGGAAAGTTGTGTTTTGAATTTTTCTTTGGATGTGAGACCTGAATGGGAAAAAGAACCATTTTCCAGGGAATCGATCGGGCTGCCTGAGTCAAGCTTTGTCATGACCACTATTTCTAACCATTTAGATAGCAGGTTGACGAGTGAAATGTGCCATGCTATTGCAATAATTTTGCAAAGGTGTCCGCAAGCTGTTTATGCTCCTATTGGAGAAGTGACAAAAAAAGAGGGGTGGTTTGCCATCTTTAATCAATATGAGGTTGCAGAAAGGGTTTATTTTTTAGGGAACTTACCAGTGCCAAGCCAATATGCCAGATCCATGCATTTATATTTAAATGAATTTCCTTTCGGCAGCGGTTTAAGCATTCTCGACGCCATGGCGGCAGGTTGTCCAGTCGTGTCGATGTATGATGAGAATGGCCCTCAGCAAGCCCGTTATGGGGCCACTTACTTTGGCATTGATCGAGTCATAAAAACCGGGAAGGTTGAGGATTATATAGAATTAGCATGTAGACTGATTGAAGATCCCGCTTTATATAAAAAGTGGTCAGAGCATGCGCTTGAGCAGTATGAAAAAAGAGTGGATACTAAAGGTTATGTAAAAAAATTCGAGACTATTTTAGAGCAATATATTGCCTTTCATCTTAAAAATTCATGCTAGGGCTTATTTGCAAGAGCCTATAGAGGTAAATACTTAATCACCTCTATAAGCAGGTCTTGCGATAGACCTTATCAACTTGTTCAAACTTCACAAAATTATAAGTATAACTTATTTTTATTCCTTATTTTTTCTTCGTGAGGTTGATAATTATTATTAAATTCATATTGAGGTTCAATTTCAATTCCATTTTCAAATTTTATTCCGAACAAATCCAAAGAAAGTGGATATTTTCGGCTTAGCTCTAAACATAGGTTCTCTCGCTTATCATATTTTACTGAGATGATGTAATTTGATAAAACTGTCCCCAAGATTTTTTTAAAATCACTATTATCCCATAATTCATGATTTTCAGATAATTCAGTTCCAGATTCAATTTGAATAACTAATTTTTGAATATCTTTTATATCGATGGAATTTATATTTTTTTGAAGTTCATTCTTGGAAATAATGATTCCTAATCGTTCGAAATCTGAACCAAGCGGATTATTTTTATTATTTAATAAATTAAATAATTTTTCACTTAAGACACTTTTTTGTCCCTCTATTTTTTTATTTTCCAACATATCGACGCATTCATCACTGACTTTATACAGGCTCATTTCAAATTGAATTTTATCCATTAAAAAATCATATACAATTTGATTCATGTCCATTAAACAAGTAATGTTCAATTCTTTTTGACAATTTTTTTGTAATTTTTGCACAAAAGCTATTATTTCAACTTCAATTCCCCTTATTTCTTCAGGACCTAAATCTTTTAATTTGCCATTTTTTCTAAGAAGTTCAAGTTCATTGGTTGCAATATCCTGCACCATAGCCTCTTCTGACAGACTTAAGGGAGCTTTTTTGGCGGTAGTTACTACTTTGTCTTCTTCCAAATGAAGTTTTTTTTGCTGCTTTTTCTTAGCAACGGCCTCTTGTTCAAGATTTTTTTTCTTTGCCAAGGCCTCTTCTTCCAGACGTTGTTTCCTGACAAGTTCTTCTTCTCGTGAGTAAGTTTCTAAGAAATCATTTTGTTTATTCAAAGGCATAATAATGGCAGGGCTGTTGTTTGGCATACTTTCAGGTGTTGGCTGCTTAGGGCTAGAGATCGAAGGACTGTTGTTAGGTGGACTTTCAGGTCTCCCCCGTTTAGGGCTAAGCTCTGAAGAATTAATACCAGTGGAACTTGTTATTGAGGGATGTACATTTCTTTGATTTGAGAAATAATTATTGGGCGTAGATAGGATAGGAGGCATTATAGATTTAGTTATGGAAGGGGAGATGGAGGAAGAGATGGTGGGTGAAGAATTGATTCTTAAACTATTATTAGGTTTTTCATTTTGAACTATCTGAGCATTAAAAGCATGTTTAAAAAATGGGTCATTAAATTTATTACTTAAGTCTTGTTTAAAGAATGGGTCATCAAATTTATTACGTAAATCCTGCTTAAAAAATGGTTCATTAAATTTATTACTTAAGTCTTGTTTAAAAAATGGGTCATTAAATGAATTTTTATCACCAGGAAACATAAAATACTCCTTTTTTAATTTTATTATTCATTAAATATTCTATTTTATCAATATTATCGCATTGTATATTTTATGTTAATTGTTCTTTAAATAAAGATCCTTAAATTATTTTTGCTTTCTGAAATCTTTTATTTACCCTCAGGAAAAGGAAATAGGGCTTTATGCATACAATCAGTGTATGCCGAAAACGACCCAGCAAGCCCACTATGGGGCTACTTATTTTGGCATTGATCACGTCATAACCGGAAAGGTTAAGGATTATATAGAATTAGCCTGCAAACTGATTGAAAATCCAGCTTTTTATAAAAATGGTCCGAGTATACACTTGAGCAGTATGAAAAAAGAGTGTTTTAGAACAATATATTGCCATTGAATACACTAAAGGAAAATTCTTTACTTGAAAGCGCGTAATGGGAATTGCACTTTGTGTTTTGGCTGGCGTGCTAGGCCTCACTGTATATGTCCGTCATTGCTTCTTAAAGGAAAGGGTGGAAAGGCCCAACCTAAGACAAGAAGAGTTAGAAGAAATTGAGAATCATGAAAACAGGGAAGAACCATTGCCTGAATTGCATGAAGATCCTGTCCCACCTTCAAATCATCGACCCCATCGCTTTAGTAATGAGCTAGATTTTAGTGCCTATAGCTTATCTGAAGATCTTATAGAGACCCTAGCTGTGTTATTGGCTGGTCAGCTTAAGGACTTAGTAATCATAATGGATAAAGGTCTTACTTTCAAGAATCTTTGATTTCTGGTAAGCTCTTTCCTTAACCCGGGAAGAAAAATGGAAATATGGCTTGATACAACAAATGAAGAAACGATCCAGCAGGCGGTCCGTTTAGGGATTTTATCGGGTATCACGACAAATCCTAGCCTGATCGTCAGCTCGCAAAAAGAAATGCGTCCGCTTTTAGAAAGCCTTCTAGAACTTCAAGAAGGCCCGGTGACAGTTCAGGTGGTTGCCGATGACGCCTATGAAATGGCCCAGCAAGGTCAATCCCTTTATTCCTTTTCAAATCGCATTATTGTAAAAGTTCCTATGACAAAAAATGGCCTTGAGGCCATCCATTTATTGGCCAGTCAAGGAATTCCTACAATGGCCACCGTCATTTTTCATTCCCGGCAAGCTTTGATGGCTGCTATGGCAGGAGCCTATTACGTCGCTCCCTATTTAAGCCGTATCGAAACAGCCGGTGAAGATCCATGGAAAATGTTAGCGACAACTTTAGAAATGTTTCACAATTATCGGCTGCAAACAAAAATTCTTGGGGCTTCCTTAACAAGTGTCGAACAGGTGGTTAAATGTGCGGAATTAGGCATTTATGGAATAACAGTCAAAGACAACCTTTTTGAAAAACTCATTGAGGACCATCCATTGACGCTTGAAGGGGTTGAAAAATTTACTGAAGACTGGAAAAATGTTTCAAACTCTCTTTTTGTTCAATGAATAAAGATGAGCTGGAAAATTTACTAACCTCCTTATTTGAAAATAAGCTTTTAATTTCCGCTGTGTTAAGCTCCCCTCTTTTTCCAGGAGTTAGCGATAAAATTACACTTCGTTCTTTGGTTATGAATGGGCAGGCGAACTTTCAATCCACTACTATTGTTCAAAAGCAAGCCTTTCATAAAAACTACAAGCCAAGTGAAGCTCTGGTGCTGCTAAAGCAAAATTTATTTAATTATAAACAGACGATGCTTTTTACTAGAACAGCTGACTATCAGATTCTCATTAATAAGAAACAGCATGCAACCCTTTTAAAAAAAACCGCTTCTAAGGCAGCCACTCCTTTAACGCATAATCGCACCAAAGAATATATTTTGCCTGAAGGGATACCCGTACCTTTTTTAGTCAAGCTTGGAGTCATGAGCCCAGCTGGAAAGGTAAATGCGCAAAAAGGCGATAAATTCCGTCAAATTAATCGTTTTTTGGAAATGGTTGAAGATGTGCTTCCCCATTTCCAACAGAAATCAACCTTGCAAATCGTGGATTTTGGATGCGGCAAGGCTTATCTTACCTTTGCCCTTTTCCATTTTCTCAAAGAGGTGAAGGGTTATACGGTCAACATGAAAGGGATCGATTTGAAAGAGGCTGTGATTCAGGAATGCAGTCGGCTGTCAAAAGATTTAGGGTATGCTGAGGAGCTTGAATTTATTTTAGGCGACATTAATGCCTTCGACATCGACCGATCCGTTGATCTGGTGGTTTCTTTGCACGCGTGCGATACGGCTACCGATGCGGCTCTAGAGAAGGCGATCAAATGGCAGGCGCGTGTGATCTTATCCGTTCCCTGCTGTCAGCATGAATTATTTAAACAAGTTCGGCATGATGGTCTGGCCCCGCTTTTAAAACATGGTATAATAAAAGAGAGGTTCGCAGCATTGGCAACGGATGCTGCACGTGGTCAGCTGCTTGAAGCATTAGGTTATCAGGTTCAGATTTTGGAATTTATTGATGTCGAGCATACGCCTAAAAATTTATTGATACGTGCCATTATTGGCTCCAATAAGAAGGACTGCAGCAAAGCTCTGGAAGAATACCGGGTCTTTAAAAGTTTACTGAACATCCATCCTTCATTGGAAAAGCGTTTTCAAGAAAATTTGAATCAGTAATTATTTTATGTCTTAAAGTCTTAAATTTTTTTTATAGTTGATTTCGACCGAGGCAATTTGTGTGAGATTTTGTCAGGACTTGAAATATTTACTGAATTACCCCCTGTATCTTGCTCTTGTTGGATATTGTAACAAAGTTCGGCTCCAAACATTAAGATGAGCCAGCTATAGTTTAGCCAAATAAGAAAAAGGGGAACGGCCGCAAAACTACCGTAGATGGTTCCATAGCTTGCAGCTTTGACTTGAAATGTCACATAAATCCATTGCCAAATAAAAAAAATGATCCCAGTAATGATTCCGGCTTTAAAACCAGCTTTCCAGGACACTTGGGTGTTAGGGAGATAGATAAGGAGCAAGCTGATCAGACACCAGCTCACTAAATAGGCAATGATATTGAATAAAACTGAAACCCATGGCGTTAAAAAATGCAAAAAAGAAAGGGCTTCCGTGGCAGCGATGGTAGCGGTGGATGAAAAAAGTATGACGCTGCTGGACCCCACTAAAAAAATAGGAAAAAGCAAAATAACAGGGATGAAACTCTTTACTTCTTCCCAAAGAGTGCGGGATTTTACTTTCCAAATTTCATTAAAGAAGTCTTCAATATTCCCAATGGTCTTAAGGACTGTCCAAAACAGGAAAATTAACCCTAAACTGGCAACCAGACTCCCTTTTGTGGTTTTTAGGGTAGAATTAGAAAATTCGACCAGCTTGTTAGCTACCTCAGGCTGGCTTCCAAACTGCATTTTTACCTGTTCTTCGAATTTTTCTGCAAAGCCTAATTCCTGGGCGATTCCAAATCCAATTGCCAGTAAAGGAATGATTGCCAGTAATGAATAAAAAGTGAGAGTAGAAGCTTTATCAAAGCCTTTGTCTTTGAAAAAACCTTGTACAGAACCAATGAGAATCCTTAAAGATTTATAACAAAAACGTTTAAAGCGAGAATCAGATTCATTCTCATTCCAGGTTTTTTTTCGAAATAATTTCATTATTTTATTGAATTTCATTTAAAGTTACTCAATCGAAGGATTTGGATTTTGAATTTTTTTTTAATTTTTAGAAATTGTCAACAAAATTTGAGAATTTCGAAATCAACTTTTCTTTGTTCTTTAATAATAGAAAATAATTTTCATTTCTATAGTTTTCCTTATTCTTGAGTGTAGAGCTTCTGCCAAGGAATACCTACTACCAAAATGACATTGCTTTATCCTTTGGCAAGCACTTTATATCGATAAAAACTTAATCAAATAACAGAAATCAGTGAAAAAGGATAATTCAGACCGATTGACTGAATCGCGGAGTGACACACTTCAGGGAGGTAATCACCCAAATTACTCAGAATCAATCTATGAGCCGGATAAAGCCCTTGCCAAAATCTATACGATCAAAAATGAAGTTTTTTTACTCACTCACAAGACCACCCGAGGAAGTTATTATTCCTAAGAGGTAAAAGGCCTTTTCCAGTCCTATAGTTCGCCAAAAGAGCATGGAAAACGGCGGGAGATGCAGAGCGATTAAT
Source organism: Candidatus Protochlamydia sp. (assembly GCA_013695355.1). GTDB lineage: Bacteria > Chlamydiota > Chlamydiia > Chlamydiales > Parachlamydiaceae > Protochlamydia. The sequence goes on from JACDAQ010000025.1 coordinate 100,606, forward strand.
ACGGAAAATCAAGGCGTATCCTTAAGGGATATTATGCCCCCAACGATTAAAACTGCAAAGGAGCGAATCGAGTGCAAGGTTCGGTTGCAGGCTGCTTTGAACCTTCGTTTGCTCACGTCATATTGGAAGATTTTGATATTAGTTTATCAAAAAAAAACAGATAACAAGATGGATATGCTCTTCTCCTGTAATTAAATCTTGGGCGGAGCCCATCTTCCACGCCGATTGGGACTGTAATTGATAATTAAAGTTAATTTAATGTCTCTCTTGAAGGGGGAAATCTTGGATGAGTATTGACAGCCGATCCAACAACAATTCAGTTTCTTTGGACTTAACTGAAAATTTTTTATACTGATCCTCGTATAAAGCTTGTAGCCATTTTTCTGTCAGATATTGGGGACTATGAACTTCGAGTATGGTACAGTAAGGAACCGGCTCGGACTTATCATCCCTGGAAACTTCCAGACGGTAAATATGGAGCGAAGCCTGGTCCATAAAGTGCTCGTCCATCCAGTCCATTAATTCTGGAGATAGAGAAACCGTTCCGAAATACACGTGATTTTTATGTAAAGTGAAGCCCTGTTCGCGAAGCGCAATTCCAATTGATTTTCCTTCTATGATTTCCTGATGAACGGGCGACAAATAGATGGGAGTTGGTTGAAAAAAATCGACTATTGCCAGTGTCCGCATGATTTTTTTGCCTTGGTGGACCGAGTGCAGATTTGCAATCCGGCTTAAAGGAAAAACATGAGAATTAATCTCAAGTGCATCTACACCATAGCTGCCAAAAAAATGCTCAATCCGGTCACTGTTTAGCCTGGATTTCAGAAAATCAACAGTTTCCTCTTTAATTTCAGGGAGAGCTTCAGAAAATCCTGCAAGTTGAAAAAAGGTCAAACCTAAAACAAAAAGTAAATTTTTCATAGCGATGCCTTTATTTAAGAAGAGAAATCCGCGCGAGTTTGCAAAGTTTTTTTAGCAAACTTCAATTTTCATCCCACCCATAACGTTCATGATCGTTAATTAAGTTGTGCAAAAAATCATCTTTTACATTACCTAGCGTCCACTATCTTTAGGGCTTCTTGATAACTCTCCTTGGCAAAAATAGGGGTTGCTAGCGGCCCCCATAGGGCATCTGCCGATGGATTTTGATAATAGGTAATCTCATTTTCCACTAAAGTCACGCTTTCCATGCTGCTGCCATCCCAATAGCTATGGTAGTTTTTTTTGGTAAAGTTGATTCCAATTTTCAACCTATCAAGGGGGAAAGGATATTCGACTAAATAATTCCTTAAATGATCATCGGTATTAATGGTTTGCAAAAGTTTATCAACCACTGTAAGAAGTACTGCTCTTGCTTCTTCTTGAGTCGTTTTTTTTACAAGAGTAAACCTAGCTCCGATTTCTTCAATGTTTGGGTTGATTTTGCCACCAATGGAAAGCTTTTCTAAATGGTGTTTTTGTCTCATTTTTTGGACGAATGAACTAAACATTTGATCAATGTTAAATTCCAGAACGGAAGTTTCATGAGCATAAGGATTGAAATTTAAAGTATTGGCAAGTTTAATTGCCTCTTCGTAGGATTCTTCAAAAAGATCATAACTTTTGTTCGTAAAAGGGTCATTTGCAAAATAGAAAAGGCGGTTTCTATTTTCAACAGCTCCTGCCGTATCATCAACGTTATAAGTCCGTTCTACACTTCCATCAGAATAAATTCCATTTCGCCCTGTGTAAGAAATTTCAATACAAATACGTTTATATGTAATCGGATTAATCTCAAGAAAAGGTTGAATTTTTTCATGCCTATTGACCTCTTGAACAAATCGATTCATTAGTATTAATTGTAATGCTCTAGCTTCTTCAATAGTTGCTCGACGATGAGCTGTAAACCCCATCCCGATGACTTCCACCTTTTCATGCATTTTTCCGCTGCCTCCTTGGGGAATGAGGGAAAATTCTTCAAACATTTTTCTACCAAAAGTTTCACGTATTTCCTCCAAATAAGAACCATATTCTTCATAAGGAGAATGAGATTTTTTCAACCCATGGGGGAACCATGAATACAGTTGTGTAAAAAAAAGGACCGCCATTAATAGGATAACAAGTTTTTTTAATATCACTTACCGATCGCGTGATTAAAAATTTTATAATTTTTTCTAAAGTTAGCGACATCTGTTTCAAATGCTTTTTGATAAGTAGCTTCAACAAAACCATGATCTTTAATTTGATAACTAACATCATTTATTTGATGGCCTGCTAAATCATAGCTGTATGGCAGGGACATTTCCTGGTGGCCTAGGTGCTCAAAAAAAGAAAGCTGGAGTTTCTCTTCATAGGAGAGCCTTTCTGGAACATAAATAAAGGAGTTTTTTTCGGTAGAACTATTCACAATTCTGATGTGATAGTTTTTACCTCCATACAATTTTTTGCTTTCGTAACCACTTTCACCTATTTCGGTAATTTGATTAAGTTTTTTATCGATATAATGTTTGCCAAAGAAGAGAGCGATGTCATTTTTGGAATAGGTATTCCTTGCATATAGGACATATTCGTTTGGAATTGGTTTTACAGCTCCGTAAGTAGCTGTGATAAGATGTTTTTTTAGATATTCACGCGTTTCACGCAGCCAAAACTGCTCGCAGAGTTCAAAAACGGCATTCGCTATTAAACCCGCTTCACTGTGGGCAAAATGAGCCCAGCATAGATTGGGATTAATTTGAGGCATTAGATCTGCAATGGTTTTTATCATTTGACAAAGACTATAAACTGCCAGTTTATTACATTTTGGTTCGTTTTGAAATCGATGCATATCCTTAAAAAGATTTCCTGTAGTAGGATTGTACAAACCAATACACAGGGGATTTTCAGGGAACTGTTTAATTATTAAGTTAGATGTATTGAGAAAATCATCATTGTTTTTATTTTCAAAGTCGTTCCTTATTCCATTTTGGAAAGTAACAAGGCCAATCGGTCCCTCTTGATTGAAAGTATTATTTTGTTTAGGGGGAAGAAGCTTATCAAGATGGTCCATAATATTAATTGTCTGTTCTTTAATTTCTCCTAACTTGTGCCATTGATCGCAAGCCACAACACAATCGACTTCCAGTTTAGTAAGGCTGCACGGTTGATAGAAAATCGCTTTGCCTTTTATCCATTTGTTCTGAGAATTCAATTTAAGCATATGGGTTGGAATTTCTATTCGGATCTTAGGACCTTTTACGATTTCCTTGCACTGTTGAAGAATCGTTTGATAAAGTTCCTCAACATTATTTTCTAAATTATTCATACTTTGGTTCAGTCTACTAATCATTATTTCAGCAGCGCTTCGGGGTAATTCTGCAAGTTTTTTGCTTAGTTCAGTCGCTGCTTTTTGTCCCAATGCTGCGAGTTTCCGAGATAGCGCATCAACGGGATTTGATGAGATGGAAGGACTATTCAACATTTGTTTTTCCTCGATAAATTTCGAAATTTAGAAATAAAAGCACAGAATTGTTTTTAAGATCTCATTAAAATTTAGTTTTATTCATGTCCTAAAAAAATCTTATGAGATTTTATAGTAAATAAAAATATTTTTCTATAAGAAAATTATTTTTTGAAAAATAGCTGAATACATGCAGATAAATGCATAAAATAAGAGTTATTGATCTATATTTGTACCTCCATCAATCCAATGAGGGTCATCTGGATTTCCTATCCACCAACTGTCTGATGAAGTTTGAATGATAGATTCGGCTAACTCCACCCCCATGGGAGTTGTAAGGCGTTGCCGCGCCTTTTGATACCAGTCAGCCGCTTTAATATTGCCTAGTTCATGTTCCCGTTTCAACAAAAGGATTAGTTCCAATTGATCGGCATCATGCGCAATTTTTGATTCGAGCGAGGTCCCATTTTCATATTCCTCAATCCATCCCACTATTTCTGGTCCTAGAAAAGAACCATCCGATAAGTCCTGTAAGGCTTTTTCTAACATGGGCTCGACATATTTTTTTTGAACATAGTTTAAATCGCCAATACGTGCTTCGGGCAGATCGTGCAAAAGGCAGATCATGACTAGCTTGTTCAAATCAATTGAATCTTTTGAGAGCCTGGCAAGGGCGTAAGCGATCAAAGCAACCCGATAACTGTGCTCAGCTACAGATTGTTTTCCAGACCCTAAGAAACCTAAGCCAGAGCGTGGAATGTGAGCCAGCATTCCAATTTCATTCAGTAAATTTACAATTTCATTCATTGGATCCTTTTAACATTTTTAATGATTTGAGTTCTGACATGAATAATATAATTGGACATTTCCTGCCTATCTCGTTTTATCTTTTTTAAAAAAACATTTAGTTTGGTAGAGTGCTGATCAATTCCTTTTTTTAAAAAGATCAAAATAAAAATGGCCGACGAAGATCGCAAACATCAGGTAATGGAGTCTTACAGGGAGCTGTATGATGTGACGATCCCTGATCTGGATTATTACCTGCGCCAGATTGATTGCCGCGACGGCTGCCCTGTGAAGACAGACGGACGGGGCTACATGCTTGCTTTGCATGCCGGTAATTTGCTTGAAGGGTATAAAATTGCGCGAGGGACCAATCCCTTTGCATCCATCTGTGGGATGATTTGTGGCGCTCCTTGCGAAGTGGCCTGCCGCCGCGACAGGGTCGATAAAACATTGACGATCAGGGCCCAAAAAAGGTACCTGGATGAATGGTTTGGTCTAGACCAACAAGCTCATATCAAATCCCTTGAATATAGCTATGCCCGCGGGTCAACCAAGCCGGAGCCGAATGGCCTGCGCATTGCTTGCATTGGCGCCGGTGTGGCCTCTTTAACTTGTGCGCATGATCTGCTTCGCTTAGGCTATGCGGTGGATGTCTATGAAATGATGCGCATGCCCGGAGGGATGCTTGTTTATGGCGTCCCTAACTATCGTTTAAAAAATGAGATCGTGATTAATGAATGCTTTGCGATTGAACATTTAGGCGCTAAAATTCATTATAACGTCAAAGTCGGTCGCGACATCACCATGACTGAGCTATTAGCCCGGTACAGTGCCGTATTTATTGGCGCAGGCCTTTGGAAATCGCGGGAATTACCTATTCCCGGGGCCGATGCCCCTGATATCATCCGGGGAATTGAATACTTGCGGGTCCGTTGCGCTCAAGGGAAGTGGACGATTGGCGAACATGTGGTGGTTGTGGGCGGAGGCAATGTAGCTTTTGACGTGGCGCGAACTTCCATCAGAAATGGCGCGAAAACCGTGATAATGGTCTGTTTGGAATCACGTGACGAACAAACGGCGGATGAATTTGAAATTGAGGACGGGTTTCAGGAAGGCATTAAGATTATCAACCGGGTTGGTCCGATTGCAGTCGAAAGAAACGAAGCGGGCAAAGTGATAGGATTGCGCGTGCAGCCGATCTTTTCCCTCTTCGACCACACCGGGAAGTTTGCTCCACAGTTTATTCCCGAGAGTGAATATGTCATCCCATGCGATACAATAGCTCTTTCGATTGGACAATCACTGGATGTGAGCCTTTTCGATGGATGGGATCAAAGAAGCGCCATGGAAATGGATCGCGGCGTGATCAAAACGGAGAGAGAATCGGGCAGGACTTCTGTCAAAGGGGTTTATGCAGGAGGCGATGCAGCCTTTGGCCCGGCCTTGTTTATTACTGGCATCCGCCATGGACAGGAAGCAGCCCGCTCAATCGACTCCGATTTAAGAGGCACCCGCCCCTATCTTGAATTTTCAGCTGAATTTACCGAAATTCCTCCCATGCGCGATAAAACTTATTTACGCACTAAATGGGCCCTTCCTTCAATGCAGCCGGCTGAGTCGCGCATTAATAACGAAAATCTGGTGGAGAATAATTACACGGCGGAAGAGGCCCACGAACAGTCTAATCGATGTCTGCAATGCCATGTATCGCCTGTATTTGACGGTTCGCTTTGTATTAAATGCAATGGCTGCGTTGATGTCTGCCCCTGCAATTGTTTGAAGCAGGTTCCTATTAGCAAACTTAATCTGGATGCGGGAGAGGGCAACCTTCGGCTGGCGGTAGATAATTTTTATGGAGTGGACTCTGCTATGATGGACGATGAAGATTTGGCTGAAATGGGAACGGCCATGCTAAAAGACGAAGATCTTTGCATCCGGTGTGGACTTTGTGCTGAAAAATGCCCAACCCAGGCTGTAACGATGGATGTGATGAACTATTCTTTCCGCTGGATGGGGTAAAAAGTGTTATTTTTTATGCTGATTAGCTCAATAGCAGCTGCTTTAACAGGACTTATCATTTATATTTATTTTTTTCGCAATGGGCAATTCGAAGATTCAGAGGCGGTCAAATATCAAATGTTCCACGAAGAAAATCCCGAGGATTGAAATGCCGAAATATCGCAATTCACTGAATAAAGACCAGGAGGACAAAGATCCCCTGATTTCAAGGCGCTCTTTTCTTGCCATGATGGGTGTTGGGGCATGCCTGATAGGTGCAGGCCAAATGGTTGGGGCTTCTTTATTGGGCTTTCTCTATCCCAATGCCATGAAAGTTCCGGCAAGCGTTTTTTCAATCGGACGTCCGGAAGAAGTGCTTTCAAGGGATGGCAAAATTTTTTACCCCAAGCAAAAAGTGTTTGTCGAAACGCAATCGGGTAAGGTGAGAGTCCAGACAGCCGTGTGCACGCATTTAGGATGCACGGTCAACCTCGTAGAGACGGGCTATGGATGCCCATGCCATGGTTCAACTTATGACCGACATGGGAAAAATACAGGGGGGCCGGCGCCGAGCCCCCTTGTCTATTTTAATGTATTTAAAGGGGCTTCAGGAGAATTAATGGTGGATAAATCTAAGACCACCCTTAATTTTGAAGAAGCCTGGTATACCGCAAATGTTTGAGTTATCCCTCTGGAGTGGTCATGGAAGTTTTTAAAGGCAGAAAAAGGGAGACGTGGGGAGAATATTTAAAAAACCTTCCCTCGCTGTTTGTCCGTTCCATCTTTCGGCATAATTATCCTAATAATGATGTTGACAGGTCTGAAATTATTTTTAAAAATTTTTTCTTGCATTTTCATCCGGTCAAATGCCACAAGCATTCCCTCGATCCCTTTTATACTTTAGGCTTAGGCGCAATAACTACAAGCTTGTTTTTACTGCTCACTTTCACGGGTGTTGTGTTGATGTTTTATTACATCCCGGCAGAAGACCGTGCGTATGAGATTATGAAGGACTGGCAGGATACGACTCCTTTCGCAATGATGTACCGGAATATGCATCGCTGGAGCGCCCATTTGATGGTTCTTTTTGTTTTCCTTCATATGTCGAGGGTATTTTACACTGGTTCGTACAAAGGGACCCGCCGATTCAATTGGGTGATCGGGGTCGTTTTGATGGTATTGACGCTTCTGCTCTCCTTCACTGGTTATTTGCTTCCATGGGACCAGCTGGCCTTTTGGGCGATCACTGTGGGATCAAATATCGCAGGCTATGTACCTAATCTTCCTGGTTTTGAGTACAATGTCAATCGGGTGATGCTGCTCGCTTCCACAAATGTCGGTCAGGATGCGCTCATCCGTTTTTATGTCCTGCACGTGGCCCTTCTCCCTTTAATCACCGGGACCTTGATCGGGGTGCATTTTTGGCGCATCCGCAAAGATGGGGGGCTGTCCCGTCCGCCGGACAGGTTCAGGCCAGATCCCTACCGGGTGGTGCAGCGTTCAGACACTAAGGAATCTTTTGCGCCGGGTGTTAAAAGAACTTATGGGTTAATGGAGCTTGTACGAGGCACATGTCCAACTGTAGATAAAGGTCCTTACAATTTCGTTTTTACCTGGCCTCATTTGCTCCGTGCAGAGCTAATTGTATTTCTTTTGACCACAGCCTTTGTACTGGCCCTATCTTTTATCAACGCCCCATTAGAAGAGGCCGCCAATCCAGCCAAGCCGCCAAATCCTTCAAAAGCGCCCTGGTATTTCTTAGGATTGCAGGAGATGGTCGCTTACAATGCCTTTTGGGGCGGCGTTGGAATTCCTACCTTGATCGTTTTGGGGCTGATGGCCATACCTTATTTAGACCGTAATCCCCATGGAGAAGGGTATTGGTTCCATCGAAGCCGCTATCTGGCGATATTCATTTATACTTTTTTTATGACATGGCAAGGGATTCTGATTATTGTCGGGACTTATTTTAGAGGAGCAAATTGGGGGTGGGTATGGCCGTGGACCGAAAATTTTGCCAGGCATTAAGGATGTGCAATGCAGCCTAACACCTCTCAAATTGTTTTGATCTGTTCGGGAATATTAGTCACGGCTTTGTTCGGTGTTTTTCTCTACCGCGAACTTTTCCCCGAGTATGCCATTTATCAAAATCATTACATTGCTTTAGAGGAATTTAGATCAGCCTATACAGGGCAGCCCCCCCCTCCTTTCAAAAAAGAAATCAAGCAAATTGTCATCGAAAGGGAAGATAAAGGCCCACCCTTAGTCGACAGGTGCATTTCATGCCATGTGGCCTTGCAAATCCCTTATTTTTCTCCAACCAAAATTGCGAAAGATTTAAATGGAAATATCTTACGCGATGCCAAAGGAGTTCCTCTTCAAGTACCCAATGAAGAATATATTTGGGGAAAACTAGATAAAAAAATTGCCGCGCTTCGTGATGAAAAAGTACTGGAGCAATTGGAAAGCGAAGGCGGCAAAACAGAAGTGAAAACTCGTCTGGCCGAGACGGAAAAATATGCTGCCCTGAAAGTTGCGCATGCAGGGCATCAGTCTTATGATGTCGAAAAAGTTCTTTCCATGCATCCACTGATAGGAAATGAAACCCGGCCATTTGAATTTCATCCCATTGAAGAATATGGCTGCACTACCTGTCATAATGGAAATGGAAAAGGTTTAACCACGGATAAAGCCCATGGGCCGGTGTTTGACGGGCAATATGCTATTGAATTTAGAGGCGAAGTCCCTGAATTTACCGAAAAAGACCTCCATAACGATCCTGCTTTTGCCCGCGTTTTTAATCACAAGCCGGGAGAGGAGCTACTTTTTCAGACTGATCCTCTTTTTGTGGGGGGGTTGATCGAAGCTAAGTGCATGCAGTGTCATCAGACAAGCGACACGCAATTGGAAAATGCATCCGCTTCGGCTATGGACCTAACCCAAAGAAGAGAAAAAAAATTTAAAACTATTTCAGATTCTTATAAAAAGGAAATGGAAGTATTAGTGGACCTGCTTGCATTAAATGCAATGATTGAAAGAATAGGGTACAAAAGAACTGCTCTGGAGCTAAAAAAAAAACAGCATAATTATTTTCTTCCGGCAGCTGTGCTTGAAAATACGGCTTCTCAAATCAATTACCTCGAAACAATAGCTAAACAGCAAACGCTTGAAGCGAGTATTGATTTGTTCCTTGTTTCTGAAATTGATCGTAATTTGGTTTCCATGCTAGGTTCTGAAACGCTTCTAAAATTGGCAAAAACGGCCTACCAAACGAATGGAAAAGATTTCATAAAACCCTTTATTAAAGCACATCAAAGCGATTTACAGGCTAAGGGCAGCCTGTTTGTTAAAGGGGAAACTTTGGGTTCTGACAGGGATATTTTAAAGCATGCGGAAAATGCACGAAAATCTTTTGAGGCAGCTTTACAGGACCAAAGAGCCCTCTTTTCGCTATCCGAAGTCGACGAGCTGACCCGTCACTATCAAAGAGGGAAAGAGCTTTATCTTTCGCAAGCCTGTTTTGCTTGCCATCGCATCGCCGGATTTGCCCGTGGAGGGGTGGGACCCGAGTTGACCCGCATAGGAGAAAGCTATCCTTGGTATATTAAAGAGTCGATTGTGTGGCCGCAAGCCGACTTAAAATCATCAACCATGCCGAACATGCATTTGGACCATCAAGAGCTTGAAGATCTAATGGCTTTTCTTTTGGCCCAGAAGGGGAACAGCAAGGCTGTGGCTCAAACAACCCGGCAGGCTGATTTGCAAGCATGGGAAGCAGGCCGCAAGCAGCCCTGGGAGAAACCCATTTCGCCGGCTGAAATGTACGATTTGAATTATTCAATGACTATTTTTGCAACCGAGGGCTGTGCCAGCTGCCATCGCCTGCAGGGCTATGAGTCTAAGGTAGGTTTTGCCGTTGAAAATGAAGAAACTGATTTCAACAAGCTTTATGAAGAACAGCGCTGGTTTAAACGTTTATTTCCGGAAGTGATGCGCTTAGGCAGCTATGACGAGGAAGTTCCAGGATCAGAAATTATTGCACAAATTGAAAAGCATGCAAAGGAAATCGATAGGCGGATCAGCCCTGCAGTCAGGGAAAATGGACTGCTGGAAGAAATTGATAAAAAGCATCCTGAAGCTGTTGAAGCGCTCTATTCAAATTTTCGCTTTGCCTCTAGGGCAAAAGACCATTACTACAGATCTTTGATCGATAATGAAAAAGATCCTGAGAAAATAAGCCATTATAAATCTGAGCATCTATCCTGGAAGGAGAGAGTGCACCGCATCCTGATGATGTACATTCAAACATATGGCCTCGGGCGTCTGATTGGTCCCCACTTAAATTGGTCGGGGATCTACCGTTCGGATGAGTGGCTAATGGAACATTTTCGTAATCCCTCAGCCCATGTGCCTCATTCCATTATGCCGGTGATCCCTTTTGATGATACAAAGTTCTATGCCCTAGTACACATGTTGAACTATTTGGGTCTACAAAACCGAAAGGCAGTAAGGGCTATTTGGCAGCATAAAGGATTCGACCCTCAACAAGCCTATGAAATTCACTGTGCGCAGTGCCATGGTATTGGAGAGCAGGGATATGGGGTCATTTCTGAATGGATCTATCCAATCCCGAAAAGTTTAAAAAATCCTGATTTTCTTCGCAACCTGACCAAAGAAGAAGCATTTGTATCCATTGCCCATGGTGTCAAGGGCTCCCCTATGCCGCCCTGGGGTGAAGTTGCTAAGGATAAACCTGAAATAATAAAGGGTCTTAGTGAAAATCTGCCCATTCTTAATGAGGCGGAAATCCGTTATTTGGTTGATTGGATTTATTCTTCATTGCCTGGAGCCGAAGTAATTAAGGAGTCTTCTGAGGTTCCTAAGTGGCGCTATGGCCCTCAAGATGTGATAGAGGAACTGCGTAAAGAAGGGGGGCGATTGACCCCCATGCCGGAAACAAAAAAATATCCGCCTAAAGAAAAAATATTGCCCGAAAGAAACGAGCCGGCCTCTCCTTCGGATGAATCGATTCTTTCTTTATTGCCAACGGGCGAGGGTTATTACGCTTCTCTTCGGCCTGAAGTTTACACAAAACAAAATGAACCGCAAATCGCTGTGAGTGATATATTTGACGTTTCAGTAGGTTCAGACAGGTATTACATTAAAAAAGAATACTACACACCCCATAATTTGCAGGCAGGACAGCAATATTTTCTTATCAATTGCGCTGCTTGCCATGGAAATGAAGGCGATGGCACTGGAGCACGCGGACAGGCCATGCAGGATGCAAAACCTCGTATGCTGACCAACCTAGACTGGATCCAATCGCATGATGATCTGCGTTTGATCCGTTCAATAAAGTTTGGCATTCCTGGCACTTCAATGACCCCCTGGGGTGATTTTACAAGTTCTTTGCAGCGCCTTCAGCTGGTTATGTTCATTCGAACCCTTACCCAGGAAAGAGATAGGCGGGAAAAGCTGCAACAGGCCCTCTACCAAGCATTTGACACGGCCCTGATTTTGGCTGAAGAAGCGCGGATCGCAGGGAACAAGGAATTGGAAAAAACAATCCGTCAGGCCAAGAAGCAAAAGGTAGCCGCAAGTCTTGAAGAAGTTGCCGAACTTTATCAAAAAAATTTAGAAGAAAGTAAAAAAATTGCAGCATTGAAGAAGCAGGATGATTATTATGTGAAAATCAAAGCTGAGCTTAAGCGGGAAAAAGATCTCTATTTTAATCTAGGAGTGAGTCTGATCGCTAAAAATATTGATGATGAAAGTTTAAACAATTTTTATAAAATTATCCGCTTGCAAGCCGAACGGTACGCATTTAAAGATCAGATTCTTACCGCCAACACTAAAAAAGATGAAAATCTATCTAATGCTTTACGCAATAGTATGGATCAGCGTCTTGAGCATAAGATTGGGGAGCTGGAAAAAGAGGGGCTGGAAATTAAAAATAAAAACTCTAATGAACAATTGGCAGCCATACTAGGAGATCTGGAGGCTTTAAAAAAATTGAAAGCTAAGCTGATCACTGATACGGAGGAAGCCCGCCGCGCTCATGCAAAGCAGATGGATCTTTTGCGCGAGTTGCAACCTCCACTACTAAATGAAAAATTAAACTTGAATGAATAAGGATTTACGCTTCATGGTTACATACGATGATCGAGCTGCTAAATTGTTTTTATATCCCTCCATCCTTTTTATGCTTGTGGGAATGACAATTGGTGTATTTATCGCTTTTAACGGTTTCATTTTTCCCGATTATTTTTCGGGTGAGTACATCAGTTTCGGCCGTGTCCGTCCTGTGCATGTCGGCACTGTCACATTGTTATGGCTGCTTTCAGTCAATATTGGACTTATGATGTATTTTATTCCCCGCCTATGCGGTATCTCATTGTGGGGCCCTCGCCTAGCCTTGTGGGGCGGGGCACTTTGGTGGTTTTCCCTCATTTTGGGAGTGAATTCCTATCCGTGGGGAACAAATTTTGGATGGGAATATGCCGAACTTCCGACCTGGGTATCTTGGATTCCGATCAAAGTGCTGTTTACCATCGGCTGGTTGATGATCGTGTACAATTTTTTTATGACCATTGCAAACCGCCGCTTTGAAAAACTGTACGTTTCATTGTGGTATAGCATGGGTACTTTAATTTGGACGACTTTCATTGTTTTTGTAGGGAGCTTTGCCATAAACTGGGTGCCTGAAGGAATTTCGCGCGTTAATACAAGCTGGTTTTACGTCCATAATTTAGTAGGGCTAATCTATACTCCTATGGGCTTGGCGGCAGCTTATTACTTCCTCCCTAAACTGGCAGACACACCCATTTACAGCCACCGTTTGTCCATGATCGGTTTTTGGTCCATCGCTTTTATTTATGCCTGGATTGGGACCCATCATATCATTCATGGCCCTATTTCCCAGTGGCTTCAAACCGTTTCCATTGTGTTCTCGATCTGGATGTTCATCCCTGTTTGGACAGTCGTATACAATTTGTTTGCGACGCTACAAAAAGATTGGCGAAAATATTTTCAGAGCGCTCCAATCCGATTTTTAATGATGGGGAATATTTTTTATCTAATCACTTGCGCGCAAGGATCCCTTCAAGCGCTGCGTAATGTCAATGAAATCACTTCTAAGACAGATTGGATTATTGGGCATTCTCATATCTCCCTCTATGGTACTTTTACATTTTTTGCTATTGCAGGCCTTTATCAGGCTGTTCCAACAATGGTAAAGAAACCTTTATGGTCGGAAAAACTGGCAGACTGGCATTTTGCCTTTAATCTTTGGGGAAGCCTGATATTTTTATTTTCTCTTTGGCTGGGAGGTTTTTTACAAGGATTGGCATGGGCGAATTGGGCCGACGGCAGTTCCTATGCTGAATTCCATGATAATTTGACACGCCTCCCTTTTGTGCAAACGATTGCCGATATGAGGGACTGGTGGATTTTGAGAGCAATGGGAGGGGTGATCATCCTGGCAGGTAATGTCATCTTTGCCGTCAATCTTTTTAATACCATCGTACTGCCAGTATCCGAACATGAAGAACCGGTAGAAGCAGGAGCACTGGCATGAACAAGCAAAAAAAACAGGAAAATCCGCCCCTTAAATACAATTCCATCACAGATTTTCTCCATCAGCTTGACCGTTCTGCTATTTTGACCATCATTGGGGTTGTTTTGCTTTTTTCAACATCCATTCTCGTTGTATTGATCCTGCCCACCTACGTGGATTCCACCTGGACAAGCCCTTCAAGTCCTTATCAGGCTCAAATGTATGAATTAGAGGACCCCAATATTTATCTTAGCAGCGCTTCGACCGGTGGAAATGATTTGCAGTACGTACGTCATCTTAAGCAGGATCTAAGCTTAATTGCATTCAAAGAATCGGATAACCTACGTTTGATCGCCCCGCTTCAACTTGAACACTATATCACTAAGGTGGACGATCATGAATTAAAATTGACCTCCCGGCTGCTTTTACTGCGGGAACCGGAGGGAGCAGCGTTGGCCTATGCCAATGAATACCGAGCAAAGCTGCAAGACGGACAAAAAGAAAAAAGCCAGGAAGAAAATCCTATTGGCAAAGTCAATTATCATATACTCGAGCTTTACGATCCAAATGTTAAAGAGCTCTTTGCTTATGAACCCGCAGGAGGGATTTTGCAAAATTGGGTAGATAAGGACTTTAAAATTTTGGATGATAAGACACTCCTTCCCTACGATACTGATTATGGAGTGATCTATTCTCAAAATCCGCAGGAATTCCGCATCACCCCTGTTCGTTTCGGGTCCAAGGAAGCATGGCGTTACGATCCCGCTGGGACTCCCGTCCAAAGTCTTAAGGAACTGAAAAAGCCGGAAATGGGTTTTCACTCAAGACAGGAGCTTATCCATTTCGGCGAACATCTTTATGCCATTGAAGGATGCTGGTATTGCCATACTGACCAGACACGTACGTTGATTCAGGACACCGTTTTGAATGGCTCTGATTCATTTCCAGCACCTCCTTCTTCCGCAAATGAATACATTTATCAAAAAATCACTTTTGCCGGAACGCGGCGCATTGGCCCTGATATTTCCAGGGTGGGGGTCAAGCGTCCAAGCCGGGATTGGCATAAAGCCCATTTTTGGGCCCCAAAGACGGCCAGCGCCGGTTCCATCATGCCTGCCTTTCAGCACTTTTTTGATAATGATCCACGAGGAACAGGCAAAAGTTCAGTCGGAATCCCCAATTTTCAGTTTGAGGCGATGTACCAATATATGATGACGAAGGGAACACGTATTACACCTCCAACGCAAGCGTGGTGGCTAGGAAAAGACCCCATCAAAACCAAGGAGATCATTGAAGGACAAAGGAGATTGCCATGAATCAAACCGATGGATTTGGGATTTATGGAAATTTACTTCATTACGCCATGGTCATAATTTTAGTGGGCAGCGCCATTATGGTATTTATTTATTTGTGGAAGAAGGGACGTTTAGGCATGGATGAAGAGGCTAAATATCAAATGATGCAGGATGATGAAAAGAAGGAGGACCAGCATGACGGAACCGACAAATGAAAATGACGAGGCGGAATTTTATGGAGATACGGGCATTGCATCGTTTGATGCAAAAGTGCCTAAATTTCTTAAATGGACTTATGCGATTCTGCCTGTTCCAGGCCTGTTATGCCTTTATATTTTCTGGAATGGAAGCGTCGGCTGGTTCGATCGGGGAGCCTGGCGCGAACTGCAGATTGCAGCCAATACGACCTTCCCCATTGAAAATCAAAACATGCTTCCTGAAAAAGAAAGGCAGGCAAAAGATAGAAAACCGAAGATTAAACAGATTCCAGATCCCTAATTTAATAGGTTTTATTTTAGTTGAATCTATCTATTAAGCCCCTCTATGCTTGATTAATTCCTTACTACTTTTTGCTAATATAAATAAAAAATTTACAGCAAATCAACTAGCGAAATGATTGGATGATGATGTTAAAAATCTTAATTCTTGGCGGCACCACTTTTCTTGGTCCTCATTTAGTTCACGATCTACAAGAAAACGGGCATGAGGTCACTTTATTTAATCGGGGCACGCAAAGCAATCATTTCACAAATGTCGAGCAATTGCACGGAGACAGGGATGGAAATCTTGAAGCCCTTAAAGGAAAAAATTGGGACGCAATCATTGATACTTCAGCTACTCTTCCCCGACTGGTACAAGATTCTTCTGAATTTTTGGCCCATTCAACCAAACATTATACATTTATTTCATCAATTGGCGTTTACCAGGATTTCCACCAACCAAAAATTAATGAAGATTATCCTTTGGCAAAACTAGAAGATGAAAAATCTGAGGAAATCACAGAAAAAACCTACGGGGGATTAAAAGCTGCATGTGAAAAAATTATATTGGATTACTTTCCAAATAGTTGTTTAATTATACGTCCAGGCTTAATTATAGGCCCTCTAGATCCAACGGAACGCTTTTCTTATTGGCCCATCCGCATCGAAAAAGGAGGAGACATTTTAGCCCCTGCTCCTTCGGACCAGCTTCTGCAATATATTGATGCCCGTGACCTTGCCAAATGGATTGTGGCGATGATCGAACAGAAGGCAACCGGCATTTATAATGCTACGGGCCCCGACGCTCCTATTACTTTTGAAAAAGTTTTGCGGACATGCCAGCATGTAAGCACCAAAAATTCGACCTTCACATGGGCAGCCGAGGACTTTTTAATCGAACATCACGTTCAGGATTGGACAGAACTCCCTTTATGGCTTTCTTCCAAGCGGAATATGCCAGGTTTTTTAAATGTAAGCATTGATAAGGCCCTCCAGGCAGGACTTGTTTATCGCCCTCTTTCTGAAACAATCCAGGCTATCCTTGCCTGGGATAAGAAGAGGGGCAGCAAGAGTGGAAAAATTGGCTTAAACCCAGACAAGGAGCAAACTCTTTTGAAACTTTTGAAAGAAGAGCAGCGGATTTTATAATGGGCTTGGCAAAAAAAAGTTTTTTAAAAATATCTGGCCATGCGCCATGGCAACCCCGCCCCACTGAAAAAAAACAAAACTGGCCTTTTGTAGAGCGCCTATTGGATAAAGAGCAATTGTCTTTTTTGGACTATAGGATTGCGCAGTGTGTCTTTAGCTCACTTTCCGTTGAGGAAAATGCAGCCTTATTCCTATGTCACTTGGTTAAAGCCGCAAGAGAAGGGCATTTATGCGTATTAATGAATGACAATGATATATGTCCTTCCGTAAACCAGCTTTGGCTTGGCGAGAGCGACCAAAATTTAACAGGAGAAGAAGTTGAAATTCTGACCGAGAAAATTGTCAGAGGGGCCCTGCAAGTTCCTCCTTCATTAATCTCTCTGGTTCAAACTCAAATATCACCTCCCCCAACTTATTTATGCCGTTTCGGAAATTATTTTTATCTCCAAAAAAACTGGCTTTATGAATCTATATTTTTAGACCATTTTCAGAGCCATCTCAATACAAAGCCTTCTATTAAGCTGGATGCATCCCGGCTAAATGCAGAACTCTCGCAGCTGAACGAATCAGGTGCTTTGCTTAAAGAGCAGTCTACAGCTATATTAAAAGGCGCTCTTTCATCATTTTCAATCATTTCGGGCGGGCCTGGAACAGGAAAAACATATACAGCCGGCAGATTGATCCAAATTTTTTGGAACAGTTTAAGCGATGAGCAACGAAAAAATTGCGAAATTGCATTAGCTGCTCCTACAGGAAAAGCTGCGGCTAACTTGCAAAAAAGCTTAAGTCAGGTGATGGGCCAATTAGAAGATTTCCCCCCTTTGCAAGTCAAAACTCTGCATTCACTTTTAGGAATAAAGCCTTCCTCGGATTTTTTAAAAGAGACCCCTAATGGTCTGGCAGCTGATTTTATTGTTATTGATGAAAGCTCAATGCTAGATGTAAAAATGATGGCCGCTTTGTTCCGGTCGATAAAAAAAGGGGCCAGAATTGTATTGCTTGGTGACCCGCATCAATTGCCATCTGTTGAGGCTGGAAGCCTCTTTGTGGACCTGATCAAACAGCAGCCTTTATTTTCATTTCCCTATACGCATCTAAAAGTTTGCCTAAGGACTGAACTAAGCAGCATCGTTTCGTTTGCAGAGCTGATCAATCAAGGGAAGGCACAAGAAGCGATTGACTTATTGAATTGTTCTTCGATACCGGGAATATCTAGGCTTAGCCTTCCTCAAAACCGTCGTGAAGCCCACCAAACTTTTCTAAAGCACATGGCTTGCTATTTTCCATCCGCCGTAAAATCAGATCATAACCCCGAAGAAATTTTAGAACTTTTTAATGCTATTCGCATTTTATCACCAATGCGGAAAGGGCCCTTTGGCGTAGAAGAGATCAACAAGCTATTATGGACTCATCTTAGCCAACAAAAAGGAACGGGATGGATGCCCATACCTATCATGATAGTGACCAATGATTATCGTCTGGATCTATTCAATGGGGAGACAGGAGTGCTGATGCGTAAGCTCCCGTTAGGAAAATTCACCGTTGAAGATTTTGCCCTTTTTCCAGGCAGGGGCCAGGGAGATAAGCCGCGTCATTTTTCAGCCTTGCTGCTCCCAAGCCACGAGTATGCCTATTGTTTGTCCGTGCATAAAAGCCAGGGCAGCGAATTTGATCGTGTTTTAGTAATGCTGCCAGAAAGGTCGGAAATGTTTGGCCGGGAGGTCTTATATACGGCAGTCACACGTGCGCGCAAGCATATTGAAGTATGTGGGTCGGATGAAGTGATCCAAAAAACGATCTTTCAGAAGGGAAGCCGCCTGTCGGGTATTGAAGCGAGAGTGAGTGCTGGTCTAAATTTACTTACAAGTATATAAATTAGATTTAAAGCCTAAGTAGCTCAGTTGGTAGAGCAGCGCATTCGTAATGCGAAGGTCGCAGGTTCGACTCCTGTTTTAGGCAATTCTTATAAGTAGGTGTGAACATAATTTAGCTTGATTGAATACAATGATTTAAGTTAAAAGCCTGTTCGCGGTGCAATGGCGGTGCAGTATAAAACAATCTTCCAAAAGCCCTTACCTTTATTGCATTGTTTTAATAGCTTTAACAACTGGGGCTAGAAAAAGTGAAATTTTACATTTAAAATGAGATGCTATCCATTTAGACAATCGTATTGCTCACATTTAAGATTCTAAAAATGGACAATCTCGAAAAGTTGGACTAGTAGACAGCGTGATTGGAAAGCTTAAACAATTATGCCGAAGCCGAGATGAAAGAAAGCCACTAGTCTTTGCAAGGAAAACAGCATTTGGAAAAGTTGACATTAAAAAGGCGTGGCACGCCGCTTTAAAGCGGGCAAATATTGAAGAGGTGCATTTAAGTATGTCACTTTTTATAAATTTTCGTGTAATTTCCTCTGGAAATTCTCACATTTAAGGGAGTAATATATGAATTTTCCAGGTGTTTTCAACGATCTTCCAATTATGGTTTTTATGAATGAGCATAATAAAAGCCAAGCAGAGATGGAGCAAGATTTTTTGTTAAATGCGATACAAAAAAACAATTGTGCTGAATATTATGTTGAGCTAGGAGTGCGTCTTTCCATAGATGATACAATTCAACTTCTCGACGGAACTCCGATGACCAAGCAAAAACTCTATCTTGAAGCAATAAATATCAATCCTCATTATGCTTTAGCTTATCATAATCTGGGTACTACGCTCCCATCCAATGGAAAAATTCAGCTACTAAATGAAAGTTGGATGACTCAGCAAGAACTATTTCTTCTATCCATACAAAATGATCCAGACTCCGCTTTATCTTATCATTCTTTGGGTGTAACCTTGAAACAAAATGACAAAATAAGGCTATTAAACGGAACTTGGATGACAGATCAAGAGCTTTTTCTTGCTGCAATACATAGGAATCCAGATTTTGGTGCACCTTATTCTTTTTTAGGGCTGACATTGCCAAGTAATGGAGAAATACAGCTATTGAATGGAACTTGGATGAAAGACAAAGATTTATTTTTAAAAGCAATAGATACTGCCCCAGACTTTGCTGTCTCCTATTTTTGTCTTGGATCTATTCTCGTTACCGGTGAAAAAATTAAGCTTCTTAACGGCACCTGGATGACACAACAGGAGTTCTTTTTAAAAGCAATCCAATGTAACCCAGACTTAGGTTCGGTTCATTATTTTTTAAGTTTAACTCTGACACCAGCAGAAAAAATAAAGCTATTGGATGGTACTTGGATGACAATGCAAGATTTATTAATCAAAGAGATTAGCCTGGACACTAGCTTTGCCGCAGCTTATCATAAACTTGGAGCCATTCTTCCTGCCAATGGAAGAGCACGTCTTTTAGATGGAACTTGGATGACCGAACAAGACTTATTTTTAAAAGCTATACATTTGGATCCTAATTTAGCTGTAGGTTTTTATGATCTTGGGGTTGTTCTTCCTGTTAATGGTAAAGTAACTCTTTTAGATGGCACTAAAATGACAAAGGAACAGTTATTTCTAAAAGCAATAGATCTCGATTCTAATTATGCGGAAGCCTATCTTAATATTGGATTTCCCATGCTTAAAGATGGTAAAATTCAGCTTTTGAATGGCAAATGGATGACTGTAATAGAGTTGTTTTTTAAAGTAATAGAAATTAAGCCTGATTTCGCAGAGGCTTATTATAATATTGGAAACCTTCTTACTTTGAAAGAGACTATTAAGCTTCCAAGTGGTGTTAAAATGACAAGGCAGGAGCTCTATCTTAAAGCAATAGACCTTAAACCTGATTATGAAGATGCTTATCATAATCTTGGAATAATTCTTCGTCAAAATGAAAAAATACGTTTAAATAATGGCGTATGGATGACTAAAGAAGAACTATTCCGTAAAGCAAAAGGCGAAATTGAATTAAATGATGTTACGACAGAGCAACAATATAATATGATAATGGATATTTTTGCAAACTCAGGTGATTTTAACACTTACAATAACTTAATGAATTTACAGGAAAAATTTGAAGCGGAAAATTCATCTTCAATCTCAAAAAATTCGGTTCATAGGTGGAGTGATAAAACTCACTGTCATAATCCTGGATGTGAAGCATCAAAATTAACGACGACCCTTAAAAAATGTACAGGATGTAAAAGCGTTTTATATTGCGGCCCATCCTGTCAAAAAAAAGATTGGCCTATGCACAAGTTAAAATGCAGGCCAATTAATAATAACAAAAACATATCGCCAAATCCGCAGTTACCTGAAAAAATTATCGAAATATTACTTACATATTTAAGACCCAATAATCTAGCAAAAACTCATTGTGTTTCTAAAAAATGGAATGAGTTATCTAATAAGGCGCTAATCAACTGGATCAATAAGAATTCACGGAAATCTCTTAGTTTAAAATTAAGTAACACTTGCCTTCTAGAATTTGTAAAAAAAAACGGGCAAGATCTAGAAAGTTTAAATTTAAATTCGGAAATTTATGGCCGTCGCGAGATAGATGATGATTATCTCAAAGAATTGATTAGATATTGTCCTAACCTTCGTCATTTATTTATAAGTTCTGATGAAATTACTGATGCTGGCCTTGTGCATATATCGCGTTTAACATCCTTGCAATCGCTTGGCTTGAGTTATTGCAAACTAATCACAGATGCAGGTCTTAGACTCTTATACCCGAGCCTCACTTCTTTGCAATCGCTTGACTTGAAGGGCAACAAACAAATTATGGGAATCGGCCTTTCTTACTTACGAAATCTTAAATCACTTGATCTAACTTTCTGCGAGCGAATTTACCTATTAAACATATCAAGTTTAACGGGTCTGCAATCACTTAAATTGAATAAATGCAATATCTTAGATGAAGAACTTAAGCATTTATCAAACCTCACATCCTTGCAATTGCTTGACTTGCAAGGTTGCGATCAAATTACAAATATTGGGCTTTTTCACTTATCAAAACTCTTTGCTCTGCAAACTCTAATTTTGTACTCGTGCAGAGAAATCACTGATGAGGGGCTTACTTATTTAGCGGGTCTTTCAGATCTTAAATTTCTTAATTTGGGAGGTTGCCAAAAAATCTCGAGCTTAGGTCTAATTGCATTTTTAAAAAATCTGAAATCTTTGCAATCACTTAACTTGTCCTCATGCAATCAATTCACAGATATAGTTTTTGCTTACTTTTCAGGCATCGCAACTCTGCAGAAACTTTACTTGGCCAATTGTGATATTACTGACGCAAATTTAATGCAATTATCCAATCTCACGACCATACTAACGCTTGATTTGCATAATTGCAAGCAAATTACAGATAAAGGCTTTATCCATTTATTAAACCTTAGAACTCTCCAAAAGCTCAGCTTGGAGAGATGTGGAATTTCAGATTCAGGCTTGGCTCACTTATCTAAACTCTCGGCTTTGAGAAAACTTGACTTACAGTTTTGCAACCTTATCACAGATGCATCTCTCGCCCACCTATCGAATTTAAAATTATTGCAATGGCTTAACTTAGGTCGTTGTAGAAAAATTACGAATGGAGGCCTCACTCACTTATCTAATTTGAAAGCTATAAAAAAACTTATATTGTTCGGTTGTGATAAGCTTACTAAAGCTGGTATATTACGTTCAGGCCTCACTTGTGAGATTATTACAGATATGTCTAATGCTGAAAAATAAGGTTTGATTGAATATTTATTATTAAATGGAGCTGATCCTGTAAGTCTTAAAAAATTTCTTTTGATATAAATTTTACGTTGCAATCAATGTTATGTTTGTTTGTTACATAAATTTTGTTTTGTTTTTCAGTAAGACACCAAAAACCCGTACCATACCCCGTGGGTATATTTCCAATGCTATCTTTGAAAGATAATTTCATCCGGGAAATGCACAAACACGTTTCTTTAGAAAGTCCAGCCATCTTATCCCCCGTTAGTATTTCTTCTTGTACACATATGGATAACTAATAGGTATTGAAAACTTGATCCTACTGACTGAAGAGTTTGTTTGATCTGAGCCTCCTTTACCACCTATAGAAAGTCCCATTACAGACAGGCCACCACCACCTTTACAGGACTTGCCTTCAGAAACTGTAAGAGCAAAGTCAAATTCGATATCACTGAGTTTCTTGTGATTTTCTGATACAGGATTGGGATTTACATAAGGAGCCGTATAGTCAGAATTTTCACCTTTATGAAATTCAAGCATGTTCTGTTGAGTGTCGTTAATCCCACCAATAATTTGTGTTTGCGTTTCAGCAATAAATTTTCTTAAATCAATGAAAAATCATGATATTAAAAACTATTATTTATCTTCCTAAAGCAGCTATACGAGTGTTTGAATGAGACTCGCCAATCCATGTACTGCCACGTTCAGTTGATTGAGCAGGACTGATCATGATGCTAACATCTTGTCCCAATTCATTTAGAAAACGAATAAGACGCTCTAAGGAAAAGCTTCTTAATCTTCCACGAATCAAAGCAGAAATCTTGGGTTGGTCGATCCCTAAAATTTCAGCAGCTCGTTTTTGTGTGAGTTTTTTCTTCTTAATAAGCTTAGCAATTTGACGAGCTAGCTCAGATTTGGCTAAGGCTTCTTCAGGATTTTCAATACCTAAATCCGCAAATACGTTTCCGGAGCTTTCTTCGTATACGATCTTTTTTTTCATAACTACTTTTCTCCTTTTAATTCTTTGTAAAGAGCTTCAGCGTCATTTAAGCGACATTTAATCAAAACAATCTCTTGTTTTGGCGTTGCGATGCCGCTTTTCGATTTTTTCTGAAAGGCATGCAGCACAAAGATGAATTCGGCCATTTCAACAGTATAAATGACTCGATAAGTTCCTGATCTGTCGTTTTCTCGAAGCTCGATTACTTTGGCATTTCCAAACCCGCTGAGGGTTTTTGCATGGCTATGTCTATCACCCATTTGCGCAAGATATAAGCCATGCCCCATTTCATCTTGAACTTCATCAGGGAATTGCTTGAGGTCTTCGCGGCTCGATCCAATCCAGAAAAGTCGTTTCATTAGCTGTCCTATGTCTCTTTCTAATTCTATTATGCCTAAATGATCATATATTGCGAAAGAGGAAAGAATGGAATTCCCATGGACCAACGATGGACCAAATAAGGGCGGTAAAACAATCAAAGTCACCGCAAATGGCAATAGACTCTAAAGAAAAAGGTTATTCTACTCTTGTGTCAGCTACTGTGAGATGACTTGACATTGCCCGGAGGAGTCGCATTCGTAATGCGAAGGTCGCAGGTTCGACTCCTGTTTTAGGCATTAGACAAAAAAGTATGAGGTCAAGCTTGCAAATTTGCAAGTAATCTGTAAACTTGCAAGCCTTCTCCCTAACTCTTAACCTAATATTAACTTTTTTTTCTTTTTGGTTGATTTTTTAAATGATTTTTTTATACTTAAACTCCAAACAAATTTTAGGTTAAAAATGAAAAAAAAATTTAATTTGCAAATTTTAATTTGCTTGTTTCTTTCACTTATTTCTTCTCAGCTTTTTTCAATTCGATCTAATTCACCTTTCGAAATTGAAACAATATTTTATGAAAATATTGATGATCAAATTCGAGCAAATATTAATTTGAATAATGGATATCAATTTATTTTTGCTCCTAAAATTGAAGAAGAATATATGCTGGAAGATTTAGAAACTCATTTTTGTTCTGGGAGAAAAGTTATAATTTGGGCACCGCTTAATACTCAAAAATATATGCTTTCAATAGTAGATTCTGCCCTAGACGGAGCATTAAATTTTAAAGAACTTTTTTTTAAGGATATATCCGTCTCTTTATCTAAGAAAACAGTAAGAATGCTTCCCTCATTTCAAGAAATTGAACAAATAAGTACTGGTTGGTTTTCTAAAGATTCATTACATATCACTTTATCGGATGGAACTAAATGGAAATGCATACTAGGAGATTATAACGTAAAAAATTGGAGAAAAGGACAAAGAATTCTTTTTTCACAAGATATTTCTCACCTGACCGGTTGGATAGAACTGATTAATATAGATGCAAACTATAAGGATAGATGTATATGGGGAACAATAATCCCTGTTTCGGAATAATTCGGCTTAATGGTTTCTCAAAACCTTGAATGCCATGACTTACCTCATATTAATGGCAATATCTTATTTTGCAGCATAGCCAATATAACAACAAAGAATGAGGACCAGGCTTGCAAGTTTGCAAGTAAACATAGTTCTTTTTGATTTGTTTTCGGTCAACATTTGAAAAAACCTGTTTTATGCGTTTCATATCTAAACGCTTATATTAACTTCTGGACATGGTAATTGATCGAATGAAGTGTTAGATACAGAACTTTTCAATTCAGCTATTAGTTCTGGACTGCGACTCGATTAGTTGAATCTTACCTGACATATTCCCCTTTTTTCCGGTTCTTGTGCTTTTAGGTAAAACGGCCTCTCCAGTATGCTAACACGAATAACAATTAAAGCCTTTCCCCCAAAAGATGTGGTTTCAATTTCTGGCATTAAAGAAGGATAAATACTATCCGCTATTGCAAGTTTGTCTTCGCCTTCAAAAACATAATTTACTCCAATGACGGTGCCGTCGTTATCTTTTCGTATTAAAAGCACTCCTCCAGCAGTATTTGCAAAGGCTATGATCGCGAAAGAAATGCCATCTCTTACCAAAGATCAAAAGGAAAGGTTATTTTACATTGGCGATTTCACTTACCACTAAACTGATAGAGCTATACTACAAGCTAAATCAACACCTCGAGAAAAAAATTCAACAATTGAGAGAGAAAAAGTGTCTAATGAAGGATCAAATAGACTTAAATACATGTTTGGTATGATTCCTCAATCTGATAATGCTGAAAAGGTTATGAAATATGAACGAAGCTTGCAAAAATCTATCTATCAGAATCTCATCATGCTGAAAAAGCTGCAAGGGGTTTTCTAAAAATGGCATTGCTTTGGAAAAAGCATGAAATTTCTTTGGAGCAGTAAACAACATAAAATATAATATTATATTAAAAAATTACAACAACAATGAAAATAAGAATTGAATTTAATACCTGATTTTTATAGTAATTTTATATTAATTAATTATTAACAGAATTAGTATGTTGCGGTTTTTTATTTCTTCTAGTGTTGGCATTTTCAAAATGTGAAGCTGCACATTACAATAACTTTGAAATCAATGTATTGAATATCAGACTATAGGATTTCAAATTAATGAGCATGGTGATGTGGTTGGCGCTTTTCTTGACGAGAATGACAAAATAAAAGGAGGGTTTTTATGGTCAAATTCAGATAGCTCTCTAACCTCACTGTTCCGTAATAATCGCGAATCCTATCCAATTTCGATTAATGACAGCGGAGATATGATTGGATATGGATACACTAAAAGTTCTCGTGAAAATTAGGGGCATCAGGAATTGTCGACCTAAGTGACAGTCAGGGCAAAGAGATCGTAAGAATAAACAACAAAGGCTGTATCCTGGAAGCTGCCCATACCTATGCTAACTATCTAGGATTGAACAATATAAGATACTATGATTTTAACAACAATGGCATCCGTGTTGGTTCTTATTACTGTGACACTAGAATTGTTGTTGAGGGTAAAGTTTCAACAAAACATGGCATAAGTACTTCTATAAATAATTTTGGTACGTACGTTGGCCACCTCTCACCAGATAAAGTGGACGATTCTTCTATTTTATTAAAGAAACAATTCAATCTTATTGTACCACGTCTCGAAAACAATATTTCTCGGAATTCTCATGCTTTTATCTGCAAAAAAATGATGATTTCGTTTCGATAGAAAGTGATAAAATTGCTAGATATGCGACAGATATCAAAGATTTAGTCATAGTAGTAGGCTATTATTTTATTAAAGAAGGAAATTGCGTTTTCAAGAACATCTCAACTAGGGCTTTCGGTTATGACAACGGAAAAATACAAAATATTAACAACTTAATATCTATACCAAACACAAAAATCACTCTTCTAGCTTCAATCAATAGCAGTAGCATGATTGTTTGCATTGGGACTTCTAAAGAATCCGGTAGCATTATAGTCATTAATGCCGTAATATCGCAGCCAAAGTGACTGGTTAATATTGGATTTTGTAAACTTCTTCCACATTCGTAATGCGAAGGTCGCAGGTTCGACTCCTGTTTTAGGCAATTCTTATAAGAGAGTGAAGAATAAAAAAGCTTCAAATTGTAAAAAAATCCAAAGGAATTCTTTTCAATTAATGTATTCTGGCAAACCTCGACACGCTTTTTCCAATGTAATAGTTCGCTCACCGAAGAATAGTGCGCTTTAATTATTCCCAAATTTTCTTCCGCTAACTTACCATGATTTTAAATTCATTTAAATTGATTCGCAGCATTACCATTTTTTTTAAAACTGTATAGTGTACCTGATTAACTAAGCCAGCCTGGCTTGCCTCCTCATCTTTTTGGATTATACTCCATAAAGGCAGAAACGCCATCATCCAATTTGCCATGATATCTTTTTTCTATTCCATGTTCTATGGCTTCTTCTCTTGCAGTCAGGAGTTTTAATTTTTTTTCTTCTGTATTCGCCTCGAGAAAGTTATTAATAGCTCTTAAATGGTCTGCCCCATTATTACCATTACCATTTTGAATGATTTCAGTTAGTTTATTTGCAGCATATTTTGTAGCCAGTTCTATATGCTTTGGAGTTATATTCTGCCATTGCTCATCTCCAATATCAGCATACTCATCTTCAAATTTATTAGCAGCCTCCTTTGGGTTAACGCCGTTAAGTCCTGGCTCTATGTTATCTGAAATTCCATCGCTGCAAACATAAACAATATCTCCAGGCTGAAGTTTACATGCAAACAGATGTACTCCAGCAAGACCTGCGGTACCTGATCCAACCTCGCCCAATTGCGAACCAGCTTTGCTTACGTCAAGTGTATTTTTAATATTTCCCATGGGATCTAATGCCGTCCACTTTTCATTTTCATCCTTCCTAAAAATATAAGCTTTAGAATCCCCAATCGCCGCTCCTGTTAAAATGTCTCCGACCTGTATGGTCTGTATATAAGTTGTTTTTGGAGGTTTTGGCTCAACTTTTGCTAGTTCCTCTACTGCATTTGCCGCCAATTTAACGGCTTGCATTTGCAGATGAAGAACTTCATGCAGCGTAGTGCAATTTTTAATATTATCATTTATATGATCATGAGCCGCCTTATTGCCCTTTTCCGCTGCTTGCTTTGCTCCATTAGAGTGACCGCTTCCATCCGTGGCTGTCATTACGGCAGGTTCCCCGCTTCCACCTGATACAGCAGCTTTATCATGGTACCGAACGTCCTCAATCCCTGAATAAAGTCTTCCCTCATAAAAGTATGCTTTACTAAAATCGACTGCATGACCCTCCATTTTATCTTCAACGGTAGACACAGAATATTCTTTTCCATCTATTCTAAAATCGCTTACTAATTCTACCTCGACAAATGCGTCATTAACTTGAATACTCTTTTTTTCACCCGTAAATGTACAATTTTCACGGTCAATTTTAAGCCCATTGTTGTTTAAATCATGAAATTGAGGAGAATTTTCTGAGTTTTTTGCTGGATTAATTTCAGCATTTGTAAATTGTGAGATTATCGCAGTACAAAAATCTTCAAAGACGGATTCGCTTGATACATCTAATTGTTTTAGTTTAGCATAAGATGCATCGAGTTCTTTATTTTCGGCTATTAAGGCTTTCATTTTTGATTTATTTTCATCTGGTATTTCTGGGTTTTTTAAATATGGTTTAGTTAAACTACCTAAAACCTTTCCCTTCACCGGATCTTGACCTAGCATTGTTAAAATTTGAGCCTCATTATTTGCCACTTTTGTTTTTATACTTAGGGCCTTATTTTTTATTTCGTCTGTTGTCAAATAGGCTGAAGCATTGACAATTGTTAATTGCTCCAGCCTTTCTTCTTTCCAAGTGCTTGGTTTTTGTTGATTAATAACAAAATCAATAATATTTGTTTTTTGCTTTTCGCTAAGCTCAATAGGCTTTAACTCCGATTGATCGACTTTGGCTGTAGCATTGTTTCGAGCAGTAACAACAGGTCTTCTACCAAAAGCATTTGATAAAATGTTATGCTGGGCTAGGTTGGCAATCGTATCAGGAATCCCGCTATTTTTCCACATTTTGGCGATACATTTACCCCCTGCTTTCAATAAAATAAATAATACTCCACCGGTATCATTGCCCGCTTTATCTGGGCCTATTTGCATCAGTTTTTTAGCTAATACCATTTATCAAAAATAAATTTTAGTGCATAATCCTCCGATTTATGGATATCATCGGAGTGTAAAATGGACGCATTTCAAAAAGAAGTAGATCAGCTGACAGGCACGGATTTTTTCCAACTTG
>JACDAQ010000051.1 GCA_013695355.1 Candidatus Protochlamydia sp.
AAGCCTCGGGCTTGAAAAATAACTTTGAGGGTAATATTAATCAATATGACCCTCAAAGTTATTTATTCAATCGCGAGAGCTTTCACGCTAGCCGAAAGGGCAAAAAAACTCCAAACTCAGGTTATTACATAAAAAAGATGGAGATATTTATGCTACAAATAATAACTAAAATTCCAGTGTTTGTATGGCCTTTATTTGCAATTTTACTGCTGAGCGGGTTAAGAGCAAGGAAAACTAATGAAGTACCATTAGCTGTATTACTTTTGATCCCTTCTATATTTTTTGGTTGGTCTCTTTTTTCGTTTTTTGGAAAATATGCCACTAATCCCCTAGCAATCTTTTTTTGGTTTCTATGCTTAGGAGTTGGGTTTTTTATCGGGTTTTCCCATATGCAAAAACTGAAACTCCAATTCGATAAGCAAAAAAAGAAAGTTGAAATGCCAGGCAGTTGGATTCCATTAATGCTCTCAATGTCAATTTTTACTGCAAAATTTGCGATTGGAATGATGGGTTCAATGTTGCCCCATCTTAATGAGTCATTTTTATTTCTTGGCCTTGAACTTTTCTCTACCATTATACTTGGCATTTTTGCAGGAAGAGGGGTAAATTGTTTAGTAAGATACAGAACTTCCTCGATGGAGAATGCTGTATAAGGGCTATTAACCTGAATTTGGATTTCTCTCCTCGATAATAAGGGAATCTCGCGCCCTATGCATCCCCTAACTTGCAATACGCAACAGCCGGTGAAGAATAGATTTTATCAAAAAATTTCTGATATTTTTTCTTTCGTCATGATAGGACTTTTTATATATATTAAAGTATGTAAATCCCCCCAAGTAGCTTTACAAATAGTTTTCGAATATAGCTCAAATAATTTAAAGAAATATTTAACAAATATTTAACAATTTTTTGAATATTTTTGAAATATAATAGTTACCTTTCTCATTGCATAAGCTTTTAAGGCAAAAATGGAGGTTGCTGCGTAATCATTACGGCATGCTTCAATAGGAATTCTCAAAAGTTAGATTAACATTTTTGCCATTGTCTAATGCACTCCTTCTTTTCAATTAGCACAAATCTTACTGAGATTTTATCAAGTTAGGAGGGAATTTATCTTTCCATACAAAATCCTTCACGGCAGTGGGAGCATAAGAGAACGCTTAGGAGTTCATGGCAAGGATTAAATGGCTCATGTAGCGGTTATGATCAGGATCATTGAAAGCTTACCAACAGACAATCAGCACTAACCATTTTTATCAAAATTCTTATGTATGTAGTTGGTAAAAAAAAAGGAAAGGTATTGCTACCTTTCCGAAGTGGCCAGAACTGGAATCGAACCAGCGACACAAGGATTTTCAGACCCATTCGGCATAAAACTCTGAACAACAACGATTAAACCAGAATACGATTTTCCTCTCAAACGATTTAAGGTTTTATTCGGATAGATTCTAATATATTCGCCTGTTTTCCGATCAGTTGCGTAAAAAATGCGTAAAATCGCAAAGCTTTATCCCACCATCTCAATTGTGCAGGTACTGCTTGCATAAATAAGAAGATGATATCCCAACTTTGTGTTAAGACTATGGCAAAAAATTTAGAAAAATGGCAAACTTTCTCTATCTTTTACAGACTACGAAAGAGAAAATCGAATGATAAAATAGTTATACCTAATTGTTTGCTTGCTCATATCTTCGCTATTTGCGTTGATTCAACCCATTGAAGGAACTTCTAAAATGCCAAAGTATTTATATGATCTTGATCAGGTTCGATATTTGCTTTATCAAACCAACGAAGGGAAGAATTACAATTGGTTATTTTTTCCAGGCGGTCCAGGTGGCGATTCTTGCTACCTTCGTAGTCTTGTTGATGAGTTACAATTACCAGGTAATGTATGGCTAATTGATCTCCCAGGTAATGGAAGTAATACGAACAGCTCTTATTCTGATAATTATGACTTTTGGTTTGAGCTGTTTCCTCGTATCGTTAAACAATTTGATAATCCCATAGTAGTAGGCCATTCATTTGGCGGGATGCTACCTATGCTCTATCCTGAGCTTGAACATATTTTAAAAGGATGTGTGATTCTCAACTCCTCTCCAGTGTTGTGGTTGGAAGAAGCTGTCGCTTACTCAAAGCAATTTGACCTGCCCGATCTTACTGAAGACATGCAAGCATTTATTCAAAACCCTAATCAAGAAACGTTTGATGCAGCTCTAAGTGCCTGTATGCCTTACTATTTTCCAAAAGAGACGCTAGAAAAAGGAAGACAATTGCTTTCCCAAGTTCCCTTTCAATATCGCCCAGCAGTTTGGGGTCAAGTTAAAGCTATAGAAGGAAAGCTTTTAGCAAAATGGATTCCTCAACAGGTGCCTACTTTAATTATTGGTGCAAAGTATGACTGTATTTGTCCATTTTCTTTATTCAAGAATGATCAAAGATTCCATCGCAAGAATATAAAACTGTTATTTATTGAAGATGCAGGTCATTGTCCTTGGGTAGAAAATCCTGCAGCTATAAGAGAGGCTTTTCAAGAGTTCTCCTCTCAACTTTCAGGAAAAATGCAATAGATGACTAGAAAAATAAAGAAGTCCATAGTACCCCTAGTTTCGCAATCTAAGGTTCCATCTGACTATCCAGATTTTCTTAACGACTTGAAATCCAGAATCCAGACAGCGCAGTTAAAAGCCGCTGCTTCGGTTAATCTAGAATTAACTTCTCTTTATTGGGATATTGGACAGAACCTTTTGAAAAAAACTAGAGAAGAAGGTTGGGGGTCAAAAGTAGTAGAACGTCTTGCGACTGACTTAGCCGATGCTTTTTCAGGAGTAGCCGGATTTTCAAAAAGAAATTTGGAATTGATGCGACAATTTGCTGAAAGCTATCCCGATGGTATTTACGAAACAGCTGTTTCGCAAATTCCTTGGGGACATAACATCGTTCTTATGCAACGCCTTGAGCAGCCTACAGACCGTCTTTGGTACGCTCAGCAAACAATCAAAAATGGATGGTCCAGAAACGTTTTAGTTATGTGGATTGAATCTGAGCTACATAAGCGCAAAGGAAAGGCTGTTAATAATTTTGCTTTAACTCTCCCAGAGCCTCATTCTGATTTAGCCGTTGAATCATTAAAAGATCCCTATTGCCTGGACTTTCTTACAGTATCTACAGAAGCACATGAGAAGGAGATTGAGCAAGGCTTAATTGACCACTTACAAAAATTTCTGTTGGAATTAGGACAAGGTTTTGCTTTCATCGCAAGGCAATATCATCTTGAGATAGGTGGAGAGGATTCTTATATTGATCTTTTGTTTTATCATTTCAAGCTCAAATGTTTCGTAGTCATTGAGTTGAAGGCAGGTCCATTCAAAGCAACGGATGCTGGTCAGGTCAATTTTTACCTGACAGCTGTAGATCGTTTGCTTAAGCAACCAGAGGATAATCCAACCATTGGCATTATCTTATGCAAAGAAAAGAATAAAATTACGGCTGAATATGCCCTCAGTAATCTGAAGAGTCCTATTGGAGTATCAAGCTATACAGTGAATTTTGTAGAAAAACTTCCCAAAGAACTGAAAGGAAAGCTTCCCACTATTGAAGAAATAGAGGCAGAATTAAGTGAAGGCAAAGAGACAAAAAAGCCACGAAAGAAAGTTAAGCTAACTTAGATTATAAATAGCTCTATTTCATCTCCTTATTTGAGTATCTTAAAGTTTTCCTTAGAAAGATTTTTTGCAAAAACTCCCTTCCCTGTCCCTTGCAAGCCAATTAAGATTAATCCTGTCATAATTTTATCTGGATGCTGCACTAAGTATACCATCCATTTCCATACGTAGTAGAAATACTCATCATTCCCTGCGCAAATAACATCTTTAATGTGCTTTTTATAGAGGTCGCACTTGCCTTTCACTGGCTCAATAGAAAAACCCTTCCAGATGTTATACATGCCGTTTTTATCTTCTAAAGTAGTAGGGTCAAACGTGATGTCTTTTAGCTGTCTTCTATGAGGATGTGCAAGCCATATACGAGCCTTACTTCTTGAGCGTCCATCTGAACAAATGCAGATGCGATCAAATGGCATTTGAGAGGAAAGATCTTTGTTTTTTGTGAGCAGGTGTTTGATGTGGATCAATTCTTTACGACATGCCTGCTGTGGGTACTTCTTCCAAAGAAAAAGCCACTCAGTTTCCAGAGTTTCTATAGCTTGTATATTGAAAGTTTCTTTTCGCTTTTGACTCTCTTTCTATAAATCCTTAACCCAGTTTTCAGTAATTGGGTGATGCCGAAAAGCTTGTATTAGCCCAATAAAATGAGCCAAGAAACTGATTCCTATTTCACATGATTTAGTGGTTTCTATTGCTATTGTAAGAGCTTTTTCAAATAGATGAGGCTGATTAGGCAGTTGAATTTTCATTGTTTCCTGGGATGTTAAGATTGTTATTGGTTTTTTGAAGCAACTTCTTCTCCCTGTGTAGCTCCCGACATTGCAAGGTGGGATGCTGCTGTGTGTCTTAGCGAATGGAAAACTATGTCTTTGAATCCCAATTGGTTGAAAACTGATTGAAAGGCTTTTCGGATCATGGTATAGGTTGGTTCTCTGGAAGGATTTTGAGATGGAAAGATATAATCCTCCTCTTGATTGGAAGTACTCCAGCCTTTCAGGAAATTGTATATTTGATCGGGCATGGGAAGCACTCTTATATCATGATTTTTCGTAACTTCAAGAGTGATGAGCCGATGTTCAAAATCTACATTCTTCCACTTTAGACTAGCAATCTCACCGTAACGCATACCGAGAGATTCAGCCATGAGCACCATGCCGTAAAGATTGCGATTCTTATGCTCTTTACATGCTTGAAGAAGCAATTGAAGTTCTTCTTTGCTAAGAAAGCGTGACCTTCCTTTGTTTTCAGGGAGCTTGGAGACCTTTCTAAAAGGATTTTCGGCAATCCATTCCCATTCAGAAGAAGCTAATGAAAAAGCTTTGCTTAACTTGGCAAAATATCGGTTTACCGTCGGACCAGACCTGGGAGTCTTCCTAATTGTATTTTCACTGAGAAGAGAATGCTTGGCTTGGGCAAGTAAGGAGGGCTTTACATCGCTTAACAATTTATGCCCATAATGCTCACGCCACCAAGCCAAATGATGGACTTGGCTTCTCACTCGTTTCGGGAATCTATTTAAATAGATCGTCTCATACTGTTCTATGAGATCATTGACTGTGTACTTGCGTGCCTTGACTTCTTGAGGTAACTTTCCTTCCAAAATGCCGGTCTCATTAGAGCGCACCCAATTTTTAGCTTCAGTGAGGGTACGAAAAACTTGTCTAATGGGCTTAGCACCCTTTCTTCTTACTTCAGCATGGAAACTAAAGGTGCCATCTTTTTTCGGATACTTGCGAATGCAACGGATGTTGTCTGAACTTTTTGCCATAGTCTTTACCTGAATAGAGTGATTATAAATTTTTTGGAATAAAAGGGTAATCCGTTGTTCCTATTTGGATTTCTCCAGGTAAATTGCGAAAGCGATAAACAAACTTTACTTATTTTACGTATTTTTTCCGTAACGAAGATAAAAGTTGATAGGAAAAGATTTGGTTTTGGATCTTCAAGGCTTGAAAGCAAAGTTGTTCTGATTGATTCAGACCATTTGCGTAAAAAATGCGGAAATTGGGACTTTTGGTAAGATTTTTGCATAGTGACTCCTTACGTTAAAAAACGTTCAGAGTCTATGCGTAGAATTTAGAAAAGGTTGGCCAGAACTGGAATCGAACCAGCGACACAAGGATTTTCAGTCCTCTGCTCTACCGACTGAGCTATCTGGCCATTTGACTTGGCTTTTCCTTAAAGGAATTACACCAGAAGTGAGAACAATAGTGGAAAATTCCATTTTTACGCAATCTTTTTATATGCGATGTATGGATTTACTTGACATACAACAGCATTCACTTTGATAGTTTATACGTAATCCTAACAAAGTCAGAAAGATAGAACAAAAAAAACAAAGCATATAAAACTTAAAGTAAAAAAATGGCTGGTAAAAAATTAACGAATTTTCGTACCAGCCTTTTATTTTATCCTGCCTATCTTGCCTCTGAGGGCGATCCTGCTTATCCTATTTAAATAATCATTACAAGACCTCTTCTCAATTTTTTGCTTTGCTTCTATCCAGAGTATGAAGCAAGACCATATCTTTGATTACACTAACCGCCTCAGCCATTTGCAGATCATCTACCCCAAAAGTTTTTGGTTTTTTCTCATCTGAAAATTGCTCCTCTTCCTCTTCTCCACTCTCCTTGGGGACCTTGCCAGTTAAAAACAACTGATAGTTTTTGTTATGCTTGATGCGGTAAACGCTATTTTTCCGCAAAGTTGGCAGGAGATCATCCCAAGTGTAAACCCGATGCTGAAGGGTTGGGATGTAATATTTCAGATACCATCCTTTGACATCAGCTGAGACATCGGACAGCGAATCATCATACGAAGGGGGGATGGTATCCGCACCTACGGAATCAAGATAAATTTCACCAATTTCTTCTTTACTCCATTTGCCAGGGGCCACAATGTCGGCTTTGACGCCATTCTTTTGAGGCGTTTTTCCAGAAACAGTATAGTATTTACCTACGGTCACTTTAAAATAAGAGGTGCTTTTATTATCAGTCACAGTTTGTGTCTGAATGGTCCCTTTGCCGTAAGTGTGTTCATCCCCTACAATGACAGCAACCCCATAATCCTGCAAAGCCTGAGCGACGATCTCGGCTGCGGAGGCGGTTGCTTTGGAGGTCAGCACCACTAACGGGCCGTCATAAGATGTTTCGCCATCGACATCACGGTAAAAGCGTTCCTCTCCATTTGAATATTTTGAAATAACGATGACACCATTCGTAATAAAAAGGCCCGCTACTTTCACAGCCTGAGATAGGAACCCCCCGCTATTTTCACGCAGATCCAAAATTAAACCCCGCAAATTGCCTTGCTTTTTTAATTTGTCAATAGCATCGCGAACGTCTTTCTCGCTTGAAACTCCATCTCCCTGATAAAATGAATGCAATGTTATTTTGCCAATAATGCCATTACCAAAAGGTTCCGAGCTCATATCGACCCGGTCATTACTTAAAATAATTTCTTCGCGCAATAGCGAAACAGAAAATATCTTATCTCCTTTTTTTCCTTTATCTCTCCGTTTAAAAAGGAGTTTTACCTGAACATCCTTTTCCCCATGCAACATTTCCATGACTTTTTCAAAAGGATAATTTGCAATCTCTTTTCCATTGACTTCGAGCAATTGGTCTTCTGGTTCGATTAACCCGCTTCTTGCAGCCGGGCTTCCTTCCAATGTACGCGCTACAACCACTTCATCACCTTTATCCCGCAGGACAAGGCCAATCCCCTGAAATTCTTTTTGCAGCCGTACCCGCATATCATAAGCTTCGTTTGCCTGATAAAATGTTGTGTGGGAATCCAAACTACTGGCAAGGGCTTTTAAAACGTGGATGGTAAATAAATTCTCTTTTTCAGCTTCGCTAAAAGGATTACCCTGGTCATCTTGATAAAGATATTGGTTTTCAAATTCCCTTAATTGATTCTCATATGATTTTAAAATATATTCTTTTTTTTGAGCAGTTGAAGCTTCCCCAAACCTATTTTTATAAGAACCTACAAAAATCTCTAGGTTTTCTAAAAGACGAGATTTTAATTCATCTTCATTGCGGGCAAACGGCCTTTCGGCGATTTCTTTTAATGTCGGAATGTTTAGAACAAATAATTTTTCTTTTTCTTTTTGTTCAATCTTTTCCCTAAGGCTTCTTGAGCGCAAAATGGATTTTTGGATGGCCAAGTTCGCATTTTTGAAAATAGTAAAATCATTTTTTTTGTATTGCTGAATGACTTGATTAACCTCTCTTTCAGATAAATCGGCGTAGGGATCTACTTCGCTCTGCAGTAAATAAATGCGATGGGGATCGAATTGATTAATAAATACGGCGATTGCGTTCCGAACAATTTTAGAGGTTACGGCCTTTGTTTCCACATGCTGACTTAAGATCTGTTCCATAATGCGGTCAACATCATTTGGCTTCAATAACTCCTGCTCGAAAGCCTTAAGGCTATTAAAATTGATCAGGCATAAAAGAAATGTCAGTAACCATCGGGTATACATAGAAAGCTCCTTAAAAATGTCAACATAACCATTGAATATTAAAACGACAATCTGAATTTTTAATCACTTCGGTGATTATGAACGGTTCTTAGCAAAAGGGCGATAAAAATAACTTTGCTTGATAATGTACATTTGCAATAATTGTTAAAACAGCTATTTTATTATCCTATGATTTCAAAAAACCACGATCACTTTGCCTTAAAAAATTTTGAAGGACCTTTAGAATTTCTTCTTTCTTTAATTCAAAAAGAAGAAATTAATATCTATGATGTGTCCATACAAACCCTTACCCAACAATTTTTAGAAAGAATCCATGCATGGGAAGCGGAATCGCTTGACAAAGGGGCCGAATTTGTAGGTAGCGCAGCTTATTTGGTCTGGTTGAAAAGCAAGACGTTGCTTCCAGCTCAAGAGCAAGAAAAAGAGGAAGTGATCCCGGAGGAAGATCCCCATTTTGAAATCATCCATCATCTCCTTGATTATTGCCGCTTTAAACAAGCCGCCAAACAGATGGCCATTCAGGAGGAAAAGCAACAAGGGTGCTATTTTCGCGGGCTCTCTTCTTCTAAATGGAAAAGACCTTTAGGCCTTGATGCTATTTCACTAGATGAGCTATCTGCTGTTTTCGGCGAAATCATGCTGCGCACAAAGCACCTAATTGGAAGGATCGAGGAAGAAGACTGGAAAACGAGCGACAAAATTAAAATTATCCGCCGCTCTCTTGAAATGCATCCCTTTTTGCTTTTCGAATCGCTATTTTCTACAGCCTCCTCCCGATTGGAGCTTGTGGTCATTTTTTTAGCAATTTTAGAACTAATGAAGTTGGGAAGTGCGTCAGTCAGCCGGGATCCTGCTTCCCAACAATTGATGATCTATGCGAAAGAGGACGAATAATCAATGAGCAAAGAAATTATTTTTTTCCAAACGGAAATGTCCTTCGATGCTTCCTCTGCTGATCTGGCTGAAGATTTGCATACTGAAGATGAAAAAGCCGAAGAAGCGGCCCAAATAAATCAGCAGATGCAGCAAGCGATCAAAAAAGTAATTGAAGCTCTCCTATTCACCTCATCCGATCCCCTTCCACTGGCTAAAATACGAGAGATCACTGATACCCTCTGCCCTCTTTCCCCCAAGCAGCTGCGTCAAATAATTGATTC
This sequence comes from Candidatus Protochlamydia sp., assembly GCA_013695355.1. Lineage (GTDB taxonomy): Bacteria > Chlamydiota > Chlamydiia > Chlamydiales > Parachlamydiaceae > Protochlamydia. The sequence continues at coordinate 9,312 of JACDAQ010000051.1, forward strand.
TTTGCGCCAGGACTACATTTCACATCAAAGAGCTTTTAAATTGGAAGAAATAGCTCAAGGCTACGTATTGCGCACTCATGAGGAATATGCACCTTACTTAGAAATGCTCTTTCGTCAAAAAAGAGGAGAAAAACTCTCTCCCGCTGCCACAGAAGTTTTGGCGATTATTGCTTATCGTCAGCCCATTACTCGCCCAAAAATTGATGCCATCCGCGGCGTTGACTCATCAGGCACTTTAGCCCAGCTTCTCGAGCGTGAGCTCGTGGAACCGTTAGGCAAACTGGAAGCTCCTGGCCGCCCTATGTTATATGGCACGACGAAGGAATTTTTAAAGCATTATGGATTAAAAGACATAAAAAGCTTGATAAAAAAAATATAAGATATATTTTTTTAAATAATGGGATCCTATAACGGAAAAACAGGCTACCAAACGGCTCGAATCCCAGGCATTTCTTCAGTCAAAAAAAGGAAAACTTCTTGAAATGCAATGGGGATTAGTTTTCTTTCGCCCGAGCTAATTGGCACCGGAGTGGGAGTAATGAGGTAAAGTTCCGTTATTTATGAAAGGTGCGGGCAGAAATTCAATTGGAATACGAAATCAATTTGCCGCGTCAGCGACCTTTTATCATTTAAATTATCAATAGATTAAATCTTCAATCAAAGTAATGGTCTGGTTTGGCATTCTGGCATTTAAAATGCCAGAATGCCAAAATATCAGTTTGGGATAGTTTTAACGATTGTTAATGACATACTTTTTTAGCAATTGGGAAAAACGTATTTTTTCTTCATCGCTAAATCCATTTTTGCTTAGTCTCTCTAACAGTTGTTTGTTAGGGTCACTCTCGGAAAATATATTAAGATCATCATAATTAAACTCACTTTTGGTGATCCATTCTAAAAGAGTTGTAAGATTTTCATTATCGCAACCTATTAATTTTTTTTTGAGGACCTGAGCTCCAAGAACTAAGTCTTCCTTGTGTACTAAATGATTGAGGAGGTCGAATGCTTTTGAATTGGGTACAATCACTTTTTGCATTGACTTCATTTGATTTTCGAGTTCAGGGGTGTCAATGACATTGTTGTATAAGATGCTAATTTTTAAAAATTTATTTAAATCTTGATGATATTCTATATTATGTGGATCGAGAATTAACGCGTTTTGAATAAATGACAGCCCTTCAGTTATTTTTCCACCTAGCATGGTTAACTTACCAAGTAGATGGTAAGCTGGAGCATGCGTTGGATTAAATTTGATGACTAAATTCATAAAATCTTCAGCTTGTTTCCATTGCTTTTTTTGATACAAAATTTCTCCAAGTTCAAAGAAAGCCTCAATATTTTTTGGATTTAGTTTGATAGCCTTCCTTAATAATTTCTCGGCTTCATCTAGCTTTCCTTGGGCCTTTAACAAATTTACCAGGCGAGTACATGTCTCACTCTCTGGACTTAGATCAAAGGCTATTTCCAAATAATGTTGTTGCTTGCCCAAATCCTTTTTAAGAAAATATATTTGAGCTAGACAATCGTAAACCGAGTGAACGATAGAAGTGTGCGGATTGAATTCAATCACTTTATTTAATAATTCCACCGCCTGATTCAGATATCCACGGTTGACTAAAAGGCCGCTAACCGCTAAAGCTAGAATGGTATCTTCTTCTTTATGAATTCCAAGCTTTGTAAAGAAATTTTGATCAAAGACCACAAGCTTTAGCAATAAAGTATGTACTTGGTCCACTTGTTTTTTTTCTTCAAATAAAATTCGCACCTTCTGCATGACTGCATTAGCTTCCTCTATACTACCGATAGGTGTTTCAAGCGGTGTGGCTTTAGAAGTGGTTTTAACGGTGGCTGCAGGATAAGCTTTCGTTTCTTTGGTTTCTTGTAAGTTTGTCTGAGACGTTATCATTTTACATGCGGCTTTATGAGCTTTCCATTCTTGCCGTTGACAGTCTTGGCTGCAATAATAAACTTGTTTGCATCCCCCGCACCTCGAAAGATTAACAGGTAAATTTTTGCAACTGGTGTTAGCACATTTCTCGTGAAGATTTAATGTGTTTTGCAAAGGGGATTTAGGGGCATTATTTTGATGAATAGGGTACGAGCCGGAATAAGGACTTGAATCTCCAACTGATTTCATATATACCTAGTGTTTTTTAATTTATGAGTTTTTAACAATTTTGCGTTTGTTTATAATATTGTCTTTGTAAAATCTTGTCAATTCCTTAATAAATTAATGAATTAATGAAATCTTTTTAGATTAATACCAAAAGAAATGGGGAAGCTTGCAACAAACGTTTAAAAAAAATTTTTTAAAGCAGGTTAATTGACTATTAAAGCCTGGAGGGAATGATTTAATTGTTAAAGCCGCTCTTTTTTAGCCCTCATTTTCTTATGCGCATCAATCAAATTCTTTTAAAAAGTTGTGGTAGAAATCTCAATTATATTATTTTTGATGAGTGCCTCATCATGCTTTGTTTGCTAGTGAATAATTCCTGAAGGCTTAAATTCAAGCCTTCGGCTTCTTCATTACAGTTTTCTTTGTCAAAAAACCTTCTTTCTCTTATACTAATCAGATACCTTTCCATAGAAAAAAGAAAGGTGTCTATAAACCATTATAAGGAGAAGGCAAACATGCCGACCATTCAACAGCTAGTTCGCCAGCCACGCGCTCCGAAAAAGCGAAGAAGCAAATCGCCCGCGCTGGTTAAATGCCCGCAACGCCGCGGTGTTTGTTTACAAGTAAAAACCAAAACTCCCAAGAAACCAAACTCAGCCTTGCGTAAAGTAGCCTGGGTACGTTTGTCAACAGGACAGGAAGTCATTGCCTATATCGGCGGTGAGGGGCACAACCTCCAGGAACACAGCATTGTACTTGTACGTGGCGGTCGTGTAAAGGACTTACCAGGGGTACGTTATCATATTGTTCGCGGAGCATTAGATTGTGCGGCTGTTAAAGACCGCAAGCAAGGAAGATCGAAATACGGGGCAAAACGCCCTAAAAAGAAGTAACACTAGGATATTTCCATAATAAATATCCTGGTCCGAGATTTGCGTTTTAATTTCAAAACGCTAATCCCGCACAGGTGTGAAGGGATTTTTTATCCCTGATTCCAGGTGAATCATTGAGATCTTCCACTACCGGGCGAGTAAGACGCAGCAAAGTGATCGTTTGAATTTTTTCCTTTCTAGGATTTTTCATCATTACTTTCTCATTTTAAAATTCGCTCAACAACAAATTAGATTTAATTGCTCATTAATTGAGGAAATCATGTCCAGAAGACACAGTGCAGAAAAACGAGAGGCAGTACCTGATCCGCTATACGGCAGTACGGTCTTAGCAAAATTCATAAACAAGGTCATGGAAGGCGGAAAAAAATCGACTGCCCGCCGCATTGTTTATAACGCCATCGAAAAGTTCTCTAAAAGAGTCAAGGCCGAACACCCTCTTGAAGCTTTTGAACAAGCTTTAGAAAATGCTAAACCAGCATTAGAGGTAAAATCGCGCAGAATTGGAGGAGCCACTTACCAGGTACCGATTGAGATCCCTTCTAACCGCCGTTCATCAATGGCGATGCGTTGGATTATTAATCATTCCAGAGGAAAAGCGGGCCGCTCAATGGAAGATGCTTTAGCATCCGAACTCAGTGATTGTTATAATAATCAAGGGACCACGATCAAGAAGAAGGATGATACCCACCGAATGGCCGAAGCGAACAAAGCTTACGCCCATTACAAATGGTAATAAGGAGGATACATCATGGCAAGAACTGACAAAGAAAAACTTAAAAATGTTCGTAATATCGGCATCATGGCGCATATCGACGCCGGTAAAACGACAACTACTGAACGGATCCTCTATTATAGCGGACGTTCACATAAGATCGGAGAGGTCCATGAAGGGGCTGCGACGATGGATTGGATGGCCCAAGAGCAAGAGCGGGGTATTACAATTACATCTGCTGCAACGACTGTCTTTTGGAAAGATTCAAAGATTAATATTATCGACACTCCTGGCCACGTTGACTTTACGATCGAAGTTGAGCGTTCGTTGCGCGTTCTGGACGGGTCGGTGGCTCTATTCTGTTCGGTCTCAGGTGTAGAACCTCAGTCAGAAACGGTTTGGAGACAGGCAGATAAATACGGTGTTCCCCGTATTGCATTCGTTAATAAAATGGACCGTATGGGAGCAGACTTTTTTGACGCTATTCATACGATGCGCGATAAGCTCCATGCTAATGCAATTCCAGTTCAATGTCCAATTGGCGCTGAAGCTGAATTTAAAGGTATGGTCGACCTCGTCAGAATGAAGGCTTACCTATTCCATGATGAAACGCTTGGAGCAGATTGGGATGAAACGGAAGTTCCCGAAGATTTGCTTGAAAAATGCAAACAAATGCGTGCCGAACTGCTTGAAGAATTAGCTACCATCGATGATGAAAACGATGACTTCATGCAAAAAGTATTGGAGAATCCCGATTCATTGACCGAAGATGAAATTAATGCAGCTATCCGCAAGGGTGTATGCAGAAATAAGTTCAATCCCGTCTTGTGCGGTTCTGCCTTTAAAAACAAAGGTGTGCAGCAGCTACTTGATGCCGTGGTCGCCTGGATGCCTTCTCCGCTAGATAGAGGGAACATTAAAGCCATTGATATGGATACAGATGAAGAAATTCTTCTGACCCCTGCCGATGACCAGCCGCTTGCAGCTTTGGCCTTTAAGATCATGACCGACCCTTATGTCGGACGCTTGACTTATATCCGGATCTACAGCGGAACATTGACCAAAGGGATGACCCTCCTTAATACCACAAAAGGGGAAGAGGAGCGCATTTCCCGCCTTTTAGAAATGCACGCGAACAAAAGGGAAGAAAAAGACGAATTCCATACAGGCGATATCGCTGCTTGCATCGGATTGAAGAAAGCCACCACAGGAGATACATTGTGCTCTCCGAAAAAGCCTATTCTTTTGGAAAAAATGGAATTCCCCGAAACCGTAATATCAATGGCGATTGAGCCTAAGTCAAAAGCAGACCGTGAAAAGCTTGCGACAGCCTTGTCTTCTTTGTCCATTGAAGATCCTACCTTCCGCGTTTCAACGAACGAAGAAACAGGACAGACGATCATTGCAGGCATGGGTGAACTTCACCTGGAAATTTTGCATGACCGGATGAAGCGGGAATTCAATGTGGAAGCCAACGTCGGTAAGCCAGAAGTAGCCTACAAAGAAACCATTACAGTTCCTGGCAACAGTCAGACGAAATTCGTCAAGCAATCGGGCGGACGCGGACAATATGCGCACGTTGAGCTTGAAATCCGTCCAAATGAAAAAGGAAAAGGTAATGAAGTCGTCAGCAAGATCGTAGGAGGAGTTATTCCAAAGGAATACATCGGACCCACGATCAAGGGAATTGAAGAGGGCCTTGCAACCGGTATTCTGGCAGGCTATAATCTTGTCGATGTTGCTGTTGATATTGTGTTCGGATCTTATCATGATGTCGATTCTAATGAAATGGCGTTTAAAATTTGCGGCTCAATGGCTTTAAAAGAAGCGGCACGTAAAGCTAAGCCCGTGATTTTAGAACCGATCATGAAAGTCGATGTTACGACTCCTGAAGCTCATATGGGGGATGTGATCGGAGACTTAAACCGACGCCGTGGACAGATTATCGGTCAGGAAAACCATAAAGGAGCGGCGATAATTCATGCTGAAGTTCCTTTAAGCGAGATGTTCGGTTATTCGACGCTGCTCCGTTCGCTCTCTTCAGGGCGTGCGACCTATTCGATGGAACCTAGCCATTTTGAGCGCGTTCCGTCTAAAATCCAGGAAGAAATCATTAAGAAGTAAGAGTAATAAGATTATTATGGCAAAACAAGAAAAACAGTCTAAGGCAGCGAAACAAAAGATTCGCATTAGGTTGAAAGGATACGATCAGCGTTTGCTAGATCGTTCAACAGCTGATATTGTCGAGACAGCCAAAAGAACAGGTGCAGCCATTGCAGGGCCGATTCCTCTTCCGACGAGCTGTGAAAAGTTTACGGTACTGCGTTCTCCCAATATTGACCGCAAATCGCGCGAGCAATTTGAGATCCGCACCCACCGTCGCTTAATCGATATTCTCAATCCGACGAGCAAAACGATCGATGCTTTGAAAACTTTGACGCTTCCTGCAGGTGTCGATATTAAGATCAAAGCGTAATTTCGTCTAATTCGAATCATGTTCAAGGGCTGGTTAATACCAGCCCTTTTTTTTTCGTAAAAAACAAATCTTATTATGACATAAAAATAAGGACTATAGCAAAATCCTTCATTCTGATAATCTGAACTTTTTATGATTCAAAAGAGGAATCCTACCATGAGACAGACTGGCAATTGCCGTTTCTTTACACAGCTCATGACTTTGCTTGTCCTGATTAGTTTACTGACTAGCTGCGAATCTCGAAAAGTCATTGTCAATGGTTTAGATGAAAAAGAAGCCAATGAAATCCTGGTTTACCTTTCCAACAAGGGTATTGATGCTGTGAAAGTACTGGCTGCGACCGAAGGGGCTGGTGCTAGTAAAGGAGCCTTATGGAATATCAGCGTCGAAGAAACAAGGGCAAATGAAGCCATGGCATTGTTAAATCAGGTTGGCCTCCCCAGACGACGAGGGCAAAACCTTTTAGGAATTTTTGCAAACACCTCGCTAGTCCCCTCCGGAATGCAGGAAAAAATCCGCTATCAAGCCGGATTAGCTGAACAAATTGGAAGCACTATCCGGAAAATTGACGGGATATTGGATGCTGATGTACAAATTTCTTTTCCGGATGAAGATCCCCTTAATCCAAATGCGCCGAAACAGAAAATTACTGCTTCTGTTTATGTGAAGCACAATGGAATATTAGACGATCCAAATGCACATCTTGTGACGAGACTTAAACGGCTTGTCGCCGGAAGCGTGAATGGTCTGGATTATGACTATGTGACAGTGATAGGAGATCGCGCCCGCTATGGTGACACACCCCTTGGGAGTTTGGGAGGAAGTCTGGGCGAAGAAGAAAGAAAGTATGTCAATGTCTGGACGATAGGACTGGCCAAAGAATCTCTTACCCGCTTCCGCCTGATATTTTTTACTTTTACAGTTTCTCTTGTTTTACTTCTTTTAGCGCTGACATGGTTGCTATGGAAATTTTTACCGCTCCTTAAGCGGGCTGGAGGGTTTAAGCAGCTGTTTACATTCCATCCTCTGCATATTGAAGGCGCTGATACAGATACCGCCGATAAAGCTATCGAAGAAAAAGCCGAAGGAGTAGAAAAAAAAGAAGAGGATGGCGGAGCAGCAAATAGAGGTATCGATGAGACTTGAGGATTCAGGGATATATGGATAAAAAAGGATGGATGATGCTAAGGGTACTAATCAATCGGTACAACCCAAAGGCAGGCGAAGGATTATTGAAATTCCTTCCCAGGGACGAAGCACAGACCCTTATTAGTCATGAAATTCAATCGTCTGAGATAGAGCCTATCCTTTATCAACCTCAAAAAATTTTGGAACGGCTGCACTATTCTTGGATAAAGCCCCTTCTGAAAAAATTCCCTAAATCTATGCACTCCATTGTAGCTGGTGCTTTGACCAAGGAGCAGGCAGCCGGACTTACCTCTTCTGCCCCTATAAAGCTTTCTCCGCCGGTCAAAACATTTTTTGTCCGGCAGCTCTATTCGCTTTTGGCCGAGGAGGAGCGCCTTCCCTACGACTATTTACCTGAAACGGACATGTCCCCATTAGGAACATGGAAAAAAAGAAAACTGACAATGCTTTTCGATTTTTTAGGCCTGCATGACCTAGCCTCGGAAGTGCGCCATATTGTAAATAAAAAGCATTTAAAAAATATCTATGCCTCCTTAAGTCCTAAACAATTGTACTATCTAAATGTATGCCTCCATCAGAAAGAAGGGATTACCGGACCCAAATTGAGGATTGATCCTACCAATGAAGACCCTTCTTTAGTGAAGAATGCCATCCACCGGAGAGGCCTGATGCGGTTTGGTAAAGCATTATGTGGACAGCATCCCGATTTCGTCTGGTACATCGCTCACACTCTTGATACCGGAAGAGGGGAAATGGTTTTAAAAGCATATAAACCAGACAGTGAACCGCAAGTGACCTTATTATTAAAAAATCAGGTTCTCAATCTTATGAACTTCCTTAAAAGCGAGTAATCTGTGAGCAAGAAATTTTTTAGCTTAATTTACGGAAGCGAAGTCCATACAACACCTAAAAGTAAAATTATCCCCGCGGGATCCTATTCAAAGCTGATGGAAGCCTATGAAGTCCTTAATTCCATTAAAGAAGAAGCCGACCAATATCGTTTGCAAATATCCAAAGAAAGCGAACAAATAAAAGAAATTGCTTTCAAAGAAGGGTATGAGGCGGGATTTAAAAAATGGACCGAACACCTTGCCAAATTGGAGCAGGAAATTGAAGAAGTCCATCAGGAGCTGCAGCAGCTGGTCATTCCTGTGGCGCTGAAAGCTGCCAAGAAAATAGTAGCGAGGGAAGTTGAACTCTCCCCTGAAGTCATTATAGATATTGTTGCTGGTCAGTTGAAATCAGTTGCCACCCATAAAAAGATCACAGTTTATGTCAATAAAGATAATCTCGAGGCCCTGGAAAAAAATAAACCTCGCATTAAAGACATATTTGAAGCATTAGAAAGCTTATCCATCCGCGCGAGGGCAGATATTGCTCCCGGAGGATGCGTAATTGAAACTGAAATTGGGATTATTAATGCCCAATTGGACCATCGCTGGAGTGTTTTAGAAAAAGCCTTTGAAAACTTAAAAAAGATCGAACAAAAGAGCGAAGGTATGGCAAACGATGCAAAAAAATAAACGTGTTTCCTTCAAACCCCTCCTATGCCTGTTAGGGATTTTATGCCTCCTTTCTTTGGCACCAGAATCGCTGTATTCTCAGACCGGTCCTGCCGAGACCCCGCCAGCTGCTGAAGCAGAAACTACGCCTCCCGAGGGTACTGCCAGGCCAGGGCGTACAGCCTCAACCACACCGGCCCCTCCCCGTCCCTTACGCCCGATACCCCGTCCAGCTTACCGCCCCACTAAACCTGAAAAACTGTCGCCAGAACAGGAAGCTTTTAATGCCACACAAGCTGAAATTGGACAATTGAAACGCCCTTCCTTAATTACCCAGGCAGTTCTGTTAAGTTTACTTTCGCTGCTTCCCTTTATCATCATGAACCTGACCTCCTTTCTTAAGATCGTTGTGGTATTGTCCTTATTAAGGACTGCTCTTGGCGTTCAGCAGGCCCCCCCTAACCAGGTGATCAACGGTGTGGCATTCCTGCTCAGTTTGTTCATTATGTACCCCACAGCGGCCAAAATGTATGATGCAGCACAGTCGACGATCAATCAGCAAAATGTTCCCGACTCCCTTCTTTCACCCACATCATCTACCTATGTCATCGAGGTTGCTTCGGCTGCCAGCGAACCGATGCGCAATTTTCTCAAACGGAACAGCTCTAACAAACATCAGGCCCTATTTTATCGCTTGGTATATCGTGGATTACCTGAAGCCTACCGTGAAACCCTTAAACCTGATGATTTCATTGTGCTCGTCCCCTCTTTTATTACGGGACAATTAAAGGATGCTTTTGAGATCGGCGTGTTGATTTATATTCCCTTTTTCGTCATCGATCTGGTCACATCCAATATTTTGTTGGCCATGGGTATGATGATGCTTTCCCCCGTTACTATTTCAATGCCGCTAAAATTATTTTTGCTGGTAATGCTTGACGGATGGACTATTTTGATCGAAGGATTAGTAAAAACGTTCCAATAAAGTAAATGCGGAGAAAAAGATGTTTCAAACCCAGGTTGTCCAACTTGCCTATCAGGGAATGCTGCTGATTTTGATTTTATCAGCCCCTCCCATTTTGGTAAGCATGTTTTTTGGGATTATTGTAGCTATTTTTCAGGCAGCTACTCAAATTCAGGAACAGACCCTTTCTTTCACCATCAAGCTTGTAGCCGTAACGTTGACCCTTATGCTGCTAGGCGGCTGGCTTGGGGCGCAAATTATGGCATTTGCCAATGACATTTTCACTAATTTTCCTCAATGGAGCGTCGCAAGTGCGCGTTAATAAAATGGTTGAAAAGGGATGACAAATGACTATTTGACGCTTTATATCAATACCGCTTTTTCCGTTTATGATCCTCTCTCTTTCTTCTCGCTCATGTTCCTTTTTTTTGGAAGGATGATGCCTATCATTGCAATGGCGCCTTTCTTTGGCGCAAAAGTCTTGCCCCACCCGGTAAAGGTAGCCTTAACGATTTGTTTATTTGCTATTTTTCTACCCCAGCTTGTCTTTGTGACAACGACACCGATCACCTTCAATTTTCAGCTGGTCATGTATTTTTTTAAGGAGCTTTTCATTGGAACTCTGCTTGGATTCATCGTCAGTATTCCTTTTATAGTTGTACAAAACACAGGAATATTAATTGACCATCAAAGAGGAGGGGCTAGTTTGATGGTGAACGATCCCACCATGCAAAACCAGTCTTCCCCTCTTGGAACTTTGTTCAATCTTGTTTTAATTTATCTATTTTTTATGATCGACGGACCATTTGTGGTCATGGACATAGTTTCGCAATCTTATTCTATACTTCCACCAGATAAATTCCTTAATCCCCAATTTTTTCAAACAGACACTAATTTTGTCATTGATATCATGAAACTGATGGGAAAGGTCATGATCTTAAGCACACAGCTTGCGGCCCCCGCATTGATCATGATTTTGATGACCGACTTCTTTTTAGGCATCGCTAACCGTCTGGCCCCTCAGGTGCAGATCACTTTTTTGGGAATGCCACTTAAATCCCTTTTGGCCCTTGCTATTGTTTTCTTCGGGTGGCGTCTTTTCATGGAACAAATGATCACTGAAACAAATAGCTGGATCCGCTACATGTATTGGATGATCGATCAGTTCCACCCGGCAGTTCCTACTTAATTTAAAAATATAACTGTAAATTGGAAAAATACAACAAATTAGCGCAATTATTTAGTATAATTATTTTATCAATTATAGGACTACTATGTACCGCTATCTTCTTCCTCTCATGCTATCTTTAGCTCTCTTTCTAAGCGCTGCAGCGCTTCCAAAAAGAATCACTTCAATCATGGATCAGCCAAAATATGCGCACGCTTCCTGGGGATTCTATGCCAAAGATTCAAAAACAGGAAATGTCCTTCTAGACTACCGCTCTAATGAGCTTTTTCTTCCTGCTTCAACTACCAAGCTGTTTTCTGTGGCCGCTCTTTTACATGCTTACGGAGAAAATTACCGCTTTAAAACGCCTGTTTATGCCATTGGGCTGCTTGAAAAAGGCGTGCTGAAAGGAAGCTTGGTGTTAGTGGCCCAGGGAGACCTCACCCTAGGCGGCAGGCAAAATGGTAAAGATGCCATTTCTTTCACTCCATTAGACCACATTATTGCCAATATTGCTCCGGGGGTCACACTTACCAAAGAAGATCCTCTTTACGCTCTAAATGAACTTGCCAAACAAATTCGACAACGCGGGATCAAACAGATCGAAGGCGACATATTAATTGATGACCGGCTCTTTACAACTGTAACGAAAAGGGATATGGCGCTCTCTCCCATGATGCTGAACGAAAACTTAATCGACATTATCATATCACCAAGCTCGGAGGGACAGCCGGCATACCTTACCTGGCGTCCTATGGTTCCAGGCTATCGTGTGATCAATGAAGTGATCTCGGAAAAAAATGGAGAAGAAGCTGCAATTGAAATAATGGCGGATGAAACAGGCAGAGAAATAAGAGTCAAAGGAATAATTCCTGTAAGCGAAAAGGAATTGGTGCGTGCTTTCTCTGTTCAAGACCCTTTGCATTTTGCACGGGCAGCCTTTATCCTGGCATTGCAAAATCAGGGAATTGTAACCAGCTTTAACCACGAGTTTACTTTGCCAACGCAAGAATATTTGAATCAGCAGAAACCTGCCGCTCTTTGGGTTTCGCCTCCCCTTTCTGAATATGCGAAGCTTATTTTAAAAGTCAGTCATAATTTGGGGGCTGATTTAATCCCCCTTTTACTTGCAGTCAAAAATGGGGGGAAAACTTTTGAAGAAGGGATGTTGGAGCTTGGAAAATTTGCCATGCATGAAGTCAAACTTAAACCCGGAACATTCGTATTGGCAGATGCGGCGGGAGGGGACAATAATCGCTTTACTCCGCAGGCAGAAGTACAGCTCTTAGACTATATCCTTAAATGGCCTCAAGAGGCATTTGAAAAATTTTATCAGGCTTTGCCAATATTAGGTATCGATGGCTCCCTGGCAGATTTTGCGAGAAATACCGAAGCCGTTGGAAAAGTCCGAGCCAAGCCAGGAACAGGACTCACCACCAATTTTGCGACTAATCAGTTTCTTCTTACCACCCAGGCTTTAACTGGCTTTGTCGAGGCTAAAAATGGAAATTTTATCGAATTTATGATCGTGGTCAATAATGGATCTATCGATAACGTTTTGGATGTGCTGCCTATTTTCGAAGACCAAGGACAAATTGCAGCTATTCTTTTTGATATGACTGACTAACAATCAATAATTGTAATTAAGCACTCTTTTAATAATATTAAATGCCCTGGCAAGGAATGGATCTTAGCATAATTTACAAATTTTTTTATTCTATTTTTGTCAGATTTATTATTTTAATGAAATCTTCAATTTTCATTAATTTATCTTCGACCTTAACATACCCAGGTTTTGCTCGCAGGTCAATCTCCTTTGTTTGATAACCTGAAGATGAATTATAAATAAGAGTTGCTTTTCCTTCATGCATTACCAAACGAGCCTCAACTATATTTTTCTTCATAGTTTCTATGGCGTCATTAAGAGTAGCGGGTTTTTTCAACGTTATTTTTGTTATTCCATATGAACTAAGAAATTTTAATTGATTAAATCCAATGACACTTTTTTCACAGCTATTTCGATCCCAATCTTTTAAATCCATTGCTGCATTCTCAAACATCTCATTTTTAATAATTTCTGCAGCCATAATCCTTTTATTCCATTCAACACCATCTGGCATTTCATTTTTGTGAGCTTTGTATTTACTTTGCACCTTATCCATAAGTTTATCCATTGGCATCGAAAGATCATCGCACCAATTTTTAATTTGATTCATATCATATCCTACTAATGCTAAATTACTTAATACGTCATCTGAATGATCATAACCCACTTGACCGTGACATTCCTGGAGTACTTTAGATACGGGGAGAGTAACTGGTGTTTCCCCAGTTTGAAGATTTTTAAGATAAAGTAGTGCGAAAGTAAAGCGGTAGGCGGGATTTGAGGTTTCAACTAGCTGTTGGAGATTTTGAATCTTTCCAACACTCAAAGCTCCCTGCATATTCCCCACTCTTTCCTCCATTGCTGCTAATGAAGCTTCCATATCCATCCAGCCCGGCGGCAATTTTTTCAATTGATTCTGTCCTTGCGGAGTATTAAAATATTCCTTCAATTTTCCAATTTTTTCCTTATATGCCGCTACATCAATTTTAAGCTGTTCGATTTCTTTATTGGTTAGCGTCACATGTGCTTCCCGGCGATCGAGCAGAGCACAACGGTATGAGGAAACTAAATTTTCTCCCCTATTTATAAATCCGTTTGAATTAGGCATGCTTCGTGTATTATCAAAAAATTTAATTTTCCCCTCCTCTGTAATAAATATGTTTGAGCTATGCGCGTCAAACATGCCAAACACAACGCTTGCCAATATACCGTTAGTCATTTCCTGTTTTGATAATTTCCCATCATATTCCCATAGAAGATTTCCTTTTTGAGCAATTTGAATGCCGCCTTGAAGAACTAACTGACTACTATCTCTAATTTCGGCTTCTCCTGTCGCGACGAATTGATCTTCTAAGCCCATTATCACGGCAATATCCCACATTAATTTTTCCATTGTACCGGCCGCTTTCTCTCCTCCTGTTCCTACTTTAAAAAAGGCAGATGCCTCGTCAGCTTTTGTTTCAAAAGCTGCAAATTTGCCGCTTGTAGATGCATTTTTCATCCTAAATACGTCATTTGCACTGGTCCCCTGCTTTACCAAAGGCGGTTGGCCCGCAGCCCACCCCTTTGCCTCTCTAATTGCGTTTTGGAGTTGTGCTTGTGACTGAATTGCATTTCGAGTGATTGGAATTTTTTTGTTTAAATCTAAGGTATTTTTAGTAGAAATTCGAGGAATGTCATTTTTGGCCTCTTTTATACCTTCTCGAAGTTCTGACACAATTAATTGACGTGCATCAATAGTATTTAAATTATACGCACCAGTCATTATCCCTTTAGCATTTGCGTGAACTTTTGATTGCCTAGATTAACCTCAGGATCTTTAACAGTTGGCCTATCTGGCAAAACTAGCATGAAAGCTTTCGCATCCTCAGAATTAATTGTAATTTCAGAAATGCACTTTGACATAATTTCAAGATTAGAGAACTGTTGCTCCAGTTTTTTTTGTAGATCTTTTAAAGCAGGCTTATCATCTCTTAAAATAATCTCATCCCATTGTTCAAAATTTTCTATTATTTCATCGATCCCGGCTTGCATCACTGGATATTTTCGAGCTTGACTTGCAATTTGAGAAGCCATCTCAGCAGGAAAATATTCAGCCATTAACTCTTTTTTCTGTGTATTATTAGACTTGTATACCTCTGCCAGAGTATCAGGCAGATAAACTTTACCATGAATTTGTATGATCTCAACATGAGATTCTGACAATGTTTCTAGATTTTTAAATTGTTGGTTTAAATCTTTCTCTGCTTTATAGATTTCATTACTGATTTCTTTAAATAAGTTTTTATCTTGCATTGCATTTTTATCATTCCAAATTAAAGCTAGTTGATCATATTTTTCAAAATTATTTTTAATTCCCTTTATTTTTTCCCCCATTTCTGGATTTGTTCTGGCTTGATCCACCATTTTTTCTGCACTAGATTTGGGTAAAAAACTTATTAGAAGTTCCTTTTTCTGCAAATTAGTTGAAACATATAATTTTAAGAGGGTATTATCTTTTGGCTCTCTGGGATCAAACGGGGCATTTAAATGTAATAATGATTCCATTAGGCTCCTTTTGCCAACTTCCGACGATCCCTTTTGAATTTCTATTTTTGAATAAATATTTGAATTAAAAACGCGATTTGTTTTTGAAAAACTTATTCCATTCAGTAGTCTAAATGTGTAATTTTTTAATTCAGTATATTTTTTATCTACTTGATTAACGAAAGATTGAAAGTATTTACTAAAACTTTTTTCTGTATTTAATTTAGGTTGTGCATGCTCAATAACTTCCATCTTAGTTTCACTAATAACATTTACCTCACCACAATTTCAGTTTACTTATGGCGACCCAGATATACTGCCGCAATTGCAAGAAATAGTTAAAAATATGGAGCAAGGAACAACAAAAATCCTATCTCTATCTCCTATTCAAGCTTATGGAAACTATTTCATTGAATTAGTCATTCCCATTTTAAAGAATTCGCTTCCTTCCGATATTAATATCAAAGTGGGAGATGATTATATTTACCAAACTGAAACTGATGAGTTAAAAAAAGCGAGGGTAGTAGAGGAAGATGAAGATTATCTCTATTTTGATCATAACCATCCCCTTGCAGGTAAAATATTGAAATATGAAGTCACACTGCTTGAAATCAAATGACCCGGGGTAGGCCTGTATAAAAATTGATAATCAAATACTGTTTAAATGATATAAAATGCCGCGGCAGGGAATGGATGCCCAATCAGGCCGCATATTAAGCTCATAATTCAACTCATAAATGGCCTTATCGATCAAATAGGCCTGCAGCAAGCTTTGAAAAAGAAGCGGGCTTTGTGGAAATAAGGGAATAGGGCATTGTGAAGCGGTCTGAACATAGGATTTTAAAAATATATCTACTATATATTTATACCAGGCATCCGCCCATGGTTCCAGCAAAATTTTATAATCCTCCGGAATTAAATCTACTTGTAATGATGCGTGGGCGGCATAATGAAAAGAGCGCAACATTCCTGCCACATCCCTAAGGGCCGACTTTTTAAGCCGCCTGGCACTTAAAGAGGCAAGAGGCTCCCCTTCAAAATCGACAATATAAAAATCCTTGCCGGTATAAAGTACCTGCCCCAAATGATAATCTCCATGGATTCGTATTTTAAACATTCTAAATTTATTTTTCATGCAAAGGTAGTAAAGGTCCAAAATGTCCTCTTCCCTTTTAATGACCGCCTCTATTAAACCATGTGATTTTTCAGGCAGATTTTTTATCCTCCAAAGCGTTTGAAATACTTTGCGCGTGCGGCTCCTCATCCCCTGATAAATAGAGCGCTGGTATAAAAGAGAAAAAGGTTCAGGAGCAAAATTAGGCTCATCATAGCTTGAGCTTAAAGCCAAATGCAATTCTGCAGTTCTTTGCCCAAGCAGGCGGATGGCCTCCTTATAGTTTCCGCCGATCAATGTTTCAATCCCGTTAATGCCATTTACAATCATGTTATTGGCCATGATCTGTTCATAAAAATCAGAAAGGGCTTCCAGGCTAAGAGACCATCCAGTCCCTTGATTGGAAACTACTGTTTCGAGAATAGCTACACAGGTCGGAGTGTGGTCAGGCCTATGCCAATCAAGGCTGCCCCCAAATTGAGGCACATGCGGAAAATGCGCTTTCTCTGTCAAAAACTTTTCCATCTCTTTATCGGGATGCACCCCTTCTTCAAGTTTGCGGTAAAGCTTTAAAAAATATTTTTGATCATAAATAATAGAAGTATTGCTCTGCTCCCCTTTAACAATGACGGAGGGAAGCACTAGTGCACTTTTCGCATGTTTCCGATCAAGATCGGGACTTGCATTGCCTGCCAGTTTGTTCAAGCCGAATTTAATTTTGCGCTGATTTAAAATCGTTCGAAAAAGTTTTTTCCTTAAACTGTCTTGCAAAATGCCGTCGAAGATTATCATTGGGAAATTTGCATATTGAATAGATGCGATAATACAATGAGGAGCTTCGTGTATGACTTTTTCTGCTTCCAAACCAGATGCAAAAGAAAGCGGCAGGCAATATGTTTCGTTAAACTCCTGTTCAAGAAATCGGACCGATAGAAAACATAAATAGGAATTCTCGACAGGAAAAAGATCCATAATTTCGACACTATGAATTTTTGCTGTTTTATGCCCGAACCAACGCATATTTTTTAAAAAACGTGGAAAAATTTTTTTTGTCAATTCGCTTCGATAGGGCTCATCGAAAATTGAATCCAGCCGCTTGCCTGCAATAATGTTTGGAACACCTTCCTCACTATATATTTTATCTATGGCGCTTAAGCTAAGCCGCAGCCAAAAATAACCGTAAGGGCCAAGTGTAAAAGGGTACATTTCCTGTCTGATAGGGGGAAATACATTATGGTGAAATAGTTCTATAGGAATATAATCGGTAAATTTCGTAAGATCAAGCTCGGCTGCTTGAGGGAAGCGGGAAAGGTTAGTGACAACCAGAATTATTTCTTCGTCAATAGTACGAGTAAAGGCCAGTACCTTGTAATTATTGGAGTGGACAAATTCCAGCGCTCCTGAACCAAATGCCGCATAACTTTTGCGAATGGCAATAATTTTTTTGATCCATGAAAGAAGAGAGGAGGGATTTTGTTCCTGATTTTCTACATTTACCATTTCATAGTTATATTGAGGGTCAATAATCAGCGGGAGATATAGCTTTTGAGGATTTGCTGCAGAGAAACCCGCATTAACATTGGCGTTCCATTGCATAGGGGTGCGAACCCCATTGCGGTCTCCCAAATAAAAATTATCCCCCATTCCGATCTCATCCCCATAATAGATGACTGGTGTACCTGGAAGTGAGAAAAGGAGAATGTTCATTAATTCAATTTTAGACCTGTCATTGTCCATAAGGGGGGCTAAACGGCGGCGAATTCCCAGGTTAATTCTCGCTTTGGGATCTTTGGCATAAACGCGGTACATATAATCCCTTTCTTCATCAGAAACCATTTCCAAAGTTAATTCATCATGATTTCGAATAAACATGGCCCATTGGCAAAGGGGAGGAAGAGGAGGCGTCTGTTCAAGGATGTCCATAATGGGAAAACGATCTTCCATATGGATTGCCATAAACAAACGCGGCATCAGAGGAAAATGAAAAGCCATATGGCATTCGTCGCCTTGTCCAAAATAGGCAATCGCATCTTCTGGCCATTGGTTCGCTTCGGCAATTAAAATGCGGTCTGCATAATGGCGGTCTGTATGTGCTCTCAGTTTTTTGAGGAACTGATGCGTCGCCTCCAAATTTTCACAATTTGTACCTTCCGCTTCAAAAAGATAGGGAACAGCATCTAAGCGCAGTCCATCCACGCCAAGATCAAACCAAAAATTCATTGCACGTAAAATTTCTTTTTGCACCAGCGTATTTTCAAAGTTAAGGTCTGGTTGGTTCGAATAAAACCTATGCCAGTAGTAAGCCTTTGCAATAGGGTCCCATGCCCAATTAGATTTCTCAAAATCCTCGAATATTACCCGTGCATCCAGATACTTGTCAGCCTGATCGCTCCAAACGTAGAAATTCCTAAAAGCAGATCCTTTTTTGGCACGACGGGCCCTTTGAAACCAGGGGTGCTGGTCCGAAGTATGGTTAATGACAAGCTCGGTGATTACTTTTATATTCCTTTCATGAGCTGCCTTTAAGAACTTACGAAAATCCTGCAGAGAACCATACATTGATTGCACATTCAAATAGTCCGAGATATCGTAGCCGTCGTCTTTCATGGGGGATGGAAAAAAGGGAAGCAGCCATACAGCTGTGATCCCAAGTGATTCCAGATAGTCCATTTTTTTTAGCAATCCGTTAAAATCCCCTATCCCATCCCCATTGCTGTCAAAAAAAGCTTTAATATGCAGCTGATAGATCACCGCCTGCTTAAACCATGATGCCTTCATAATATCTCACCTAAGTTTTGGCCTAATTTCGGGAAATTTTAAAAATAGCTGCAGGCATCACTTCAGGATCAAGCTTTAGGGTCTGGCTTGCCCCCTGCCAGCTGGATTTTTTGTCTAAAAGAAGCTCATGAACATTAAAAAGACTTTTAGCGGTTAGACCTAATGCATCCAAAGGAAGGACCAGGTCGGAAGCCTGACAATTAAAAGGGTCCAAATTGACTGCAATCAAAAGAGCGTTAAAGGGGTAGGCAATTATTTTGCTGTAATAAATTATTTGATCGTTATTTGTGCTGAGAAATTTAATATTACCTGTTTGCTGTAATGCCGGATTTTGCTGACGAATTTGATTAAGCAAAGAAATCAGGCTGTTCAAACTCCCTGGGGCGGTACGGTCCCAAAAATGACCTTCGTATTTTTCGGCATTTAAGTATTCTTCAGTGCCTTTTACTGCCTCGTGAACCATTAGCTCAAAGGGAGGGCCGTATACTCCATAGTTGGAGGAAAGGGTAGCGGCTAAAATTAACCGGATGATAAACTCAGCCTTTCCTCCAAACTGTAGTTCTTCCGTCAAAATATCTGGTGTATTCGGCCATAAATTAGGGCGGAAATATTCTTTTATTTCGCCAGTGGTCATCTCGGTTACATAGTCAGTAAGTTCTTTTTTAGAGTGGCGCCAGGAAAAATAGGTATAGGATTGAGAGAACCCTACTTTTGCCAGGTGGTACATAATTTTTTGTCGCGTAAATGCCTCAGCCAAAAAAATAATCCCTTGGTATTTTTGCCTGACCTCAGAGATTAGCCATTCCCAAAATGAAAAAGGCTTGGTATGAGGATTGTCCACACGAAAAATAGTAATACCGTGGTCAATCCAGAAAAAAACAATCTTCTTAAGCTCCTCCCATAGTTCTTTCCAATTTTCAGTCTCGAAATTAAAAGGGATGATATCTTCATATTTTTTTGGCGGATTTTCGGCATATTGAATAGAATTGTCAGGGCGCCAACTAAACCATTCAGGATGCTCCTTGATAAAAGGGTGATCAGGAGAGCATTGGAAGGCCAGGTCTAAGGCAGGTTCAATGTTCATTTCTTTGGCTTTGGCAACTAAGTTTTTAAAATCTTCAAACGTCCCAAGCTCAGAGTGAATGGAATAGTGCCCTCCATCCTGGCTCCCAATGGCCCATGGGCTTCCAGGATCATTATTCGAGGCAAAAAGCCTGTTATTGGGCCCTTTACGGTTGGATCTTCCAATTGGATGGATGGGAGGGAAATAAAGCACATCGAATCCAAGCCCAGCGACATAGGAAAGGCAGCTTTCGCAATCCTTGAATGTTCCAGGCTGGCCTGGCCGGCTGCTTGCTGATCGGGGAAACATTTCATACCAGGCGCTGAACAACGCTCTCCGAGGATCGACAATGACCTGTAATATTTTATCAAATTTTACCACATGCTGTTTGCTGGGATAGCGGTCGCGCATTAAAGCATACAGAATTGGATCCATAGCTAAAAGGAAGGCCTCATTGTCATTTTTGACATTTTCAATTGCCTTGAGCCGCAAACTTAATTCTTCCTCCGCCTGATGTTGCAGGGCTGTCTTAATTAGTTCGATTCCCATTAAAATCTCAACCGAAATATTTATTCCAGCCTTAAACTTTTTCTCAAGATCTAATTGCCAGGTTTTAAATTCATCGATCCAAGCCGTCACAATATAGTCATAAAATCCTAAAGAATGCACATTAAAATGACCCTTCCATAGATCATTTTCCAAGCCAGCCATATGGGTAGAGTTCCAGGCCGTTTGGTGACTTCTGCGATAAAGAAGCGAGGCAGCAATTGTGCTATGTCCATCCGTAATAATATCAGCAGTTATATCCACCCTGTCGCCAATAATTCTTTTAATTGGATACCGCCCCCCCTCTATTTGAGGAAGGACGTTTGCAATTAAAGTACGAGCTCTCCCTCCATGGCTGAGCATAAAACACCTATAATTTTTTTAATTTTACCTATACTTTGGTATATACAGGAACTGGTAAAAAAATGTAATTTTTGTTATAACTGTGAATATGGTTCCAATCAATTGCTTTATCTTTAGATACATCTCCTTGAATGAGGATATCTCTCTTTCAACAAATTATAAAATTAATAAATCGAGTATAATTCAAGAAATATATTTAGAACAAAATTCTAATTTTCAAAATTTAATAAAGGATCTCAAATCTGCAAAAAAACAGCAATTTAAGGATATTTTAAAAAAAATAGAAGATTTAAAAGATTTGATTGTTTTTAACAGTGAAAATAATGTAGAAGCTAATTATGAATTATTTCAATTATTATCCAACACAAATTATAAATTAAAATATTTAAAAAAAATTAACATCGTAAAAAATTATTTAATTTCCTACATCCCCTCTTATTTTGCAAAAATTCCTTCTGAAATACATGTTCATCATATAATTAAAATATTTCCACCCAATCGGGCATCCTGGGAAAAATTAAAAGATATTTATGAATTCAATCCTGAAATTTTAACCATTTGGATAGAACAACAAAAACTGTCAATCAATTCATTAGGAATTCTGCCTAATGAATTTCATTTAATAAGAAAATTAAAATATATCGATTTGTGCTCATATTATTCTGACGATAAAATTAAATTAGAAAAATTTACTAACTTTCATACATTAATAATTAATTGCTCATTAACACCATTTAAAAACCTTTCCTTATTAAAATCATTAATAAAACTTCATTTACTTAATTGCAAAAAAATTAATGACACGGATGTTGGAATATTAAGTACACTCACAAATTTGACCGATTTAAAGCTTGAAAGAAGCTGTGTAAAGGAAAGAGGCATAAAAAAAATAAGCAATTTACCTAAAATTAAATTTTTAGGTCTTTCAGAAAACAAATATGTAGGCGAACCTTCAATTGTTGCGTTTTCTTTATGCACTCAGTTATTAGCCCTTAATTTATCAGGCTGCGACTTCATCCCTAAAATTTTAGATCCATTAGCAATTTTAACAAACTTACAAGCCATTGATCTTTCTAATTGTATGAATGTTAATTTTGCTCCTCCTTTTTTAAGATGGCTTAAAAATCTGACCTTTCTTGATTTATCCTATTGCGGTTTAAAAAGGGAATCTCATGATGGTTTAGCCGAGCCGGACAGTCTTAGTTCAATTGCAAATCTCAAAAATTTAACTGCGATAAGTTTATCAAGGACGCATGTCAATGACACTGCTTTAGGTATATTTAGTTCTTTTCGGAAGATAAAAATATTAGATTTAACATTATGTAGTGAAATAACAGATGCTGGTATGTTTTCACTGATAAATTTGAATGCTTTAGAATTGCTAAATATTTGCGGATGCGTAAAAGTAACCGATCGTGGAATTGAGGCATTAACTCATTTAAAAAATTTATACTGGATTAATGCCAGCGGCTGCCCTAATATTAATGAAAAATCACTTAAATCCTTTAAACACTACACTTTTTTTGGCCGGAAAATTTTTTAGTAAGCAGGGCTATTTAAATTTTCTCCCCCATACGGATATTCGAATTATTCGGATCGAATTTAAAAGCAATCCTGCCTTTTTATATCAACAAAATTTCAAATCTATTATGATGAAAAATTATATATGTAGGGAATGACAGGTTAAATTATGCGTGAAAAAATGCATGTAAAAATTGTAGCAAAAAGTGAAAAAAGCAATGATCTCGAATTTTGGTTGAAAAAAACACCCGAAGAAAGGATTAATGCCGTCGAATTTCTCAGAAGCCAATATTATGTTTTAGCCGGCTATGAATCTACTCCGAAATTTGTTCCTTCACTAAAAATAAGACGAAAAAGTGAATATCCATTCTGATTTTATAGATTTTATAACTTTTTTAAATCAAAATAAGCCTTCGCCTGTTTTGAGGTAAGCAAAAATTTTTGGGTCGAAGTAACTTTTGAGTAAACTAATATTAAATTTAAGAGGTAGCATATGATCAAACTAGTTGATGGCGTAAAAATTACTATGTCAATTGATGCTTTGGATTTGCCACATATTCAAGCTACCTATAGAAATTATCATGGATTATTTAGCATAAAGACAGGAGGGTAGGTTGATTAAGGGAAGTCTGCCAAGTGAGCAGGCTATGAATATCGAAAATTGGGTAGTTCTTAATGAAGAGAGACTTATGTTTAATTGGAAACTTTTAACTTATACGAATAATTAGGCAATAATATAAAAATAATAAGTGAAATTTCTGGAATAAAAATTGGTATGGAATATAAGCCACGCTTTGTGCCCTATATTCAAGCAGCATGCGATCAAAAAAAAGCAATATTTAGTATTGAATCTAGTGAAATGATAGATGTTCTCGATGGAACCTTTGACGATTTCCCCTATAAAGAAAGATGCTTAGTATCTGCTTGGATGACAATCCATAAACAAACTCTTATGCAAAATTGGGAAAGTTTAGAAATAGAACCAAATATACAATTAAAAAATATAAGGCCACTACAGTAACCATTCTTGCTAAAATACTTTTAAAAAAAAGTGCCTGAAGTGAGTCGAAGCTATTAAAAAAGATATTTGTTTATTCCCCGGCTTTAACTAAACGCTCCTCGACCGTCATCCAAAGCCCCTCTCGAGGAAAGTCCATGTCTACCCATGCTTCACTGGCCCCTTCAACGTCCAGCTGTCGAAGCACTTGATACAAATGCTCCGCCACTTCCTCTGCTTTGAAAATGGAACCCATAAAGAGCACTTTTTTATCGGGCGGATAGTGCCTCTCAGTAAATCCTAATACGAAAGAAACCTCATTTAATTTGGACCTGTCCCCTAAAAACAATTTAGCTTTAGGGGCATAATGGCGGAAAAATTGCCCAGGGCAGATGGGCTTTTCGGCTTTGAAAAGGGCAGGGACATAACCAAGAATGCTTTCAAATTCTTCGGCTGCAATTGCGCCCAGACGCCCGATCATCCAGCGAGACTCTTCATAATAAAGTATAGTCGACTCTAAACCCTGGGAACAGGAACCCCCATCTAAAACTGGAAAATTCTTTCCAAAATCTGTTTCAACATGCTCATATGATGTGGCTGAGGGCTTGCCTGAAAGGTTGGCGGAAGGCATCACAAGGGGGCCGGAAGCTTCGATGACTTCAAGCGTCATTGGATGACGGGGCATGCGAAAGCCTGCTGTAGGCAGATGGGCCCGCACTAGAGGTGGAACTAGATCAGGCTGGATGGGAACAATCAGAGTTAACGGGCCAGGCCAAAAAGCTAGGGCCAATTCATTAAATCGGGGAGGAATTTTCCTGGCATAATATTCGATATCAGAAAGGCTGCTCACATGAATGATGAGTGGGTTGCCCAAAGGCCTTCCTTTTAATTTGAATATTTCTTCAATAGCTTTTGGTTGTGACAAGGAAGCTGCCAGTCCATAAACTGTTTCAGTGGGAAGAGCCACTACCCTTCCTCCTTTCAATTGAGCTATGGCCGAAGGAACAGAAATTCGCATTTACTTAAACCGAAGAATGATGTCCTGAAGCCCAGCCTCCAACCGGTCGATTTCTTCAAAGGTATTATAAAAAGCAAATGAAGCGCGGGCAGTCGCCGGCAGTTTAAAAAATTCCATGACCGGCTGAGCGCAGTGATGTCCGGTCCGAACTGCAATGCCTTTTAAATCCAAAAATGTGCCGATATCAAGGGCATGCATCCCTTCAATCACAAAACTGATCAAAGCTCCTTTTTGAGGGGCCTCCCCAATAATGCGGAGAGATGGAATGTGGGATAGTTTATCCGTTGCATATTTAAATAATTCATGCTCGTAAGCCTGAATGTTTTCCAGACCTATGGTGTTTAAATAATCGATAGCCGCTCCAAGACCGATGACTTCAGCAATCATTGGAGTGCCGGCTTCAAACTTTAATGGCAAGGTGTTGTAAGATGTTTTAGAGAAAGTTACCTTATCAACCATATCACCACCGCCCTGATAAGGGGGCATCTGGTCCAGTAACTCAGCTCTGCCATATAAAATTCCTATTCCAGTCGGTCCCATGAGCTTATGCCCGGAAAAAACAAAAAAATCAGCTCCCATTTTTTGAAGATCTATTTTTAAATGAGGGGCGCTTTGAGCTCCGTCAATCAAAACTTTCGCACCCGCCTGATGGGCGGCTTTTATCATTTCTTCAATAGGATTAATCGTCCCCAATGAATTGGCAATATGCACAAGAGCAACCAAACGGGTTTTGGGAGTTAATAGCTTAAGATATTCATCGAACAGAAGCTCCCCTTTATCATTCATCGGGATCACTTTTAGTATAGCTCCGCGGTCTTCGCAAAGGATCTGCCAGGGAACGATATTGGAATGATGTTCCATGGCGCTGATAAGAATTTCGTCCCCAGGCTTTACAAAAGCCTTACCGAAAGAATAAGCCACCATATTGATCGATTCTGTAGTGCCTCGAGTAAAAATAATTTCTTCAGCTTTTTCGGCGTTCAACAGCTCTTTTACCTTCAAACGTGTTTTTTGATACTCAGCCGACGAGTGCGTGGACAGTTCATAGACAGCGCGGTGGACAGTTCCATAGTGATTAATATAAAAATCAGAAATGGCATCAATTACCGCTCTAGGTTTTTGGGCAGTTGCGGCCGAATCCAAATAAGCAAGAGGATTTCCATGCATCGATTTTTCAAGCATTGGAAAATCTTTTCTGATTTTTAAAACATCCAATCGTTGAAAATCTTGCATCAGTTCTTTTTCCTTATATAACGGGCAACTCTTTCTGAGATACTATTGCGTAGTGATTCCAAAGGTATCATTTGAATCACTTGTTCGGCAAAACCGTAAATCAGCAAATTTTTTGCCTCTTCTTCCGGGAACCCTCTTGTCTTCATATAAAACAACTGCTCAATATCGAGCTGCCCGACTGTAGCGCCATGTGAGGCTTTTACATCATCTGCAAAAATTTCCAGATTAGGCTTGCTGTCTGCATGGGCATGATCATTTAATAGCAAATTGTTGTTCAACTGGAAAGCTTCAGTTTTTTGGGCGGCCTGCCTGACCATGATCTTGCCTTCAAAACTTGAACGGCTAAAATCGTTAAGAACGCCTTTGAACAATTGATAAGAACGGCATTGGGGCGCCTGATGATCAATAAAAATATGAATGTGCGCTTCCCTCTTATCAGCAAGCATCCATACACCGTTAAGCAATGCTTCGGCATTTTCTCCTGCTAGGATGACATGGTAGTCTGTCCGCACAGTCATGCTGCCTTCGGTCACACTTACGGTCTTAAAGGTTGACTTCCCCTTTAAAAAAGCTCTGACTGCTTCAAAATGCCAGGAATCAGGATGCTCCCCGTTTAAGATCTGCGTATAATGGACATGGGATTCTTCTTCCAGTACAAAATCAACGACCTGATTGACAAAATAGCCGTTATGGGCAAGCTGGCTTTGGGAAGATACGAGCTTTACATCCGATCGGGCCCCGGCAAATACATTAAGGCGGGGCATGACCATCGACAATTGATTTTTAGTATGTACAAGGTGAAGGAGCTGAATAGGAGCCTCCACAACTGTCTTTGGAGGAATATAAAGAAAAGCCCCTTCTCGATGCAGTGCGCTATTGATAATGGCAAAAGGGTCTTTTTCTTCTTTAATAGATTTTGTCCAATGGTTGTTAAGCAGGGTACCAAAGGTTAATGCGGCCTCTTCCAAAGTTGAAACTACCACTTGGGATGGAATGCCTTCAGTCTTTGAAAGCTGGGGCATGTAACGGCCATTCACGAAGACCAGGCAGGAGTGGGCGCATTCATCCAAAATAAAGGGCTCAACCTGTTCCAGAGAGACTTCCGTCTCTACAAGCATTTCATAATTTTGTGAAAAAAGCTGGCGAAGCTTAATATAGCGGTAAACTTCAGTTTGTTTTGAAGGGAGGCCTAAGGTTAAAAAATGGTCCCAGGCTTTTTGACGGGATTTTTGCAAAGCATCTTTTTGGTTTGAAACCGATAGATGCTTTTCCAAAAGTGCTGTGAAAAGTTGCTTTTCCACCTCCAGGTCGACAATCATGATACGGCTCCCTCAGGTGTTTGGACCAGCCAATCATATCCTTTACTTTCTAGCTCAAGGGCTAATTCGGCCCCGCCCGACTGCACGATTTTTCCGCCCAACATTACATGTACAAACTGTGGTTTTATATAGTCTAACAAACGTTGATAATGGGTAATAAGCAACAGCCCCATTTCAGGGCCCATCAACTGGTTCACCCCTCTTGCAACAATACGCATCGCGTCGATGTCCAAACCTGAATCCGTCTCATCAAGAATGGCCAAAGCAGGACTTAAGACAGCCATCTGTAAAATTTCATTCCGTTTTTTTTCTCCACCCGAAAAATTCTCATTCACATTCCTGGAACGAAGCTCGGGGCGGATTTCCATTTGCTTCATCTTTTCGTCCAAAAATTTCTCAAATTCCTCAGAGGTTAATTCCGGAAGCCCGTTAGCTCTTTTCTTCGCATTGAGTGCAATTTGCAAAAATTGGCTGTTGCTTACCCCAGGAATTTCTACAGGGTATTGGAAACTCATAAACAGCCCTGAATGGGCCCGGACTTCCGGTTCCAGCTCAAGTAAATTTTGCCCTTTAAACCAGACCTCGCCACCTGTAATTTCGTAGGCAGGATGGCCTGCAAGGACCTTTGCTAAGGTTGATTTCCCTGCTCCATTCGGGCCCATGACAGCGTGGATCTCTCCAGCCTTGATATGGAGGTTTACTCCCTTCAAAATGGGAGTTCCATCCACTGTTGCTGTCAAATCTTTTATCTCTAACATTTAGTTTATCCTTTAATTTATACCCGAATCATCCTACGGAATTTTCAAGCTTAATTGCCAAAAGTTTTTGTGCTTCCGCAGCAAATTCAAGTGGAAGTTCCTTGATTACATCTTTGCAAAAACCATTTACAATCAGATTGACCGCGTCTTCTTTAGCGATGCCCCGTGACTGGAAGTAAAAAAGCTGCTCTTCATTTAATTTTGAGGTAGATGCCTCATGCTCAACCTGGCTGCTTGCATTTCCTACTTCGATATAAGGAAAAGTATTCGCAGAACATTTGTCCCCGACCAGCATAGAATCGCATTGAGTATAATTACGCGCTCCTGCAGCCCTGGGAGCAATCTTTACTAGTCCTCTGTAGCTGTTATGCGAGACGTCGGCCGAAATACCTTTTGAAATAATAGTAGAGCGGGTATTTTTGCCTAAGTGGATCATTTTTGTTCCTGTATCCGCCTGCATATGCCCATTGGTCAAAGCAACCGAATAAAATTCTCCTACCGAATGGTCCCCTTGTAAAATGCAACTGGGGTATTTCCAAGTAATGGCAGCACCCACTTCAACTTGGGTCCATGAAATTTTTGAACGCACCCCCGCGCAGCGCCCTCTTTTGGTGACGAAATTGAACACGCCCCCCTCCCCAGTTTTTGGATTGCCCGAATACCAATTCTGCACGGTGGCATATTTGATTTGAGCATTGTCTAGAGCAACCAGTTCGACCACAGCAGCATGCAGTTGGTTGTTGGTAAATGCAGGAGCGGTACATCCTTCCAGATAGCTGACATAAGAGCCTTCTTCAGCGATGATTAACGTGCGCTCAAACTGTCCCGATTCCTTGTCATTAATTCTAAAATAAGTAGAGAGCTCCATCGGGCAATGGACCCCTTTGGGAATATAGACGAAGGAACCGTCGGTAAAAACAGCCGAATTAAGCGTGGCAAAATAGTTGTCCCCGATTGGAACGACGCTGCCTAGATATTTCTTGATCAATTCGGGATGAGTATGCATGGCTTCTGAAATTGAACAAAGCACAACGCCTGCGTCCTCGATCTTTTTTTTGAAGGTTGTTCCAATCGAAACAGAATCGAAGATCATGTCAACAGCTACATTGCTAAGCCGTTTTTGTTCGTCTAATGGAATGCCGAGTCGTTCAAAAGTTCGCAATACTTCAGGATCCACTTCATCGAGGTTATTCAAGACGGGCTTTTTTTTCGGAGCGGAATAGTAGGTAATATTCTGATAATCAATTTTGGGATAGCGGACATTGGCCCATAAAGGCTCTTCTGATTCGAGCCATCTTTTATAGGCTTTCAAACGAAAGTCCAAAAGGAATTCAGGCTCATTTTTTTTTGCTGAGATGGCCCGGATCGTCTCTTCATTCAGCCCTTTGGGGAGGCTTTCGGTTTCAACATCCGTGACAAATCCATATTTATAGGCGCTCTCATCTGAAGTGAACATCGCCGATTCCTCGGTCATAAAAATCCTTTAAATTTTCTTTGAAAGTATAATAACCTAACTAGCGAACACTGTCAATGGAACAGTTTAATGAAGCATTGTATCAATATATAGCAAAAAAAAATTTTCTTGATTTCACACAATGGAAAAAGTATAATCATGTGTAGATGGAGGTGGATATGGCAAGTAACATTGCATTTGATCCCTATTTATTAGAGGAAGCAGTTAGAATCGGTCATCATAAAACTAAAAAAGAAGCAATTAACTCAGCCTTAAAAGAATATATAATGAGGCATAAACAATTAAATTTAATAGAGTTTTTTGGAAAGGTAGATTTCGATGATGATTACGATTATAAAAAGGC
The DNA here is from genome assembly GCA_013695355.1 of Candidatus Protochlamydia sp. Lineage (GTDB taxonomy): Bacteria > Chlamydiota > Chlamydiia > Chlamydiales > Parachlamydiaceae > Protochlamydia. The sequence continues at coordinate 38,951 of JACDAQ010000051.1, forward strand.
TAGAAAAAAAAGATGAATGTGCTTATTGATACAAGCATATGGTCATTGGTACTTAGAAGAAATCAAAAAATTAATGAAAATGATCTTACAAAAATTGTTGCGGATCTTATACAGGACTTTCGGGTTCGAATAATTGGCCCAATACGACAAGAAATCCTTTCTGGAATTTCCAATGAAAATCATTGTTTAAAAATACAAGAAATATTACGTTCTTTTGAGGATCTAGTCATAACTTCTTTTGAATATGAACGAGCAGCAGAGATGTTCAATATCTGTCGAAAAAACGGGATTCAGGGCAGCCATATTGATTTTTTAATATGCGCTGCTGCAGAACGTTATGGACTAAGCATTTTTACTTCAGATAATGATTTTAAAAATTACACCAAATATCTTCCCCTCCACCTGTTTAAGCCCACAATTTAATTTCCAAAATTGCTTGAAATTTATTAATTATTAGATTTAAATGCCTCTAATAAACCATTTCATTCAAAAAGTTGCTCTACAGCCAGGACATCTATGCTAACAATTTTAAAATCTTTAGTGCCTGAAAAAGTTAAAAACCGCATGAAAAGACTGCTTCGAAAAAGGGGCCTTTCCCATTGCAAACACTTAGGCAGAGAGCAGCTTTCCCATCTTTATCTTAAAGGTAATGGAATTGAAATTGGCGCTTTGCACAATCCCCTTTATGTGAGTCATAATGCCAGGGTAAAGTACGTCGACAGAATGTCTCTAAATGATTTAAAATATCATTATCCAGAGCTCAAAGACCTTCCCCTTGTCAATGTGGATATTATTGATAATGGCGAAAGCCTCTGCTCTATTTCAAATGGGACGCTTGACTTTGTCATCGCCAACCATTTTCTTGAACATTGTCAAAATCCTTTGTCAGCCTTATCGAATATGTTCCGCGTTCTAAAAAAAGGAGGGGTCCTTTATATCGCCCTTCCAGATAAACGCTTCACATTCGACCATGACAGGCCCGTAACGTCCGTCGCACATATTCTAAAAGATTATAATGAAGGCCCTGACCAATCAAAAGTGCAGCATTTTGAAGAATGGGTCCGCCTGGTCGATAAAGTCAAAGATATCAAAGCAGCCCAAAAAGAAGTGGACCGCTTGTTAGAAATGGACTATAGCATTCACTTTCATGTATGGACGCAAAGTGAAATGCTTGAAATGTTTTTAGCTTTAAAAAATGAGCTCAAAATCTCTTTTGACGTGGAAGTCTGCCTCAAAAACGAGCATGAATTTATTCTCATTTTACGAAAAACATAAGTATTATAGACCATTTTTATTAGGAATTTTCCTATAAATTTAGTAGCAAAAATATACTATATGGCAAGTCAATAAATTGATCCTTTAGCCTAGTGCTCAGTTTTAAGCGTTAATAATGGTTTACTGAGCACTAGGCTGTCTGCATTTCAAGCAAATAAACTTTCCCTGCCGCAATTTATTTTAGCGCGTAAATTTATGCTTTTTACAAGTTGGCCTTTTAAATAATATTGAATTTTTGTTGCCATTGTTTATTCAATAATGCTAAGATTGAAGTACGTTTAATAAGCTAATAAAAGGAGCTTAAAATGACACCCAAGCCCTATGATAAGAAATCACCCTCAGGTGGATCTTTCTCTAGTAAGTCAATTTTTTCAAATGCCGCTAATTTGTCTCATCTTTCTCTTCTTCTCCTTCTTCCCCTTATGGTGATGGCTCTAGCCGTCTAACCATTTTTCAATTTTAATTTTTTATTACAGTCTTAGTGTTTTTTTTTCAGATTGTTTTTTGCATTACTTTATAATTGCACACGCATTTATTTAATTTTAGCAATTCTCATTTTGAATAAAAACTTATAAATAATTTTTTTTTAAAAATAGGATTTTTATGTTTTGTTCAATCAAAAATAATTCTTTGTTTGATATTGTTTTTTCTTCAAATTTTATTAAAAATGAACCTTATATTAAAGGGGTTCAATACGTTAATAAAACTCAAAATATGGACCAATGTAAGAAATTTATTCATTTGGGACAATTAATATTAATGATCTGTGAAGAGACTGTTCAAGCCATCACAGCTTGTCATTATAAGCAATTTGATGCTCTCGTAAAAAACTTTGGTTGTCAAATTACGGCTTTAGAAAACTTTGAGATATCCGATCAACCCGATATAAAAAACGAGGCATGGGCGATACAGCTTTGCGTCAAAAAAAATTTAGAGCATTTAAAATCGATTCAAAATAAGCCTCCGTTAGAACATAACATAAGAGGTTTTGAAGATTACTTGAATCAACTTAAGGTAACTATTTTGGTATCAGATCCAATGGCGCGCTTAATTCGGTTTAAAATTTTGAATATTATTAATTCAAATAAAATCCTTGTAGATAAAGATGGGATCAGAAGAGAAGTGCCTATTACGAAAATTGAAAATTTAAAGAAAAGAATAAAAAACCTGCCAATCACAACGCAAGAGATGAAAGCATTGGAAAAATTTCCTTTTAAATCTTGGGTGGAGGGACTTCAATTGGAAGAATCGGAAAAAGCTGTCCGGTACATCCAATCTATGGCAAAAACTATTCTATGTCCAGATAGAGACGGTATTTTAGGAGAAATGCTGAGCGATGAGTTTGTCCGCATTTCAAAAAAATCAAAACCGCAAGTAAAATCCCAGCCGCAGCTGCATTCCTGCGAAGCTGCCGTCAGATGTATTAAGGGATATGTATTGATAAAAAATAAGCTTTTTTTAGGGGAATTCCCGAGGGAAGGGGCGCAGCCTGTCAGGCAAATGATCAAAATGCCCGAAGGGCTATTTTTGACGGAAGATGAAGAAAAGTTATTAGATCATCAAACTGCTGTTTTCGTGATAGAGGTCCTGATGGCCAGCCACGTTAACCGCGATGCTATCAAGATGATCATTTCCGAAGCTGGAATTGTTAATTTCGTCAATGCCACTGTTTCCAGACTGCCCCAATACCTGGAAGGGACAGATGGAGAAAAATTGCAGGACGATGCCATTCAGGAAGATATTCAGGCTTATCATAACGATAAGTACAAAGAAATTTATCAAATGGCTGAAATAGAGCATATTTATACTTCAAGCTGGCAGGATGAAAAATGAACAGACAGCCCCGTGCATTATATTTGTTAAACTTTATTTCGATGTGGGAATGCTTCAGCTATTATGGGATGAGGTCATTGTTAGTGCTATTTATGATCCATGAAATGTCCTTAAACGACAGTCAGGCATTCGGGCTATATGCACTCTATATCACGTTGATTGAGTTAGGAGGAATGGCGGGCGGTATTATAGCCGACCGCTTTTTAGGCCTAAAGCTTTCCATAGTCATAGGCGGATGGACGATCATGCTTGGTCACCTCTGCCTAATCATACCATCCCAGGAAGCTTTTTTCCTGGGTTTAGGCACAATCATCGCAGGGACCAGTCTTTTTCGTTCAAATGTGGCGGCCCTTTTAGGTGAATTTTATCAAGATAATGATCCCCGGCGAGAAGCGGGATATACTATTTATTATAGCGGCATTAACATCGGAGGCTTTTTAGCCTCCCTTTCATGTGCATATGCCGCCGAAATTTATGGCTGGCACGCTGGTTTCAGCTTGGCAGCTTTTGGCATGCTGCTCGGAAACATTTGCCTGCTGTGGAAATGGAATATGCTGGCTGAAATTAAATCCCCTGATCTTATCAAACAAAAAACTTTGATAGGTATTTTGGGTTTAACTTTGGCCGGGCCTTTTTTCGCCTTTGCGCTTTACTATAAGGAATTCACCGCCCTGTTTGTCCCTTTATTGGCGCTAGGAGGAATTTGTTTTGCCATCCGACAAACTGCAACCTGCACGCCGAAACAAAAGTCCGGTTTTAACTTTTTGGCGGTATTGATTATGTTCTTAATCATTTTTTATGTATGCGAAGAGCAGTTAGGATCTTCACTTGTTTTGTTTGCCGAACGGCATGTTGACAGAAAAACCCTTTTTGGAATAATCCCAGCAGCTTCGCTAATTACATTCAATCCTTCGACCATCCTGATTGCCGGGCCTCTATTAGCACGCTTCATCAATGGGCCCATTAAAGGACTGAATAAGATAATGATCGGTTTTTCGTTATTAGGAAGTGCCTTTTATACATTGTATGCCGGCTGCATGCTGGCCGATTCCAATGAAGTCATTCCTTTAGTCTATGCCGCTGCAAGCATTATTATGATAGCCCTTGGCGAATTGTTTATTGCGCCGACTGTATTCTCTTATGCGTCTCAAGCCGCACCCCGTCATTTGCAGGGGATAACGATGGGAATGGTGACCATGGGGTTTGCCTTAGCCAACCTATTCAGCGGTTTTTTGAGCCAAAAAATGGTTGGTTCAGAGGAGGGCAGCTCAATGAACGTTTATTCCGAAATCTTTGGAATAATAGGATTTGCTGTGCTTTGTATAGCGGCATTTTTATTAATATTAAATTTTCGAAAAAAGGCGGTAGCCATATGATTGATGTAGAATTTGTTTCTGTAACAAATATCCAGAACGCTGCATGGGCGACACCAGTCTATAAAAATATGATTGATCTCCGCCTGCCTCCGCTAGCGCTGGAAGCTCTCGAGAAAAAAAAACGGCAGCCTGCTGTAGAAATTTTTATTCCTGAAAATAAAGGTACGGTCCGTTTTATCGCTCTTCGGGTAGCTGCCTCTTCGACCAAAAAAGAGCGAGAAGAGTCTGGGGCAGCTCTTTATCAAAAATTTTCGGAAGGTGAAGAAGAAGTCCTGGTTTTTGACATTCGAAACCAGGTGGAACAGCTAGGTTTGGATTTAATATCCGGTTTTTTACTGGCAGGCTGGCGCTTTAATAAATATCGGACCGCCCAACCTGAAAAAGAAAAATTTTTGCTTCAAGTCCTTTGCCAAGATCCTAAAAATGTTGAAGCTGTTTTTTTTCGTACCAGAGCTATCCTTGAAGGTGTCTTTTATGCTCGCTCCCTAACCTCCGAACCTCCCAATGTCCTATTCCCAGCAGCTTACGCTGAGCGACTTAGAGAATTAGAGGAGCAGGGTGTCGGGCTTGAAATTTTGGACCCAACTACTTTGCAAAAACTTGGCATGCGGGCCATTTTAGGAGTCGGTAAAGGCAGCGTGCATGCTCCTTGCGTAGCCATTTTGACCTGGAAAGGCCCTTCATCCCCTGGACAGCCGATCGTCATCGTTGGCAAGGGAGTGACCTTTGATTCGGGAGGTCTTTGCCTTAAATCGAAGGTTTGCCAGCAGGAAATGAAGTGGGATAAGGCCGGAGCCGGAGTGGTGGCCGGACTAATGAAGTCTCTGGCATTGCAAAAAGCTCCTGTCCATGTCATCGGAATCATCGGGCTCGCTGAAAATATGCCTGACGGCAACGCCCTTAAGCCGGGTGATATTATTCGCACAAGTTCAGGACAGACTATAGAGATCACAGACACTGATTCTGAAGGGCGTCTGGTCCTTGCGGACTGCCTATGGTATGCCCAAAATAGGTTCAAACCTAAGGCCATGCTAGACCTTGGAACTTTGACGCTGGAAACTGTTGCCGCCTTGGGAAATGTGTATGGCGGTCTGTACACCAATTCGGCAGAATTGGCAAAGCAGCTAAAGGAAGCTGGAGAAGTTTCAGGAGATCGAGTCTGGGAACTTCCAATGGGAGCTTCCTATGCCAAGCAATTGGAATCTTCTGTCGCTGATATGAAAAATGAAGGGCATGTGCTTTGCGGTGAAAACGGAGCGGCGGCTGAATTTATCCGTAAGTTCACCAATGGGATTTCATGGGCTCATTTGGATATCGCAGGCGTATCATGGACAAAGGAGGATCTCCCGCTTGCGCATAAGGGTGTCACGGGATTTGGCGTACGCCTTCTGGAAGAATGGCTGCATGCCTTTGATAAAGATATTTACCGCTGAGCTTAAGTGAGGTTGAGCCAGGCATGAGAATTACAGAGCCTTTACGAAAATTTAAACTGGAAAATGATTAAAGCAAAGTCGAAGCCAATAGGCAAACAGGGGATCATCAAAAAGGACGTTTCCTTTTGAGGTCCCCTCTTCATCCAAAATTCCCTTAGCCTTAAGAGCGTTGATAGATGAATGCAGTGCAGCCGTGCTCTTTATTTCATATTTTACTAACAAATCCTTTTGAAAAAGTGATCTTTTTTCACTTGCAGCCAGCCGCAAGGACCGCTGTTGTGCCAAAGTTGAAGAATTCAACAAAGTTTGATAAGCATATACATTCTGACGCACTATTTGTCTCAAGGACTTCATTAACGTCTTTTATACCTACAATTGAACGTGCTTGGGCCACCAAATGAAAACATGCCATTTGCACATAATTCGGCGTATCTTGAACAAGTTTCCTTAAATGCTCTACCGCCTTGGGATCGCATTTTATTCCGACAGTTGCAAAACGCCCTACTACCCAATCGGTAAATTCATTTCCAAAGGTTGGAAAATCCATTATTTGGCATGAACGATACAGGGGACGAGAGGGATCATTAAGCATTTCTGAAATGAGGCTTTTTCTGGATCCAGTAAAAAGAAAGGTTACATTTTTCAATTTTTGAAAATGTGCCCTTATAGTTGCCTCCAGCCACCCTTTATCTTCAATTTCTGATATTTTTTGAAACTCATCCAACGCAACAATGACATTGTGCCCTAAGCCCGACAACCCATCCAGCAAATCCTGAATGGCAACCTTGGCATCCTCATCAGCCAACTGGCCTAGCGTAAAGCTGAAGCTTGGGTTTCCTGTCATGGGATAAAATCAGCAGAGACTTGAGGACAAAAGCGTTTAGTTTTATCCCACCATGATCTAAGAGTTACACTAAAAGATTTTCTGACTCGAATAGCCCTTAATAACTGATGAAGAAAATCCCTATAAGAAGTGATATTGAAAATATCTACAAAAAGACAACTGTATCCTTCCTTTTGGAGTTGTTCAAGCAAATTCAAAACAAAAGAAGTCTTACCAAATCTCCGAGGGCCCATTAATACGATGTGAACGCGGTTTTCTAAAAATTGACGGATAAGATTAGAAAGATCTGGTCGTGGTAAATAATATTCGCCTTCTACAGGATCGCCAAATCTAAAAGGATTTGCAGTTAATTTTTCATTCTTCAATTAGTAACAAAATACTTAATAATTGGCAAGTCCTAAAAGTAGAAATCGTTTGCTTGTTGCCCTTTATCAAGGTCTAAAGCAGATTAAAATGCTTACTATTTGTAAAAAGATGTCATTTGTCAAAGAGTTTGACGGCGAAATATTTGAGGGCAGAATAGAAATAATAAGGAGACTTTAACCGAGCGTTGAGCCTCATTTCATTTTTAGCTGACATCAACCTGAAAACACGTGGAACTTTGGCCCGATTTATACTCCATCCTCTGCAATGAAAGGCCTTTAGTTTGGGATCGAATACCAACACCCACCCTTTTTTGCGCAACCGAAGCGACAAGTCGATGTCTTCTTTGTACATGAAAAAACTTTCATCCATCACTTGATTGGGAGCTAAACAGACGCTTTGAATGGCTTGCATACGGCAAAACATCAAAGCGCCGCAAATGGCAGGGACTTGCTCACTATTTAAGAAATGAGTCTCGCTATAGGCCTTTCCCTGATCGCGGTCATACCATTTTCCATACCACGAACGAAAAATTCCTGAGGAATCGATCAGCCCCGTTGCAGCATTTTTTTCCAAATTATAACCAAGTAAGATGCCCGATAATACTCCAATATTCTTACCTTCTATATTTTCCATTCTAGATATTGCACTAGAAATAAACGATGGCCACAAAAATGCGTCGGGGTTTAAAAATAATACATAATTTGTTTCGGGAGCAACATGTGAAAAGCCAATATTATTACCCTGGCAAAAACCGATATTTTCCTTAAGCAGGCATAATTCAATTTTGGCGTCTTTGGCATACGATTTAAGATAGCCTGTATCAAGAGAACCGCTATCGACAATAATTATTTTATCAGGTCCCCTCGTTTGGGCCTTAAGATGGGCCAGGCACGTGGCCAGATAGGGCTGACTATTGTGCGTCACAATAATGACAGCACATGCGCTATTTGCATTCTTTTTTTCCACTTATTTCCTGACTAATATAAAACTTACTTTAGTTTCGTCATTTTGAATGAAGCGTTCATAGAAGTTTAAAGCGTCAATTTTTTCTTCTTTTAATGTGACCGCAACCGCAGAAAAAAGAGGAGCCAGACTTTCGGCTTCGGCACTTAAAGGTGACATGCGGGAATAGGCTATTACCCAATCGTAACGGGTTTCAAGTTGATCGAGTAGTTTTTTGAATAATGAAGTACTCAATGACTCAATTGAATAGGCTGAGAAACCTCCTGCTTCTATTTTGTCTCCATAAGGGGTTGCGTGAACTACAGGAAAAGGAATGCTCCCTTCGAGATACTGTAATAATCCTTTGGAAGATTCCTCGGATGACTGATCAAAATTCAAATCTAAAAGAATAATTTTCTTATTTCGTTTCTTCAACAGTTCGGCCAAATCAGAAGAAAATTCAGGTCCCTTGCCTTCAATCAAAAGGAGTTTTTTTGAGGCGGGGGGTTGAGAGGAGTTATTGGGGGGGTCTATATACCCATGCAAACGGCGTAAAGTTTCTAAATTATCTCCCTGA
>JACDAQ010000004.1 GCA_013695355.1 Candidatus Protochlamydia sp.
CATCCACGCCGTCAGCATTCAATCTGAACCAAGATCAAATTCTCACAGAAAAAAACTCTTGAAAACTTGAGTTGTTCTATAATCCGCACTGCTGTTAAGCAGTGCTATATGTGTGACATTAAATGTCACACACAAGCTCTATTGTTTATTGCTTGCACATTGTCTTTCTTATACTGTCAAAATATTCTCGCAAAAGCTCGGTGGCCTTTGCATTTTCTTACGCTTATTTCGTAAGAGTCCACTAACATACAAAATGTGGTATTTTTTACGCAACAACCATTTTCATTTATTTTTCCCTAATTCGCAACTGTTTGTTTTGAAAAGCTTTGCCTCTCAATAGATCGTTGAAAGGAGCAGAAAAATTTAAGCTTTTAGGCTTTATTTTTACAACTTGAGCTTTTTTTTGGCGGTGATTCGAAGTTTTAAATTTTACTACTAATGAGGGCTTGACATCCTTATCGCTCCCTCTATTCTTTATATTATAATTTACTTAATTATTTTTCAACTACTTTTTAATTATTTTAGTTAATTTTATAGTTTGCTTAGTAATTTTTTATATTAATTACTCAAATGATTCAGCCACCCTCTCTATTCTTAATTTTATAATTTACTTAATTATTTTTCTACTATTTTTTATTTATTTTTAGCTTGTTTAGTGATTTTTTTATGCTTTTACCAACCATTCAAATCTTTCTTTATATTCTTAATATTATAACTTACTTAATTATTTTTCAAACATTTTTAAAACATTTTCATTAAATTTTATTATTAGTTTTTACATAAATCTTTACTAAATTAGCCTTCTTCTAATTCTTAGTATTATAAATTAATTAATTATCTTTTAACTTTTATTAATTATTTGAAAAATTATTTGTTAAAATCCCAAATGCATTGGAATTATTTTAGATTTTTGGTATATTTTTTGAAGCTTCTCCTAGGAGGCTTTGTCGAACAAAATAAATTGAGGTTATTTTGAAAAACCAAGTTTTTCCTGCAGGAACATTTCTTCCCAACCTACAACGCTTTCTTGCCATTCTACAGCTTTGTATGGCCTTCAGCCTGATCTGTTGGCATTGCGCCCAACCATTTTTGGGAGATTATTATTTTCTTCGCTCAAAAATGCTTGTTTATGAATATGTATTAGGAACTTCAGAGGCACTTCCCAAGGAAAAGCTCGAGCGGAATAAAGAAAGATTTACTTTATTGCCCGAAAATGAGAAGGCTCTGATCTTAAATGATTATAATGACATTCAAAAGTATGCCGGAAGGCCTATTTTCATTAAAATTATGGATGGGCTCAAGAAACTTTTTTTTGTACCACTCTTTAAGCTTGCGTGGATTTCATATGCCATAATCATTTCGATTCTGCTACTTTTAAAAACTGAGGGGGCTAAGCAAGCGGCCTGGCTATTACCATTTCTCGTATTGGTTTATTCCATCGACAACCGAATATCAGGGCATTCAGCTAAACCTGGTATTGATTCGTTATTATTTCCCCAGGAATCGGAAATCATTAAGAATTATTTAGATGAGCCTTTTAGCGGCACACTTTTCACTCAAAAAGCACAGCTGCAAAATGGCTGGGAAAACTATCTTATTGCAAATTGGCTTCCATCGGGCACTTCGACTTCCTTGCAGCGAGAGCAGAAAATAGAGGCAGCGGAATTTGTTTTTACCAAAATCCGCCTTCTCCACTATCACAAGGAACCCATGATACAGCCCTTAAAAATATCTAAAGATTATATTCCTTGGCCGTTAGTATTCCTGTATTTGTTTTGGAATATTTTCTTTGCCTTTAGGATGAACGTTGACTACAACAGGAGCGACGCACCTGAGGTACTTCAGTTTGGGAGGCCGGCTGCTCAAAATAGCGGCTGATCAAATAGTTTACACCTATAGCATAAATGACCCCAATAGCCAGTGTTTTGGCCAGAAGGATCACTGAATTACTTAAAGTTAGCTCCTTTCCAGCGCATAATGAAAAATTAAATATAATTTTTACTGAAACAAGTGTAATAGCCACTAAACTTCCAGTCGCCGCCATACTAAGGCAGCGCCCTTTGAAAGATGTGGGTGTTTTAATCCCGAGATAAGAACCTAGCAATCCGCCAAAAAAGCCTGCAGTTGGGCAAATAGGGCATACCATTTTCTTCCTCCTTGCTTAAGTTATCTATTAATTTGAGCCATAGCAGATGTAAATAAATAATTTCAAGCAGATTAAAACCTCAGTCCTAACATTCAGAAGAGAGCTTACTTAGATAAGAAAGGTTGAGTTGAGAAAAAAAATAGCTACAAAAAATGGGTCCATCAAAATATTACCAAACGCATTGTTAAATTTTATATATTTGTTCTGGCGCTATTTTAACTACAGTCCGCTTTGTATTACGTCATGTAAATGCAACAAACCTATAAGAGTACGCGCTTCATCAATGACAGGTAGAACTGTAATCCTTTTCTGATAGTCTGCCTCCATGATCTTCATTGCTTCCCAACCAAGAAGTTCGGGGTGGATCGAACGTGGATTCGGGGACATTATTTCTGACATGGGCGCCTCAAGCACCTGCCCCCCCTGTTTTTGAAGCGTCCGCCTTAAATCTCCGTCGGTGAAAATGCCCAAAAGCTTATGGTCCTGGTCGACAACCAAAATGCACCCGCAACGCTTATTTGACAGTTCGACTAACACCTCTCCAAGCCTGTCTTCTGGATAGCATAAAGGTATACGAGAACCCGTCAGCATTAAGTCTTTAACCTTTAAGGTAATCCTTTTACCTATGCGGCCTGAAGGATGATTGAGAGCATATTGATCCAAACTGAAATGCTTATAGCGCATTAAAGCAACAGTGATTAAATCACCAAATAGCATTTGAAAAGTTGTCGACATTGTCGGAGCCATGTCGAAAGGGCATAATTCGGATTGGAATGGAATTGTTATGACTTGGTGGCAGGCGGCACTAAGTCTTGAGGGGTGGTTGCACACAACCCCTACTAAAATGGCTCCCTTATTCCGTATCGCAGGCACTAAATTGATCAGTTCATCGCTTTCGCCGCTTTTACTTAGCATGATAAACACATCATTTGCTGCTACCATGCCAAGATCGCCGTGAAGGGCATCCACTGGAGAGAGATATAAAGCCCTTGTACCAGTAGATACTAATGTAAAGGCTATTTTTTTAGCTACCAGACCGCTTTTACCAACGCCTGTAAAAAAAATAACGCCCGAGCAATCCATTAAAAGTTTGAGCAGCTTTTCCACTTGTGAGAGGTCGAAATATTTGAAGTAATGTTCGACATAAGCTTTTTGATTTTCAAAAATTTCTTTTAACATATTACCGCTTTGTATAGGAAAATTCATTATTAACTAAGATTTTTTTTTAGCCTCTCAGGTTACGTTGGATTTTAAAGAAGAGAGCGATTAGTCTCAAGTTTTGTGTATGTAAATTTTTTTATAGGAGTTTTGTGATGGCGTCTCATAAAATACCAATTACGGTTGCAGAAGGTGACGGCATAGGCCCGGAAATAATGGCCGCGACACTTCGCATTTTGAATGCTTCAGGCGCTCCACTTGATATAAGAAAAGTGGAAATTGGTGAAAAGGTTTATTTAGGCGGCGAGCCTACCGGAATAAGCTCCTCTACATGGCAAGAAATAAGAAATTCAAAAGCATTTCTGAAAGCCCCCATCACAACACCCCAGGGTGGAGGATTCAAGAGTCTTAATGTGACAGTGCGCACTACTTTAGGGTTATATGCCAATGTAAGGCCATGCATCGCCTATTCTCCTTTTGTCGAGACAAAGCATCCAGGCATGAATGTGGTTATCGTGAGAGAAAACGAGGAAGATTTATATACAGGCATCGAATATAGGCAAACGCCGCAGGTCTATCATGCATTAAAGGTTATTACTCGTCCAGGCTGTGAAAAAATAATACGCTATGCGTTTGAATATGCGCAGGCTTACAAAAGAAAAAAAGTAACCTGTTTTACTAAAGACAATATTTTAAAATTGACGGACGGCCTCTTCCATAAGGTTTTCGAAGAAATTGGGGTTGAATATCCCAATATTGAAAAAGAGCATTGGATTGTGGACATAGGAGCTGCAAAGCTTGCAGATACCCCCACAATTTTTGATGTGATTGTAATGCCGAATTTATATGGGGATATTTTGTCTGATGTGGCCGCTCAAATTGCAGGATCGGTCGGCCTGGCAGGGTCAGCAAATATCGGTACCTCGGGGGCTATGTTCGAGGCTATCCATGGTTCAGCTCCACGAAGGGCTGGTCAAAACTTAGCAAATCCTTCCGGATTACTTTTAGCTGCTGTTCAAATGCTAGTCCATGTTGGCGAAACGGATGCTGCCGCTTTGATCGAAAATGCCTGGTTGAAAACTTTAGAAGAGGGAATCCATACTTACGATATTTTTAAAGAGAACACCAGTAAACAAAAAGTGGGGACGCAAGAATTTGCTGATGCGGTCATCAATCGCCTTGGACAAAAGCCTGAATCCCTGCCTCAGGCCCAATACATGTCTGCAAATTCTATACGGCATTCAGACCACTCAACGCATGAATCATCAAAAAGCCAAGAATTAAAAGGTATAGACATTTTTGTACGTTGGGAAGGTGAGGCTACGGAGCTGGCTAAGCTATTGCAAAATGCCGCTGGACAAGAGCTGCAGCTAAAAATGATCAGCAATCGCGGGGTCAGGGTATGGCCTGAAAAAATGCCGGAAACTACCTGCGTTGATAACTGGCGATGCCGTTTTATTCCCAAATATTCCAAAATGATGGCGCCTGAAGAAATTTTTGGATTGCTAAAAGGATTGATTGAAAAGGAAATAACGGTAACTCAAACAGCCTATTTGTTTGCTTATGACGGCGAGCCTGGCTATACACTTGCACAAGATGAGCAATAGTACATTAGAAATTTGAATAAAAATAAGTTTTCTTTAAATTAGCAAAATATTTACAATTGAAGGAAAACTAATTTGGTAGTAAAATGAATAATTTTAATGAAAGCTGGAATAAACTTTATGTTTTCGTTTCAAATGGTTTAGAAGATATCCTGGCTTTTAACAAGCAAATTTTTTTACCTAATCGGCAACTCAGGCAAATGAGAAAAGGATGTTTGATCTCAGGCCTCGCCTGTATGGTTTCAATTGCGGCAATGCATGCTTTTCTAGGTATGCCTGTTTCGACTCTACAGTCATTATTTCCTCTTTGCGCCATTCCTTTAGTTGGCGCTGCGACAGGAATTCCTATTTTTGTCTATTTGGGAACTACACTTACCCCAATTCTAATTTTTATGGTTACGGCCATTGCTTTTTCATCAGTTGGCATTAATCCAAAACTCTAAAAAGGCATAAAAAAGTTTAGGTGTTTCCTTCAAACTCTACTAATTCTGCATGCTCATACTTTAGCAAGTCCAATTCCCCCTCTTGTTTAGCGATCAAAACAGTCACTGCCGCATCGCCCAAAATATTCAATACGGTTGTAACCATCTCACGCAGGCGATCGATGCCTGCAATAATCGCCAATCCTTCCAAAGGGAGACCCATAGAAGATAACACGGCTGAAAGCATGATAAAGCCTCCGCCCGGAACGCCCGCAGTTCCTATCGCCGACATAGTAGCGGTGATCATTAAAGTGGCGTAAGATGAAAGATTTAAGTTAATTCCATAAGCATTTGCTACAAAGACTGCGCTCATTGCCTGAAATATTGCCGTGCCGTTCATATTCATGGTAATGCCAAGCGGAAGAACAAAGCTTGAAATATTTTTAGAAACTCCCAGATTTTCCTGAACGCAATGCATCGCTACTGGAAGAGTAGCTGCACTGCTTCCAGTCGAAAATGCCATCATGACTGCATCTCCCATGCCCCTAAAAAAATTCCAGGCTTTCAACTTGCCAAATCCCTTTAAAAGGACTAAACCATAGACAAAGATCAAGTGAAGCAGGCAAGCTAGGTAATAACTTCCCAAAAATTTAAACAAAGGAATGAGTAACTCTGCCCCAAAAGTACCTACCGCCCAAGCCATAATGGCAAATACTCCAATGGGTGAAAATTCCATGATCAATGAAGTCAGGCGGTACATCACGTCGGACAGAGATTCAAGCACGTACAATAAAGGCTTGCCCTTCTCACCTGAAAAATTAATGGCCAGTCCCAAGAAAACTGAAAATACGATAATTTGAAGAATATTGCCATTAGCCAAAGATTCGATGGGATTAGAAGGGAAAATTGACACCAAAATGTTACTGATGGTTAGCGGATTGGCTTCGGCAATAGCATTGTCTGGTACCAAATGCATTCCCTCTCCTACTTGGAACACTAAAGCAAGGGTAATACCTAGCAAGATAGAGACGATGGTGGTGGCAAAATAAATTCCCATGGCCTTTCCACCCACGCGGCCTAATTTTTGAGGGTCGTGGATACTGCAGATTCCAACTGTCATCGAAGAAAGAATTAATAAGGGGATGATCATTTTGATCAAATTTAGGAATATTTTTCCAATCGGCTGCAAATGGATTGCTTCTTTTCCAATCAGGAGCCCCGTTAAAGCCCCAAGCGCCAGGCCGATAAAAATTTTCTTCCATAATTTCATAAAAGTATGTTTTCCGTTTGGGATAGAAAGGCAGTCCACTCTTCATTCCCTTCAACCACATTTATTTCAATTTTAACCCAAACAATTGGCAAACTTAGGTCGAGCTGATCGGGAAGTTTCACCCTATCTTTTTCTGTGCAAACGATGAAAGCAGCCCCCATCTCTTTACACTGCAGAGCAAAGCGGGCAAGTCCCCTTTCTTTAATTGAATCATGGTCAGGCATGCAATATTCGGCTACAACAAATGCACCATCAGATTCAAGTGTGCGCCTGAAGTATTCAGGATGGGCAATCGTGCAAAACATTCCCATACGCTGGTTTAGGAAAGGCCCTACTTCCTTTCCCTCAAAGTCTAGCCTGCCGGAAATCGCGCCTTTGACGCCAATAACTGGAGCCTGGCTGTACAGCTGCAGCTCCTTTTTTATTTCAGTGAACATTTGTGAATCGGTAATATGATTGATCACGAGCAAATGGGCTCTACCTAAAGACTCTCGATCCTCCCGCAAAAAACCTCGAGGCAGAAAATGGCCATGCCCGAAAGGATCTCCTGCATCAATAAGGACGACATCAAAATCTCGCGCCAGCCTTCGATGCTGCATCGCATCATCCAGCAAGATCACCTGAGCTCCCTCTTTTGCCGCTAAAAAAGACGCTTTTCTACGATTGCCGCCAACAATGACAATGGCCTTTGGAAAGTGCTGAGCATAGATATAAGGCTCATCTCCGCAGAATGAAGCTGGGTATAGAGGTCCTTCTCCCTCGCTTAATAAAAGAGGAGCCTCAAGCTTTTCTGCCCTTGACCGATACCCTCGCGATAAAATTGCCAATTTATAGCGGTCATAATAGGCCTTGGCTAAAAAAAGGGTAAATGGAGTTTTGCCAGTACCGCCCGCAACAATATTCCCTATACTAATCACGAGTGAAACGGGCGGAACATAACGCCTCATCCAGCCCCGGTCATAAAACCAATTGCGTATTTTAGCACCAAGGCCATAACACCAGCTTAAGGGTAAAAGGGCCGCTTTAATCGACGAAGGGACAACCCCCTTTCTTTTTTTAATAATATCTTTTAAATACACTTCCAGCTTTTTTACGATCATTTTAAATTCATTCCTACTAACACCTTTTCCTCGCCTCTTTCACAATCAACGCCATAAAATAAATGTTCTTCAATTTGTTCAATAATCAAATGAATGGCTGCCATATGAGCTTCCTGGACGCGATCGGAAGTAATGAATTCTTCGATGATGAGTTCAAGATCAGCCGTTCCTCTTATTTTCCCTCCTCCCTTTCCTAAAAAAGCAATTGTATGCAAGCCCTGTTCTTTGGCTTGTTCAAAAGCTTTGATGATATTGGGAGAATTGCCGCTTGTAGTGAGCCCTATAAAAATATCTCCGGCTTTTCCATAGGCTTCAACTCCTCTTGCAAATACCCATTCAAATCCCCGATCGTTAGCAGTGCAGGTGAGATGGCCAGGTTCTGATAGTGGAATGGCTGGAAGCGCCCGTCGTGATTTTCGAAAATACCCTGTCAGCTCTTCTGCGAAATGAGAAGCATCGCATAGGCTCCCCCCATTACCTGCAATAATGACCTTGCCTCCTCTTTGAAAACAATCTGACAATGCTTTGGAGGCTGCGTTAATAAAGGCGAGTGCATGGGGTTCCTTCAATTGCTGAACCGCTCGAATACAATCATTAATCGATTCTAATATTTTTTTTTGCATAACTTACACTTGGATTATTTACATCGGATCGCACAAATTTTTATACACTTGAGTAAAAAATCATCTCATATCATAGACTTTAAATCTATGATAGTTCGCTTGAAGTGGCCACAAAAATGTAAAAAAAAATCGAACTATCTTTTGTATCGAATTAGTTAAATAATATTCAATTTGTTTTTTAATTAATTATTTCATTAAACCAATTTCTTTTTTTGGTTGAGCTATAATGAGTGGTCAGTTAAAATCCAGGCAGGTGGAATGATTTGCCAACATAAAATCAATTTCCAATCACCTAAATTTATAAAACGAGGTATAATATGAAAGCTTTAAAACTTTCACTTTTAATGGTTCTATCTTTAATCTTTATGTGTGCTTTTATTCCTAGTTTGAGCGCGAAACATAGAACACGCTCATCTTTTGGATTCAATTTTAATTTTGATGCTCGCCCCAGGATGCGGACCTATGTGGCCCCAGCACCTGTTTATGTAGCCCCAGCCCCAGCACCTGTTGTTATAGGAGCTCCGGTTCCTGTTTTCAGAACGATGGCAGCAGTTGAACCAGCGCCTTTTGCAGAGCCTGTTTCATATAATACTGTTAATCCTTATCCCTATTATTCTCAGACACCTTGTGTGCAGCCTGCTTACACTACTTATCCTAGCAGAGCTTATATCCAGCCGCAATATTCCTATTGGACCTACTAACCATTTCAAATTTGTCGCGAAACCTTAAGGTTTCGCGAACAAAAAATTCTCAAACTTATAAAAAAAAATATTTTTCATGAATCAAATCAATCATTTCCAGCACCTTGCTACCTACGATTTTTTTACACAAATTGGGTTTAATTTGGGAATAAAAGAAATAGTTAACTGTTCCAAAGTATGCAATTTATGGAATGAATCAATTAGTAAAAATAACATCTTATGGGAAAAAATTTCTCTTGATCAAGGCATTTTTCTGGTTGAAGGCCAAACTCGGAACAGAAAAAAAGATTTTACAACTCTTTATCCCATAACTATAAGCGGAAGTAGAATTGGAAAAGCTTTAGGAATAGTAACAGAAAAAATCCCTTTACTTAACAAGAAATTTATTGAAATACTGAACGACCCTGATTTTGAAGAACCGGAAAAATCGATACGGGAAACTTATGAGTTTGTTCTTTTTCCATCTCGCCTTGGAAGAATTAATGAACAAAAGTTAAATATTGTAGATAATGATTTAATATATAACCGCTTAGAAGAAAAGAATGATTTTGAAGCACCTCTCACTTTGAACAATTTTGTCATGCTATCGTCCAACCCACTAAATAATAAAAAACTTAGGGCAGTTGGTGTATTCATGTTAGATTTTGAACTTCACGAAGATGATAG
Organism: Candidatus Protochlamydia sp.; assembly: GCA_013695355.1. GTDB lineage: Bacteria > Chlamydiota > Chlamydiia > Chlamydiales > Parachlamydiaceae > Protochlamydia. Next base: position 9,691 of record JACDAQ010000004.1, read on the forward strand.
CTATGATCCTGAATTTGACTATTCATATGACGATTACGATTTGGCTAATGATTTAAATCCTCATATCCTAATGACAGAAAAAATTACTATTTATTTTATGAGAAAAAAAGCAATTAGAAATAATAATTTAAGTTGGTTGGAAAAAGGGCAATATGTTGCTAATAAGGGGTTTCAATTAACGCCCATTTTTGTCAGAACCTTTGCTAATTGTATTCATATTCTTGAATCCCAAACGTGCGAAGATACTGATTGGATTGCAAGTAATGATAAAATTGATGAGGCGAGGATTTTAACAAAATTTGCCTCTACAGAAAATGAAAATGATGCACATGCCCTGGACCTTTCAACCAATCTAGGACTTTTTGATGAATATAAAGCATGTTTTGTTCCTGGCTTAGTTGCCAATGCATTATAATTTGAGTTTTGGGTTTATAGTAAAATTTACCTAAAATTCACATAATTTGTTAAATTTTGAAAGATCATTCACACACAAACTCCGACTTAACATTTGCCATTAATCCTACCCTGTTTTAGTGTATGGCTAAAACTACTAATCATGAAACTGGAAGGGTACGATGATCATTTCAATTTTATCTTTAATTTTAGCCGGAATGGCCCTTCTTTATCCTTATTCTCTTCCTCCTCTGCTTAGTGCAGCCTGCATGCTGTTGGGGGGGGCTCTAATTTTATTTCTTACCTCCCTCTCCCAGACCCTTAATCTAATCCCTTTGACAAACCTGGAACAGAAACTTGTGCCTAATTTAATAGAGCTCTATCGACGGGACCGTCGCTTAGGCTTTGGCAGGTTTTGGCTCTATCTTTTTGCTTTTCTTTCTTTTGCAGCGGCTATGCTTTTATTTGCAGCCGATTTTCCTTTTCAACAATGGATCCTCCCTGCTTGGATAGTCCTCTTTGGTATCAGTTTGGATATTTTGAAGGATAGCTGGCAGAGTATGCTCCGTTTTTTAAATCCCTTCTATTTAGTAAATGTATTTGAAAGGGATGCCAAAAAAGCCATCCAGAACGAAAAAGATGAAGTGCTTTGGAGTTCCATCGACAGCCTATCTGAAATAGCCTTGCGTTCTGTCGAAAAAAGTAAGATTGCTTTGAGCAATCAGACTCTGCAGACCTTTCCTCCCGTTATCCAAGCTTTTTTTGCTTCATCCAAAAGCATTTCGCGCGTCAATTTAGATAAAGAGACTGAAAAAGCAACCGGTCGGGATGAAGCAAGCTATACTATTTTCTATCTTTTGCAAAAGTTAGAATTAATCAATGATCGGGCTTTGCAAAACCGCTTGGAAACGGTTTGCCGGCAAATGATTATGGTCATGGGAAAAATTATTATTGCGAGCGCCAAATTTGATTTGTCCATGGTCAGCTTTCCTACTCATTTTTTAAGTAAATTTGGACTTAAGGCCCAGCAACACCATTTTGCAGAAGTAGCGGATCTAACGACAAGTACTCTTCTTGAAATTGCCCGCACAATTTTAACTGAAATAGACGTAACTTATGCCGAACTTCAGGAACCTTTTCGTGCCATTTTGAATGGATTGGATGCGCTTGCCAAGGGCAGCTTTAAAAAAGATAAGAACACAAGCATCCAGGTCCTCACTCAACCATTCAAGGACATCAGAACTCTTTTGGAAACTGAGAAAATGGACAAACATACTGATACTCCAGTAATTTTGAATGAGATCGACCGCATAATCGATGAATTTACGGCCCTTGAGCAGGTTATGCGTGCGATTCCGGCAATTCCCGAGATGACTGGGTCGGATATCCCTCCCTCCTAACAAACATTCAATCCCAGGCCTCCACTCCACTACGATCTGGACTGTAGAATTAAGGCCTTACAAGGCTCTAGGTATTATCTGTCCTATCTTGCCGGGTAGCGATCCTGTCTATCTTGTTATAAAATGCAGATTACAAATAATGTGAATTTTATAGCCTAAAGTCATTTAAAAAAGGGGGATAAAGCTTATCCCCCTGGATATCTAAGTAATTAGAAATAATGTCTAAGAGCTAAACCTACGCTATGGTCTTCAGCATGCTTTCTTGCACCAAAATAGCGGTATTCCACTCCCAAATCAGTCTTATGGCAAACAGGAACGCTAGCTCCCACGATACCCTGGTAGGCTAATCCGCTATCCGAGCCAGTAAAACGTTCTGAACCAACCAAATTTTTACATTTGGCATTCACTTTAAGATGTGAATATCCCACGCCGCCGCCGATGTAAGGAGTAATACAAGTGCCTGTATCAAAATCATACAATACGTTGGCCATGCCTGAGGTGACAGAAGTATGCCCCTTGCCCTGATAGGCATTGAAGTGCTCTCTTGACTTGATGTCATTATGACGATAAGCAACCTCTCCTTCTACGCGAATGCCATTATCGAATTTATAACCGAGCGAGCCCGCACCTGTATAACCCGTGCGAGTTTTTATTTCGTGGTGTTTATTTTGATGCAACCAATTTGTTCCGCCATATCCACCTACATACCACCCTTCATTTTGACATGAATTATAGCAATACTCATTGGCGAAAAGACCTTGCATTCCGGCAACGCTTAGCAATAAGAAAATTAGTAAATGTTTTTTCATATTAACTCCTAAATAGAATTTGTTCACGCATTAGCTTGTTTTTTAAACAAGCTAGAACCTATCTCACTAATCTGAGCGGGATAGGTTCAAGGAGGAAACAATATGAAGAATTACATTTTTAGTAAACTTAAATAAATTTTAGTAATCCATATAAAATAGTTTAAAAGGACACATAATTACTGTGTAATAAAAAGTAATTAAAAATAAATTTTTAATGTTAATTGTTAAATGAGGGAGGCAGAGGAGCTTCAAAAAGGCAAGGCTTTCCTGTAATGGGGTGAGGAATTTCAAACTGAGCGTGATGCAAGGCAATCAAGCCTTGTTCAAAGGGATGGCGCGCCCCATACCGGACATCCCCCCTGATCGGGCAGCCTATTCCTGCCAGCTGAACCCGGATCTGATGGTAACGTCCTGTTTCAAGCTCGATCCGGACCAAATAACCTTTTGTGTTCTCACCTGTCCATGCATAGGATAGACGGGCCAATTTGCCTTGAGGATGATCGGAAGAAACAATATTTGCTCTAAAATCATCATGGATAAGATAATCTTCCAAGATCCCTTGACGAGCTTTTGGCGGGACTTCTATCAGAGCAAAGTAAACTTTTTTGGTTTTTTTATCCCTAATGCATGCATGCAGACGCGACAAGGCCTTGCTTGTCTTTGCAAAGACGACAATTCCGCTGACAGGCTTATCAAGGCGATGGATGGGCTCTAAAAATACATTGCCCGGCTTGGCATAGGCTTCTTTCAACCAGACTTTAGCCTGCATCTCAAGGCTCTCTTGCTCTGTTCCGCTAGGTTGGGTAAGCAATCCCCCCGGCTTATTTAATACAAGCAAATGGTTGTCTTCGAACAGAATGGGAAAGGGGCAAAGCATTAGTTCACCTGCTTCTTTGGCGAAGCGCTTCGTATAAAAGCAAAGTTGTCGCCATGGCGACATTCAAAGAATCGGCTACTCCATTCATGGGAATGCGCACTTGCAGGGAAGCTTCCCGCATCCATCGTTCGGACAGCCCAAGCTGCTCTGTTCCGACCGCAATAGCTATCGGCCGGGTCATATCAACCTGGGTGAACTCTTTCTCAGCCTGAGGCGTTGCCGCCAAAATAGCAATCCCCCGGCTTTTCAGCCAGTCCAGCGTCTCTTCGCCGGAGGCTTCGACGGTAGGGACTGTAAAAAGGGTTCCGACGCTAGCACGGACAACATTTGGATTGAAAATATCAGTGCATCGGTCGCAAACGATCAGGCCATCCACCCCGACTGCGTCGGAAGAGCGTAAGATAGTACCTAAATTACCAGGTTTTTCAATTGCCTCCGCAACGACAAACAAAGCAGTTTCATGCTTTAAAGCAAAGTCTTCGAGACGCAGCCTTCTTTGAGGGGCAATGGCCAGCAGGCCGTCGGGCCTGTCTCGGTAGGATATTTTTTGAAAAACCTTTTCGCTGCAGTCATAAATGGCTGTTCCACGTGAGCGAAGCCTTTCGATGAGCTTCGGTTCGTTCGATCCAAGAAAAAGGGGCGGGCAGATAAAAAGCGTTTCAATCTCCCATTTAGCATCAACTGCGCGCAGCAGCTCCCGATAGCCTTCAATTAAAAATTGATGCGTCTCATCTCTTTCCTTTCGATCTCTCAGGTGGATGACCTGCTTGACTTTCGGATTTTGAACACTTGAAATCTCTAGCATAATTATACTGCTTTCCCTACCCACCTTGCAAAAGTCCCGCTTGGAACGTCAAAGGCCCCGCCTTTTCCTTCGAGGATCATTTCACCGGCATCGATAAAACCCTCAATGCCATGCATGGCCTGCGTAAGAAGATGGTCCATGACTAAAGGGGAAAAGCCTGGAGTATGGCATGAAAACAAAATGAAAATAGGCTGATCGCTGAGTAAAAGACGGCATTCATGCAAAAGGGGCACGATTTCTTCTTCAATTTTAAACAGCTCACCCTTCGATCCCCTGCCAAAACTAGGAGGGTCCAAAATAATTGCTTCATAGCGGGAGCCTCTTTTGATTTCCCTTTGGATGAATTTTTTTACATCTTCTACAATCCAGCGGATGGGTGCCTCTTTCAGTCCATTTAAAAGAGCGTTTTCACGCGCCCACGCCACCATGCCCTTAGAAGCATCCAAATGACAGACGGCGGCCCCGGCTTTAGCAGCAGCAAGCGTTGATCCTCCCGAATAAGCAAAGAGGTTTAATACCCGCGGTTTATGGCGTAAAGCGAGTGTGGTTTGTATCCATTCCCAAAAGGGCTTTTGCTCGGGAAAAATTCCCAGGTGGCCAAAATCAGTAGGTGAAATTTTGAATTTTATTCCTGCAGCCTCAATTTCCCACATCTCAGGTAGCCGGGCCAATCCGCTCCATTTATTTTCTTCTTCCCTGGAAAAAAGAGCATGCGCTGTTCCCCACTCATGAGGCGGTAATTGAGGCTTCCATACAGCCTGGGAACAGGGCCTAGATAAAAGATAGGAGCCGAAGCGTTCCAACTTTTTTCCATCTCCGCTATCTAGCAAGGCATAGGAAGAAGATGACTTAAGCATATAAACCCAGAAATAAAGAATGATATAAAGATCATAATTCATTTGGACAAAAAAGGACAAGCTATACAATAAATCGAAATATAGTAATTGGAGGTGGGCCATGACTCCCGTCGAAAAAACTTTTGTGCATTTTAAGCATTATATTTTATTTGAACAAGAAGTTTGCCTGTCCTATTTAAACACTTCTAACAACCAAATTGAAAAAATATTAACCATTCTAAGAAACTTCTTTTTAGCAACTCAAGTCTCTGGTATTAAACAAATTAATGTTAGATGTGAAATTTTAAAACCGCTCTTGCCTTTCAATACTGATCTAGCAGCCTGCCGCCCTTCATGGCTGCCTAAAAATGCCATTTCAAAAAAAGGGATCTTGAGTACTAAAAAATTTATGGGTTTCGTTAAAGAAATGGACCAAAATAAAGAAGAGTTAATAAAATGGCATTTTAAACAGCGTAAATTCCCCTGCTTTTCAGCCAATGATTCACTTTATGTGAAACACCTGAAAGAATGGAAGAGACCAAAGAGGGTTATGCGATCTCGCCGAGCAAATATCCTGTCCACCAAACTATTTTTATCCAAGATGATTTAATATTAAAAATTTATAGCTGCAGCACCGTTACTTTTACAGATCAATACCCTATTGGTATTTATCCAGATGGTAAAGTGATGGTTCAACAGGGAGCGATTAAAACTTGCGTAGCTGCCTGCGCTGCAATGCTGATTGAAGATCATCACAAAAAATGCAATGTGAAAAGTCTGAGGAGAAGCGGGGCCGGAAATGATAGAATGTTAATTCATTGGCTCCATAATGCCGGTTTTCAGGCTAGCTGCACCCAAATTGCAAGTCGAGTTTCTGATTTTGCCGACTGCCTATTTTTATATGGTTCCTTAGCTTGCTGCATAATCGATAAAGAAATCGGCGGGCACGAAATCATTCTGGATCATATTGATTTCGATTGCGCCGTGATACGTGACCCTTTTCATGGGTGGCGCATTCGCATTCCTACTGATAAATTTTTAGCTTTAACAGGCTCTAATCCTAAGGTCATTTTTATTACAGGATAATTTTTCTGCTGGCATCAATCTTGCATAAAGAGCCCGTCTATCCATTAAATTATGGGTAGGTAAAGGAGAGGCTATGAATAGACGTTTGACCTGGCTTTTAGTAGCTTTGCTGCTTATTATATTAGCTGCTCACGAAATTCCGCGCTGGTATGAAAGCCAAGGGGAACTTCGCGCAGCTCTAGATATTGGATCGGGAGCGACTAACTTGAAAATCGCTAAAGTAGATCCAAAAACAAATAAAATTATTTCTCAAATATTCGACAAATCAATTCCTGTCCCTTATCAAAAACATCTTGAGCAATCCTCGAATAATACTTTTGATCAGGAAGTAATGGACCAGGGACTGCAGGCAATCAAAGAATTAAAACAAGTGGCTGAAGATCATCATGTTAAAAAGGTAATTGGAGTGGCTACAGCTGCGTTCAGGCAAGCGGCCAATGCTCCACAATTTGCTGAAAAAATAGAACGGGAGACAGGCGTTCAAGTCCGTATAATCAACCAGGATGAAGAAGGCATTTTAGCCTTTAGGGGCGCATTGGCCTTAACTCCCGCCGAGCCTGAGAACACAGTGGTTTGGGATATTGGAGGCGGGAGCATGCAGCTCACAACTTTGACAGAAGCAGGAACTTATTTAGTCGAAAAGGGAAAAACAGCTTCTATCCCCTTCAAAAATGGGATCATAGAACAGATTCAGCACAAAAACTTAAACACTGTTCAATCTCCTAATCCAATGAGTGATCAAGAGGTCCAAGCAGCCCTTCAATATGCAGGGAGGCTAGCCTTGCAAACAGATCCCTATGTCATTGAAAAAATTCAAAGTCCAGGCACGCAAGTATTAGCGGCAGGAAGCTTGTTTAATTATGGAATTCTTCCCCTAGTAAGCGATAAGAAGGTTGCATCAGCCGCTGAATTGGAACAAGCAGTTAAAAAAATGGTAAGCAAAACCGATGCCGAGCTGCCAGGAGGATCGTTAGTTGAAGTAGCCGTGTCCAATCCAGTTTTGGTCTTAGGCTATATGCAAGCCCTTCAAATCCCTCAGGTAGAAGTGGTTAAAGTGAATAATGCGGATGGGGCGTTAACTTATCCTCCTTACTGGGAATAATCTCTGACCTGTCTCTCCTTAAGGAAATAGCTTACAAGCTATTTCCTTTTTTTAAATATTAATAGAAAACAGGCATATGAATATAACAGCTTTATTGATTTATATATTTAGAAAGAATAAGATAAGTTCGGTTTATCATCATTTAAAATAAGGAATATCAATGATACCGAAAGAAATTAAACCCTATTATGATTTTTTAATAAGTGATTCTGACAACGTTTTTATTCAGAAGCCTTCTATACTACAAGGGAATTCAAATGTTGGTTATTTAAAAAAAAGCCAAATTTATGAAAAAATTGAGAATTTAATAAACGCCTTAAAAGAAAAAGGGCCTTTTCTGGCATTAGGTCAGCTCGGGCCTCAATTTTATTTGAAGTCGGCTTCTAAAATGAAACAAAATGTAAAGGGTCAGGAAATTTACTTTTGGCCCGCCCAATCTGAGCGCATTGAAAATCGTCCAATGGATATGGTTTTCATTTTGGGTGCGATGAAAAATGACACTAATCAACTGGTTTATTTCACCCCCTCAGAAAAAACAAACTTTATTAATAATGTTTTTATTGAGCAAAAAGCATCTATTACTGACAGTAAAATCTATGCCACTTCTTATAAGTCCTTTTGTCAATATGCCCTGTGTTTATACCCTCCCAGCTTTCCATTGATTGCCTTATCTAACAAGGGTTGCGATGAGCAGAAAATCAATTCAAAACGAGTAAATAAGCAAGAAAACGGCGCCCGAACAATTTACACAAACGATGGCGGGCGCCAAGAATTTAACTATACAAATTGGGGAAAGGACGGAACATCCACTATTACTTCCCCTACAGGAGTGGTGGTAGAATGCGCTTACAAAGATGGCGTTCGGCAGGGCAAGGCTACTCAAAAAGATAATGATGCTGTCATTGAATTTAACTTTGTCGATGGGGAAAGGCAAGGTAATGCCTTACAAACTTTCAAAGACGGTGCGACGATAGAATTCATTTATAAAAATGGAAAGGGAGAGGGTCCCGCCAAATTCTTCAAAGAGGGCATCGTCACAATTGAATTTACATATATCAATGATGAGAGAGAAGGCCCGGCAAAAGAAATTCAAAATAATGGAACGGTTATGGAGTTCACCTATCTCAACGGGGTAAAAAATGGCCCAGCTAGAGAAATTTTTCCAGACGGAAGGATTATAGAGTTCAAATATGCAAATGGAAAAAGACTACCCGAAGCCACAGAAATAAGGCCCAATGGGACAAAATTAAAATTTCTCTATCGCGATAGTTAACCATTTAAATTAGGAATAAAATTTTTGGCGAAATGGCAGGGCAGCTATTTCGCTTTTCATTTTCATCGCAGGAACGAACCCTTTTCATTTTTCAAAAAATTAATATTTAATAACAAATTGACATTTAATTCATTTAATATTATAATTTATTATATATCTTTTTAATAAAAGAGGGTTAAACATGAATTCAGTAAATAATCAAACTATCCGTTGTTTTGATTTAGGCGGCGGCGGGTTAAAAACTGCACTTGTTAATTATGATGCAGAAAATAAAACAATGAATGTAGGAACTATTCATAAAATGGGCAAGTGCCCAGACCAACAGGATATTTCCGATTGGGCAAGACAAAAAATTAAAGAATTCAATTCCGATCTTGATGCAGAGGTTCAGAATAATTATGCATTCGGCTTTTCGCTAGCCGGCCTGGACAAACTTAGAAGTAAGCCTTTAAGCACGTGGGATGTTCCAGATTTATTCGGCTTGCCAAGAGAAAAAGTGACGCAATTACATGATGGAAACGCCCATCTTCTTGCCTCCTTGAGAACAATGCCGAATTTACCTGAGGGAAGAGTGTGGAATATTGCACTTGGCACTGGAGTAGGATTTGGTTTTACTAACAGCAAAAAAGAATTGAAGCCCACTGAGGATTTAATGAAATTTTTCGGAAGAGAGGCATGGGAAGTGAAAGAACTGACCACTAATAAAGGAATTTGGGAAGTGGGCAGTGGCCCGGCATTTGATAAGATAATGCAAAAGCATGGAGATAAGACGAAGGCCATTGAAGAATTTGCCGGACGATGGAAATTATTCATTGAAAAACATATGATCGAAAATGGCAAAGATTGGGGAATCCCAAATAGTGTGGTTTTTACCGGCGGGCATACAGAGTGGAATGGCGATCTTTTGACCAATGCCATCAATAGCCTGCATCTGAAAGTACCGACTTTCACAGGTCCAAAGGAAGCGGGCATTCTAGGGGCTGCTTATCAATCTGTAGAAGGCTTTAAAATTTAATGTAAAATGATTTAAGTGAATAGCGGACACCGTTCCGCTATTCTTTTCTCAGAACCTGTTCGATATCTTGGTCAGTTTCTTAAAGCAAGGACTGTTAAGCCCTTCCCTTTTAGCTGCGGATGGTGGTTGATCCAGTCAAAACAATTTTTACCCAATCGGATCGGCACATTAATCCTCTTTCCATTCACCATAAATGGGGTTGGAGCAGTATGATCCCTCACCCATTTTTGTAGGCGTTTAAATAATGCCGTATTAGGAAATTCCTCCTGGCCCCTTACTTCCTTCACCTGCAAAGCTCCATCCTGATAAAGCTGGGGATAAGAAAAATGAATTCCCCATTGGATGCTCTCCTGCCCCATTCCCATCGAGCGGAATTTCCCATCTGCTTTTGAATAATTAAAACGATGCTTCTGGAGTTGAACCACCGGCCGGCCGATTTTGATCAATTTTTGTCCGCCTGGAAGGGCGACCTCGTATAAGGCATCACTTGAGGAGGTAAAAACCGCTGAAAAATAGCTTTGCAAACGAGGATCTGTAAAGGGGGGCTGGCCATTTTTTAAGGCTTCGATATAATGAAAATAACAATCTAAAAATTCTTCTTTTGAAATTTCCCCTTCAGATGTTTGCAAAATACCGCTTACGCGAAAAATCCAAAAATCACCAAGCGCCTGCATCAATTCCTGCATTTCCTGGGCATCCAGAAGGACCGACGAAGAAAGCCATTTAGAACACTGCAAAGCAGGATTAACTTTGGGTAAAATAGCTAAGGGGGGGTGGCCTGCCATCATAGACCTCTTATTTTTCAAACCAGGAAAGTAGAAAAAGAGAGCTGATCCCAATTGTAATTGCACAGTCCGCTAGGTTAAATACCGGGAAATCATAACCCCAAAGCACAAAATGAAGCATATCGACAACATGCCCATAAAAGAAGTAGTCCAGCACATTTCCTATTGCTCCTGCAAGGACGAGGACAAGAGGAATTTGCCAGGAAAAGCGGTGGTTAAAGCGGACGAGGTAAATCGCCAACCCTCCGATCAAGCCCATGCGAAAAATAAGCAGGGGAAATTGATAATTTCCAAATAATCCCCAAGCAGCCCCTTTATTCGTCATGTGATTGATCGAAAACTCGATACCCAAAAAATCTTGAAAGATTCCAATCCCTCCATAAGGATACCAATAAGTAGAAGCATCCATTAGGGGAATAAAGCTGTAAACGATAAATTTTGACAGCTGGTCAAGAAATAAAACGGCAAGCCCTATCCAAAAGACCTGAAGGCCTAACCGGCTCTTTTGACTGAAAAACCAACATGACTCCATCTTTATCAACTTTAAAGTAACCCTTTTTCAAACTTTTCCTGCGCCTTCACCGTCATCGTTGCATAAGGAACTGCTTCAAGGCGTGGCAAAGGAATGTCTTCCCCGGTAATATCGCAAATGCCATAGGTTTCATCTTTGATTTTTTCCAAAGCGCGGTCAATCTGCCTTAAAATTCCATATTCTTTGCTTGTTACTTCAAGGCTAATAGTACGGTCAAAATCGTCTGTCCCCTGATCTGCCTGATGCTGCGAATACCCAGTTGCCTCGTCCGGAGTTTTTACCTCAGCCGTAGACCCTCTCAAAGAATGAGTCAATTGCTTGCGCATTTCTTCTAATCTTTTTTGAAATTTTTCAACGTCGATTTTTTTTAGTGCCATTTTTGCGCTCCTTTATCCTTAGCGTATAAAAAGATAAATTATTAATTTATGTTTTCAATAAGTTTACTGCATTTCGTAGGCTATACCAAATCCCCATAAATCGGGCAAGTATTTATACCCAAGCGAACCAATTTTTGAATATACTTGGGTATATATCCAAGTGAACACAATTAGAGTCCACCTGGGTATAACTTAAAGCAAAATCGTTTTAATAGCTTCTTCCAATTCTTCTAAATCCTTAATTCTTTTATAAACACACGCGAAACGTATATAGGCGATCGGGTCCAAGGCTTGCAAATGCTGCATTGCCATCTCGCCCAGTTGCGTAGTGCTTACTTGCCTGACATGACCTTCCATCAATTCGTGTGTTATTTTGGAGGCCAGTCCAATGACCTGATCATGGCTAATTTTAGTATGCTGGCATGCCGCAGACAAACCATTGATTAATTTTTTTTGTTCATAATCTTCGAATGTGCCATCTCTTTTTTTTACCTGGACAGTCAGCTCTACTGTCTCAAAAGTTGTAAACCTTTTTAAACAATTCAAACACTCCCTTCTTCGACGGATGGCATTCATATCCAGCGCATCGCGTGAATCCGTTACCTTTAATCCTTCAGAATGGCAAAAAGGACATTTCATTGTACAAACCTAAGATTGATTTCTTAATAATTTCTTTAATTCATTATATAAAAAAATTAAATAATAATCTCTCTTTTTATTTGCGTCTTTATGCCTTTTTGTCTAAATTTTACCAGATTTTAATGGATTATCGTTTTTACAAAAGGCTGCTTGAATGAATCCTCTTTATCCTAAAGTTAATTTAATAAATTCTTTAAATGATAATTTAATTTTTGAAAGAATATCTTTTGTTCAGTTTGAAAATTCACCTCAAATTAAAACTTGTAACACTCCTATATTTTCCCCGGAAGACTTCATTTTTTCAACGCTTCAGACAAGAAATATTTGTGATGCTGAATTCAATCCTCTTAAATCTTACCAAAATGAAGTTTTCCCCCCTCTTTACACATCCAATGATGAAGACCTAACCGTTATAAAAGCATTTTTGAATTTTTTACATCAGCCTCGTTGGATTGAAAGCAAGTCTTTGTTTGACCAGAATAACCAGCCGGTGCCTCCCTTTAAAATTGAGTTTACTTTTTTTCAACTTCATACTTTTTTATCAGAAGCCAGTCAAATTGCTTCCCAACATCCGGACTCTAAAATCGCAGGTCCTTTTCCTATCATCGAATCAGAGTTAATCGGACAGTATTTAATTGAATTAGCTGGGGCTTATCCATTTATCAAATTTATAAAAAAAACTTTCCCCCATATTCCATTAAAGATAATCGAGGATTGGTTCCAACTCCCCCATATCAAGAATTTTTTTGCTCAAAAAGCTAAAGATATGGATCTGCGCATAATTAATGATGGCTCCTTAGACTTTATGATTTATCTTAGCAGCCAGGCTCAAAATTTTTTAGCCACTAAAATGGAGAATTTTAATCCTGTGGCTTATTGCAATCTTTTAAAAGGATTGGGAAAAGATCAATATAAATTTCTTGAGCCCACTTCCCCGCTATTAAAAAAATACAGTCTTGAAGAGTTTGGGGGGGTCACAAAAAGAAAAATTGTAGATGAAGAGGGATGCAAGTATGCAATTTTTGGAGAAAAAACGAATGATAGATCTTTTGAATTGATATTTATAGGCCACCAGCCAGGGTCAACTTCCATCGGTTTGAAGAACCCATGCCTTTCATCAAGAGATTGTTTTACAATCTCCCTACTCCCTTTATTGAAAGATGGCGGAAAGGTAAATTTTCAAATAAAAACCGGTCCTTGCAATCCTGTAAAAGCTTTAATTGATCTTTTAACCAATAGTTATTCAATAATGGACCTTCACCCAAACGGGTGGATCCGATACTTAAAATATTATAAGAAATTTAGCCAACAGCAAATGGAAAGAGAAATTCTTAAGCACATTTTTAGCCTAAAAGAAAATTATTTTGAAAAAATGCACGGCTCCAAAAACATGAAGATCGACAGTTCGGATGGATTTTATCTCTTCTGCTTGTTAAGAGACGAGTTTGAGAAAATCCATCCGCCAATCGATCCTTTATTTGCCTTGCAATATCTTTTAAGGGCTATTTTATCTGTCTATGAGAACGGCTCGGTCAATGATGAAGAGATCGCGCGGCTTTGGAATTTCATGGAAACAGGGAATTATTTAAATCTGGATCCACACACTATTAGCCATGCCCTGGGAATTGCTTTAAAAAGAGGGTTGCGCGATGAAACCCTGCCCTTTAGCATAATCCATGCCTGGATGGGAATGGTTGCTTTCCTTTCATGTCCAACAACTTTTACGCAGCTAGGATGGTCGGATAAAGGGCCAACCCATGCCTTCCATTTAAAATTCCCTTTTTCGATCTGCGTCGTAGCAACTCCCCAGGCATATTTTGACGCAGTTTTTTATTACCTAGAAGAAAATCCGAAGTGTTTGCCCGCTTTGATGGAAATCCATGATAGCCTTGAGCTAAATTTTGAAAAAATTAATTACCCCTCCCCTCTCAAGGATTGTTTTAAAATCGATTGCAATGCACTAATGAAAAAAGCTGAAAAATGGCTTTTGCTATCCCAAGTGAACTATAATTTACTTGGGATCCAGATTTATCTTTTTGCTGCGTCGCAAGATACCAACTGCGCAGAAATCGACAAGCTTTTCTTATCCCTGCCTTCAATTTTAATGAAGATCGAACCGCTTGAAAAAAAGAAGGAGCTGCTTGGTCGAATCGAAGCTTTCGTTCCAACCTTAGCCAAATCCCATTATGCAGAAATACTGGAACTAATCATAAAAAATGATTGTTCTCTTCCTCCGGAAGAATTCGTTGGGATTTTAATCAGGCAAAAAATAGAAATTTTTCATTTTGGCCTTCTTTTATGGAAGAAATTAGGTTCAGTTTCAAAAGAAACCAGCTTGCTTATATTCAAAAAGCTTATCACTAATGATCCACACCGAGCAGTTGTCCATTTTCAGAACATGCTAGAAAAAAATATTCTGGAAGTTGAAGAACAATTTGATGGTTTCTGCATGCTGGCTTGCCAAGCATCAAACAAAATTTCAGACGAACTTCCTTTCATTTTGATTGAACTCATGCCTTCTTTGAATCCTTTGCTTGAGGCAGCCTTTTTAGTTCAGGACAGAAATGTCAAAAAAAAATTAGGGCATAAGATTTTTTCTCCCTTTTGCCAGCTGCTGAAATGTCGGAATTTCCATCCCATGGCAGAAAAAATCCTCATGGAAGCTGGCCGGTTTGGGCTTTTTGAAGCTGAAAACCTGTCGAACCTCTGGCTTATGTTTTTGGAACAGAAGTTAGACTTCTGCCCTGCTAATAGCGTCGCACTTCTCTACTATACTTTAGAAGAACAAAAAATAATCCCTAGGACCTTACTTAAACATCCAGGTTTTCAACAATTTAAAATTGAACTTGGGACCCGCCTACTTAAGGAAAAAGAGAATGTCTTAAGTCAAAAACTTTTAGAAGAATTGATCAAAAGTCCTCTTCAACCCTCTTCAGTGCCCTCTCTTTATGATTTTTTAGCCAACCACCTAACGTGCCAACTAAAAATTGAAATCAAAGAGGATCTATTACATTTATTTAAGCATCTTATTTTGAATACTCCTAAAAATAAATCGGCCAGCACAGCTGAATTAATTAAGCTTTTATGTGAAACAACTTCTAATCCATCCATTTTTCCCTCCCTCGATAAATTATTAATTGAAACAATTACATTAATTAATGGAGGACGTCCCCTACTATTAAATTATTTAGAAAATAGCATGCGGTTTAGTCTGGAACCCCGTTTCCCTTTACTATGGACACTGGTCGATAAAATTTTCCTTTTAAAAGGACATCCTTCAGAAATGGTGCAATTCTTAAAAATAGGTTCAAAAATGTTAAACGAGGGAGAGGATTTGTCTTTTCCTCCCCCAATTGAATTTAAGGCCTGGTTAGGTAAAAAACACACAATGGTACTTTCCACCCTTTTAGAAAACAGCTGCTACGAAGAGTGCTTCGCTTATATGCTTACTTTAAACAAGTATGTACTGGCGCCGATCGAATCTTTCGAAGCCTTCTATTGGCAGCTTTGCCGCCACTATCTCCACAAAAATGACGAAATGAGTTTTAATAAACATATCAAGTTGCTAACCCTTTGGGAAACATCAGCCAAGCCTATTGACCGGTCCGACTATTCTTCAGTACAAGCATTTATTCATCACCTGCTTAAACAAAATGATCCTCGCTCTGCCTTAATGGCCTTCGAATGGATTGAACTGAGCTGGTATCTCGCTGAAGGTAAGGAAGAAAAAAAACTTCTTGAACAAGCGCTTTTTTGCAGCCTCAATAAACTCAACCTTTTAAATCAAAACTTAGAAGCTTTTGATTTGTTAAAGGGCTTTTTAGCTAAACATGCGCCCGATCCAGAAACTAAGGAGAACTATCAAAACATTTGGATTAGGCTTGTAAGCTCTCTTCAACCCATTATTTCGATGGAAAAAAGAAAGTCCTTCTTTTTAAGCTGCGAGGCCAAAAGCTTGTTTTTAAAACAGACCCACTTATTAGAGAAAATGGCAAAACAAGAGGCAGAAAGCTATTTAAAGCGCCCTCTCAATGAGCAGGATTTAACTATAGCTTTTGAGTTTTTTGACTACTATCTATTGCATGATGAAGGGTTATGGCTCAAATTACTTTTAGCAGTTGAAAAGGGGGGTTTCAAAAACGCCCTTTCTCAATGCACTGCCCTTTTTAAACAAATAGAAAACTCTTTGGCGTGTCCTTTATTCAAAGCCAGGTGCTGGGTTGTCTACCTCAATTGCCTTAGACAAATCAAGCATCCCGATTTAAATTTTTATTTTGAAGAGCTTTCACTTCTAAAGAAAAATGTTTTTTCAAATAGTTCCACAGAAAAAGAAGAAATGGAAGCTTATCGGGAAATCTTACTGGCTCAAATTGAAGAACTTAACTCAACTGATATTGATCAAAAAAAATATGAAGCTATTGTTTTGGCAAAAGAAAAATACCGTTTAAGCGGTTCTGAAGAGTGGGATTTTGAATTGGAAAAAGCGTTAATTCTTAAATTGCAATCTTTCAAACAAATAGAGTGCTATCAATTCTTATGTAATCGCTTAGCCCCATTTATTATTGATTTTCATAAAAAAAGAGATAAATATGCTGTTTTTGTCAAATGCATTGAAACAGTGATCCAAAATGGATACAAAGAACATTTTGATGAAGAAGCAGCTGGATTGCTAAAGCTTATATTCAACAATGCATTTCCTGACGATTCCCGTTTAAGAATGATTAATGCCTTAAAAAATCCTCAGCCTTTTCTCTTTCCCATTTTTATATCCTTCATGTACCAGCTCTCAAAAAACGGAAATCTTGAACTTCAGAAAAAGCTTAAAGATCCTTTGATTTCCCTATATCCAGCAGCCCTCGCTCACGCTTCTCTTAAATCAATTAAAAAATATGAAGAGGTTCTGTTTCAGGCCATCAAAGTGACACCCCTTTCCGCTGATCAACAAGCCGTTTTGATCAACTCCTTCCTGACACGTTTTTTATATCTGCATTGTCACGGACCGCAAAGCATTCAAAGCGAAATTGCAGTGGATACTTTTGTCAAATGGGCCCCTTTTCTTTTTGCGCATCCTGATTTACTAAAAGTTCATCTTAAAGTAGCTTTTGAACTTTCCCGCATTTACGCAAATCCAGATAGTCTAAATTTGCAGGATAAGTCAAAGTTTACTGATTGCTTAAAGAAAATAATTCAAATCAAATACCATGAAACACTTAAACGGCCCGTTTTAAAGGAAATACGTCACCATTACTTTAAGTGGTGCATTCAATTTTTAAAAGAGCTCCATTTCGATGCCGATTGCCTGGCGATTGGTTTGGATACACTGGTTACGGGCCATATTGAAGATTATGCCTTAAAAAAAAACCTAATCTTATCCATCCCTACAGAAGATATTGCGGAAGAGTTAGAAGAACTCATCTATTTTTGGCCAGTACCCCCAAGAAAGTCCGCCATTGTTTCACACCATTTTTTAGCAGGAATGGCTCAAAATAAATTTACTTTAAATTTTCAGGAAAATTTATCAAAAATTACCCTTGCTGCTTATGCAGCAGGAATATTTAAAAACAACCAACCAAAATTTGTTGAATTAAGTCTTTATCTGCAGCTAGGGGAAAGCATTGCTGCCGCTGAAAAAGTTATTTTAACAGCCACAAGCAGCATGATCAGGCGGCTGCTTTCATTTCAAAAGCCGACTCCCCTTATGTATGCCATTTTTTCACTGAACCAATGGAATGGGGCGGATAGGAAAGTACATGGGGAAGAATATCTTTCTAAAAGTAAGGAAATCGCTAAAGCTTGCCAGGAGCATCCTCTTGCTATTGCCAACGGGGAGTCGCTTTTTTACACGCTTTATTCAATCACATTGCGCAATCTTTCTTACTCGACTTACTCCATTGCCCAACAGCAATCTATAAAAATGGCGCATTATCAATATGAAAATGCGTGGGAAATTTTTCAGCATGTGAAAGATAACCATCCGCTTGAATACTCTGTGCACTATCTCGAACTTTGCTGTGCTTTGCTCACAAAACAATTTTTTTTACAGGGAAAAAAACGTGATTTTGCTCTTTATGAACAGCGTCTGCAAAAAATCATGCCGGAGATCATTCATTTAGAATCCAGGCAGTGGCCCTTAGATGAGAAAATACAATTAACAATTTGCCCTAAAGGGGGCCTGGCCGAAACTTTTTTTTATCTTTTGCTGGAATTCGATAATAGCCAGCATGCCCCTTTGCTAACCAAGGAAAAGCAATTAGGACAAAATCTGATGCTAACCTGGTTAAACGCTTTGATGAATGTTAAAACAAGCGAACAGAGCTTTATTACCTGCGAAACGGTATGCTATACTTTGCTTAATACGAGAAAATCTCAGATTTTTAATTCCGATTCTTTAGCCGCAGTCTCCTGCTTTGAAAAAGCCCTGGCTTGGATTCCTTTGCAAAGCGATAAAATCGACCCCTTTCATTTGAAATACATAGAAATTAATTTTAATTTGAAGAAGCGAATAAACGACTACAGCTCCTATTTAAACTGTGTGAAAGGTTTGGCAGATCAGTTTGTTAATTTGAAGCTTACCTATAAAGAACCAGCCTCCTTAGGTCTTTTAGGAGAACTCTTTTTGCAGCTCCCTGACAAGCCTTCAGAAGAAGTTGTATTGCAACGCAACATTTCCTTCAGCCGCTTCCTTCAAACCATACTAGAAAAGGTAAAAACCTTTTGTGATGAAGATACTAGCCTTGAGCCTATTCACGGCTCTATTACTGAACTTTTGAATTCGGGAGACTTAACGAAAGCCCTCACTGAAAACTTGAATGAAACAGTTGAAACAGTGGAAGCCTGCCTTGATTTTATCAGTCTCTCCTCTCCGGCGATGGCCATTTTTGCAAAAATGTTCAGATTAAAGTTTTATACAAAAAAAAGATCGGAAAAATTTTCTGAAGAAATATTTAATGGGCTAGTGGAGGTAATGGTCACTGCAATAGATCAAATGATCAAATTAAAAAATTTTGTACCTCCGTTTGATTTTAATAAAATATTAAGAAAAATACCTGTAGCTGACCAAATCTATGCGGAAAAGCTCCGTTTGAAGTGGATTCAACTGTTAAAAGAACTCTGCAGCACATTAGAAAAAGAGCATCCCTTAAATGACCATGTAAAAGAATTGGAGAAATAATTTAAAACCTGTTCAATATCTATGATCAGGTACTAACGATTCCACTCAAGTTTTTCCATGACAGATTTTCCATAACGCGTGCCCAATGTCTTGAGTAAAATGGAATTCATAATATTCAAAGGGAAAGGAAGCTTTCGTTTAACATCGATCAATAATACAACACGCATGCCAGAACTATCGTTTAGTACTCGATGCATCCATGTATCATCAAATAAAATACTTTCGCCTTCTTTCCATGTGTAGTATTGATCTTTAACATTGATACGAGGAGGGCTTTCTTCCGGTACAATGAGGGCCAGATGATAACGCAAAATTCCCCGGTATGACCCTGTATGAAAGGGGATTGATTTGCTAGGTCCCAAAATAGAAAAAGCCGCATGTTGAACTGATGGAATATTATCCAGAATGGCGCATGTTTGGGGACATAAACGGCGATTAGCCTCAGGCTTTTGTCCGAAGCAATAAAGCTCAAACATGCGCCAGTTTTTATCTGGCTGATTGGCCGAAATAAAGGTCGTCGTTTCATCAATGTCGTGCAATAGAGGTATTTTAGTATTGGAATTTAAAAGAGCCTCTAATTCTTTTTTAATTATTGCGTAATGTTCTTGAATCACAAGCAGTTCAGGATAGTCTTTGGCAATGTCGAAAAAAACGGGTCGCTGCGTCCCTCCGACAAAATGGGCAATGAGTCGATTGATCTTATTGATAAAGCCCGACAAAGTGATCAATGGATTATTCAAAATGTGTTCCTTGCATTTTACCTCTTACCTATGATGTAAATCGTAATTTAACTATTTTTATGAAATCAAATAGATAAATCCACTTTACGTCCTTCAGCCTTAATGTATTTGGTAGTCCAAGGCCAATAAGATTTATCTTTGCCAAATTCAACCTGCTTAAATATTTTTAACAGATCTTCTTTCCCTTTTTCCCAGGCAAGCGATCTATTTCTTTTTTCGGGAGAAAAAATCCCAGATTTTTCAGCCAGTTCTTCAAAAAACATTTCTAATTTACATTGGTTTTCTTGCCAACCAATGTATTCCTTTTTATCTTTCGATTTATTCTCGAACCATGTCTGATAAGCCAATGAATCTAAAATTATATTTTCGTATTCTTTAAGTAACTCGATCGCTTGATTGAACGTATCTTCCTCTATATCAAATTCTCTATCTAATAATCTAGAAATATACTTAATAGCAAATTCTTTTATCAATAATTTATAATTAACAACTTCTTCAATTGAAGTGATCGTACGAAAATAGCTAATTTTATTTTTTTCATCCCACCCCCGCATGCAAGCTAATTCAGGTACTATCAACGTTCCGCCAAGAGCTACGATGTTTGCTAGGTTAAGAAGGGCAGAATTTTCAAAACCTTTTGTTACAGATGAATCAATGACAACGTTATCAAATAAACCGGAGATCCGTTGCATATCATTTGATTTATTGCAATCAAGCACAAGATGCAATCGATCAGCGTCTAAATAATAATCCAGGT
>JACDAQ010000044.1 GCA_013695355.1 Candidatus Protochlamydia sp.
CTCTTGAAAACTTGAGTTGTTCTATAATCCGCACTGCTGTTAAGCAGTGCTATATGTGTGACATTAAATGTCCCACACAAGCTCTATTGTTTATTGCTTGCACATTGTCTTTCTTATACTGTCAAAATATTCTCGCAAAAGCTCGGTGGCCTTTGCATCACTTGACGATTATTTATCGTTGAAGTACACAAAGATTACAGAATCAGTCCAATTTAGCGCAAGCACAAAAGAAAAAAAAACCCCATTAACCTTAATTATATGGAAATTAGAGACTTATATAAATGAAAGCAAAGCACCCTCTTTCTATTGCAGCCCTTATTATTGTTTTTTTTGAGCTTGGCTCAATCCTTTATTTTCTGAGTTTTGCAGGTCAACTTGATTGGCAAAATCCCGAATTGAAAACGGCATTTCTTATCTTGGCATTTACGAGTAGTGCACTTCTAATTTTGTCCTTATGTCTTATTTGGTCCCTTATAAGGAAAGAAGCAGATCAGGCTAGAATAACTGAACAACTCAAAAAGCTGGACAAGCTGGCATCTATTGGTTTTTTGACATCTGGAATTGCCCATGAGATCAATAATCCTGTCAATTTCGTCACTTCCAATATTTTTTCACTCATACGAGATGTGCAAGATATTATTTCTGTCGTGGAAAAATACTCTAAGATTCATATCGGAAAATCTATTGCAGAAGAAATAACTGCTATTCGGGAGTACATAGAAGAAATTGATTTAAATTATACTATTGAAGAAACACATCAGCTTCTTCAAGGCATTCAAGAGGGGGCAAAGCGGATTAGCGTAATTATTAAAGATTTACGTACTTTTTCAAGAACAGACGAAGGCGTAATGGCAAAGTCAAATATTGAGGAAGGTCTTGATTCGACCCTTAATTTGCTTTATAACCAAGTTAAGAATCGGATTAAGATTATCAAAGAGTATGGAAGCGTCCCTGAAATTTACTGTTATCCCGGTAAACTTAATCAGGTATTCATGAACCTGTTGGTCAATGCTTTGCATGCAATACATGATACAGGAGAAATTCGAATAAAAACAGAGCAGCTTAACGGACGAGTGGTCATTAAAATTAAAGATACTGGTAGCGGCATAAAAAAAGAAGTGCTTCCACATATTTTTGAACCGTTTTTTACTACTAAAAAAGCAGGCGAGGGCACAGGACTTGGTCTGACGCTCAGTCGATCGATCATCTTAGAACAGCATGGAGATATCCAAGTCAGCAGCCAGGAAGGCGTAGGAACAGAATTTGTCATCTCATTACCGCTGATTGAATAAAGTAAGCCAATGAAAATATTTTAATTTCGCCCAATGGACCTGTTTACAAGGAATACCAAGTCCCTTTCCCTTTCCCATGTCTGAATATTCTTTTTGAGTGAGTGAGAGTTAAAAGGGTTTTCTTTAATGTATTGCGATTGGCCTGAGTTAAAATTTCTATCTCACCAATTTTAAGTTCTCCATGGGATTCTAATGAATCAACAATTTTTCTCGATAATCCATAAAGATCTTGCATGGCTTTAGCTTGAGAAATCTTAGTCTCCAAATGCTGTTTTTGACGCTGGAGGCATCTTAAGAAAAAAAGGAGCCAAGAGGTCCAATCAACCTCGCCCTTTAACCAACTTTTTTGCGTTTTTTGCAAAGCCTGGTAGTAGCTTTCTTTGTTCGCTTCAATAATGCTTTCTAATGAACTATAAAGCACGTAATGATAACCTGCCTTCATCATTAAAAGGGTGGTGATCAGCCTTGAAAGACGCCCATTACCATCTTGAAAAGGGTGAATAGCTAAAAAAATGACAATAAACAAACCAATAGCAATGAGGGGATGTAAATTTCTTTTTTCAAATGCATGTGTAAACCAGTTTATCAGTTCTTCCATTTTTATAGGTGTTTCAAGAGGAGAAATAGTTTCAAATAGAATACCTACGCTTTGACCAAGCTCATTGAAAGCTTCAATCCGAATCGGTATTTTTTTATATTCCCCGCGATGCCGTTCATCTTTATCTGAATACAAAAGAAGCCAGCAATGCATTTCTTTGAAGAAATTTTCGGTGATTGAAATTTCTTTATAATGATCAAATATTTTTTCACAAACGGATGCATAACCCGCAACTTCCTGTTCATCCCGATGGCTAAAAGAGTGCTCGCTCAAATCTGATATAAGAAGCTCTACCTCCTTATCTGAAAGTTTTGATCCTTCAATCCGAGTGGATGAACCGATACTTTCAATTGTGGCGATTTTTTTTAAAGCCGATAGGCGATCAGGGGGCAAAATTCTTAAATTTTGCCAGGTGCCTTTAAATTCATCAAGTTCGGAAATCAAATTTAGCATTTCAGAGGAAATTATTATTTTTTCTAGATCAATCATAAGTGACATACCCATGTTTATACCCATAAATATCCAAAAAATCTTCTTTTATTAAAAGGTTATTTTATCAAAAAAAACTTGTAGCTTTTGTTGATCATAAGTTAAGCTAGTAATCCAATTTTTAATTATATAAAGAGAAAGAAATGAATGAAATTGCCGATCGACAAAATATTGAAATAACTGAATGGAGAGTAGTAGGCCCTGAACAAGGCCTTCTCTGGCGAGTGCAAACTTTGGTTCAGGCAGTTGCTTGGACAATATTTACGGGATTCTTAGGCCCTATTTTTTCTCAATCCATCTATAATTTATGGAGAGAAGCATTGGTAGGAAGAAAAGTCGAACTATATGAAGGGCCACAGCAAATACCGACGCCCAGGGACCCGCTCTATGTCCAGCCTGTCCCCCAAACGCCTGAGCCCATAATACCTAAAGTATCGCAGGAACGTTTTTCAAGCAAAGAGGAAGCTCAGAATGCTCTTAAAGTTTTATTCGCCCAGCCTTCCCCAGAATTTACTGTTAATGACTTAAATAGCTTTGCGCTTGCCTCTCAATTAGACCTTTCCGAAGCTTCTTTTATTTCTCGTTCCACACTCGAGCAGATTGTTAAAACACTTACTCTATCAGAAGTAAGGCTGCCTTTCCCCGCTACTTGGGATGATTGGCAAAAATCTGCCGGTCAATACCTTAATTCGCTTGAAATGCTGCGTTATGTTTTAAATTCTGAAGATTTATCCGGGATCAAAATTTCATTTATTTTCGATCCCTCTATTGCTGATGACCTCGCTAAAAAGTCTGTGCCTTTATCTGATCTTTTCGCAACTTTAAGCACTCAAGAAAGCCTCAAACTTATGAATTGTTTGCGTGCCTTCTCGGATGATCAGGCCCGTCATTTTTTTGTGCTTTTTCTTATGGCGGCCCATCGAAATCCTCATTGCTCCCCTCCACTTCAAGTTGTTTTATCAGACCAACCTCGATTATTTCTTCCATTATTTATAAGCCACCCTCAATTCAATTCTGCTTTAGAGGCATATCTTGATAGTCTAAGCCACGAATCCCTTTCAATTTTAATGGCTGAAATGGAAACCCCCTCATTAATGCATTTATTTCATCATCTCTATCTTCAACCGGATAAACAAAAATTGCTTTTCCTTCATCTAATGCAATTGGCTGAGAAAGAAGAACTCATTTTTGACCTTTTCAGTCATTCCCAAGATCAAAATGCATTTCTAGCTTTTATTTCATCCTATCCAGACTTTTTCCATTCACTTTTCAAAAAAATGCATACAGATCAAAATTTGGAAATCGACAACGCTCAATATCGTCTTGGCACAATGTATGAAAAAGGCCAATTCCTTGAAAAAAATGAATTATTAGCCGCTCAGTACTTTCAATTAGCCTCTAATCAAGGCCATACTGAGGCTCAATACAGGCTTGGGGCCATGCATAAAGACGGGCGAGGAGTTGTACAAAATGACCAAGAAGCTTTTCGGTGTTGCCAATTGGCTGCCCTTCAAGGCCATGCGTGGGCTCTGTATGACCTTGCTAACATGTATAAAGATGGACGTGGGGTTGTACAAAACAGCCCAGAAGCTGTTCGTTGTTTCCAAAAAGCAACGGAAAAGGGCCTGTTAGAAGCTCAATATTCTCTTGGATGGATTTTCCAAAATGGATGGGGCGTTTTACAGAGTCATAATGAAGCTGCCAACTATTACCGATTAGCTGCCAACCGAGGACACTCCGACGCTCAATATAGGCTTGGAGCCATGCATAAAAATGGGCAAGGTGTTCCGCAAAGTGATGAAGAAGCTTTTCGGTATTGTCAATTAGCTGCCGATCAAGGCCATTCTTGGGCTCAGTATGATCTTGGTAATATGTATAAAGATGGGCGAGGGGTTGAACAAAATTACAAAATAGCGTTTCATTATTTCCAAAAAGCTTCAGAACAAAACCATTTGGAAGCTCAATTTATTTTGGGATGGATGTATGAAAAAGGCCAGGGGGTTTTGAAGAATGATGAAGTTGCGGCTCTTTTTTATCAATTAGCAGCCGATCAAGGCCATGCAAATGCTCAAAGTATACTTGGATGGATGTATGCAAATGGACGGGGGGTCCAACTAAATGACGAACAGGCAGTTTATTATTACACAATGGCTTCCAAACAGGGGCATGCGAATGCTCAATGCAATCTTGGATGGATGTATCAAAATGGTCGAGGAATTCAACAAAATGTCGAACAGGCAGTTGAATATTTTAAAATGGCTTCCAAACAAGGCCATGCGAATGCTCAATTCCATCTTGGATTGATGTATCAAAGTGGACGGGGTGTTCAACAAAATGACGAAAAGGCAGTTATTTATTTCAAAATGGCTTCCAAACAAGGCCATGCGAATGCTCAAACCCACCTTGGATGGATGTATCAAAAAGGCCGAGGGGTTGAAAAAAATCTTAGAAAAGCCATTAAATTTTACGTAGCGGCTGCCGACCAAGGTAATAGTGACGCTCAATTTCATATTGGGGACATGTTAGAAAATGAGCATTTTGACCACGCCATAGAATATTATAAATTAGCTGCAGACCAAAATCATGCGGAGGCTCAATTCTACCTTGGAAGAATTTTTGGCGAATTAGTTGACATTAACAATGGTTCTTCCACACGAGCTCCTCGGGATGCTGACCAATCAATTAAATATCTAAAGTTAGCTGCCCATCAAGGCCACCAAGAAGCCCAATTCGAACTTGGTTTAATCTATCAAAATGGCAAAGGCGTTCCAAAGGATAAAACGCAGGCGCAGTATTATCGCAAATTAGCTGAAGATCAGGAACACTAATATGCTAAAACATAATTTAAGCTATTAATCCATTTTTTAATTATATAAAGTGAAAGAAATGAATGAAATTGCCAATCGACAAAATATCGAAGTAGCTGAATGGAGAGAATCAGGTCCGAAACAAGGAATGGTATGGCGTATAGGCACTTTAGTTCAAGCTGTTGCCTGGACAGTATTTACAGTATTCTTAGGTCCTATTTTTTCTCAATCTATTTTTAATTTATGGAGAGAAGCATGGACTGGAAGAGTGGTTGAACTCTATGAGGGGCCAGGCCAACTATCTATACCTCTCGTAAATTCTTCTTTTATCGAACTGGTTTCCCAACCTACAGGTCAAATTCCGTCATCTGAACTTCAGCAGCAATCTCTTCCTAGTAAGGAAAAAGCCCAGAAAGCTATTAAAGCCTTCTTCAATCTTCCATCCCCCGATTTAAATGCGAATGATCTACTCAATTGCACGCTTGCCACTCAATTAGATCTTTCTGAAGCTCCATACATTTCTCTTTCAAAGCTTGAAGCAATCATTAATGCTATAAACCTCTCAGAAATACTATTCCCCTTTCCCCTCGCCTGGAATGATTGGAACAAATCTACAAGACCATTTCTTAACCCATTTGAAACGTTGCGTTATATTTTGACAGTAGAAAGTTTACCGCTTGAACTTAAAATTAATTTTAATTCATCTCTTGAAAATGACATGCCTCAAAAATCTCTTCTTTTAGCCAACCTTTTTGCGAGTTTATCTCCCAAAGAAAGTCTTAGACTATTTGAATGCTTGCGCGCTTTCTCAGAAGAGCAAGCACAGCTCATTTACGTACTTTTACTAATGTCTGGCCATCAAAGTACCGAATGCTCCCTTAGGCTGAAAGCTATTTTGATTGAACACCCCCGAACCTGTCTCTCCTTATTTGTCAATCAACCACAAAACAGTTTTATTTTAGAGTCTTATCTTAATGATATAAGCTGTGAATCATTCTCCGAACTGATTGAAGGATTGGAAGCTGCCCCATTAAAATATTTATTTAATCGATTAAGCCCGCAACCTGAAAAACAAAAATTGGTGCTAAATCAGCTTGTGAATCTATACTCCGAAAAAGAAGTGATTATTTACGAACTCTACAACAACTCTGCCGATCGTAATGCTTTTCTCAGATTTATCCTCTCTAATCCTGAATTATCAAAATTACTTATAAAAAAAATGCAACGGGAATTGAGCCCTGGACTAATGATTGCTTTAGAATTTTTTCTTACATCTTATTCTCCGGAAGCCCGTTTAGAAAGCTTCAAAGCTTTACTTAGAAATGAAGTAGATATTATCTTTGAAAATATTTTTAATGTAGACAAGGCTGATCTTTCTGATCATTCCATTTTGTTAGTGAATCTGTGCCTTCTAAAAATTACTGCTATCCTTGAAACGGGACAGCCAGATGAAGAAAAAAAACAAATTATAAAAGATATAGTTAAAAGGCTTCCCTATGCATCTGACTCTATAATATGTGCGCAAGAATTGGCTAAGCTCGTCGATCCATTGCAAAGTGAATGGATCATGCAAAATATAACAGAACCAATCTTCCTTACAGAGTTTAAAAAAACTGCTTATGAAAAAAATTTACAAAAATTTATTTCTACACATGCTCTTTCTAAATTTGTTGATCTAGCAAATCCTTTATTTCCTTTAGATAAAATTAACCTAATAAAGATTTTCCAAGCTTGCCCCCACCTGAATGAACTCAAGTGGAACTGCCATAATGAGCTTTCACCGCTTATCTCATTAGAAAATTTACCAGTCTCACTAAAACTTAAACTAACTCCTGAAACACCCGAAGCCTTCGAATCTTTAGTCTTACAATTATCCAATAAAGAACGCAAAAAATTACTTTCAATTGTAGAATTTTTTTCGCCCAGCCATATAATTTTATTTCAAATAATCTCTGAGAATGACGATTTAACTCAAAATAATCCTTTAATTTGCCCAATCACACAAGAAATAATGAAAGATCCTGTTGTAGATACTGAAGGCAACAGCTACGAACGAATTGCAATCGAACAGTGGTTGGAAAAAAACCTTATCTCTCCATTGACTCGTCAACCCTTATCTAGGGAACAACTAAGACCCAACAGACAATTGAAACAAACGATTGAATTTTTTACAAATAATAATGGGTAGCAAAAAAGTGTGATTACTATAACCTTCAATAATGCGAGACTTTAGTCTTTCTTTTTGAAGGCTTTAGATAGCGTTATCATTTATGCACTATCAAAAAAAAATATAGTAAATATCATTTCGAAAGCAACGAGCTACGGAACATAAAACCGGCGCATTCGATCAGATTATGTAGCGTAGACTTCAATCAGCTTGTTTTTTTCGCGTCATGCATTGCGTCATTTATGCCAACTTAAAAACGATACATTAGCCAAACAATTCAGGCTGAAGTCTGCAAAAACAACGCAGACTTAAGTCTACGCTAAAGCAAAATGCTTTAGGGCTGAAAGAAAGCCCGGAAAGCTATTAACCTGAGTTTGGAGTTTTTTCGCTCTTTGGGCTGCGTCAAAGCCTCGGGCTTGAAAAATAACTTTGAGGGTAATATTAATCAATACCTCAAAGTTATTTATTCAATCGCGAGAGCTTTCACGCTAGCCGAAAGGGTAAAAAAACTCCAAACTCAGGTTATTAAAGCCTTCTTTAATCTTACCTCCCCCGATTTAAGTGCGATTGACCTACTCAACTACACGCTTGCCACTCAATTAAAGCCCCGGTTTGCTCTAATTCTCGAAGTAATGCTTAGGTCACCGCAAGTGCCAATCAAATATTATTAGATGAAATTCAGTTGTGGAATAAATTTAGTATTTCAGAGGAAATTATTATTTTTTCTAAATCAATCATAAATGACATACCCATATTTATACCCATAAATATCCAAAAAGCCTTCTTTTATTAAAAGGCTTTTTTATCAAAAAAAAACTTGTAGCTTTTATTATTTATCAGTTAAGCTAGCAATCCATTTTTTAAATTTTATATAAAGAGAAAGAAATGAATGAAATTGCCAATCGACAAAATATCGAAGTAACTGAATGGAGAGAAGTAGGCCCTGAGCAAGGCACTCTCTGGCGATTGCAAACCTTGGTTCAAGCAGTTGCCTGGACAATATTTACGGGATTTTTGGGCCCTATTTTTTCTCAATCCATCTATAATTTGTGGAGAGAAGCATGGGGAGGAAGAATAATCGAACTATATGAAGGGCCTCAGCAAATACCGACGCCCATCGACCCGCTCTATGTCCAGCCTGTCCCCCAAACGCTTGCGCCCATATTACCAGTAACGCAGGAACGTTTTTCAAGCAAAGAAGAAGCTCAGAACGCTCTCAAGGTTTTATTTGCTCAGCCTTCCCCAGAATTTACTGCCAATGAATTAAATAGCTTTGCGCTTGCCTCTCAATTAGACCTTTCCGAAGCTTCTTTTATTTCTCGTTCAACACTCGAGCAGATCGTTAAAACACTTACTCTATCAGAAGTAAAGCTGCCATTCCCCTCTACTTGGAATGACTGGCAAAAACCTGCCGGTGAATACCTTAATCCACTTGAAATGCTGCGTTATGTTTTGAATTCTGAAGATTTATCAGGGATTAAAATTTCATTTATTTTCAGTCCCTCTATTGCGGATGACCTCGCTAAAAAGTCTGTGCCTTTAGCTGATCTTTTCGCAACTTTAAGCACTCAAGAAAGCCTAAAACTGATGAATTGTTTACGTGCCTTCTCGGATGATCAGGCCCGTCATTTTTTTGTGCTTTTTCTTATGGCGGCCCATCGAAATTCTCATTGCTCCCCTCCACTTCAAGCTGTTTTATCAGACCAACCTCGATTATTTCTTCCATTATTTATAAGCCACCCTCAATTCGATTCTGTGTTAGAGGCTTATCTTGAAAATCTGAGCCACGAAGCCCTGTCAATTTTAATGGCTGAAACAGAACCCTCCTTACTGGTGCATGTATTTCATCATCTCTATCTTCAACCTGATAAACAAACATTGCTTTTCCTTCATCTAATGGAATTGGCCGAGAAAGAAGAAATTGTATTTGATCTTTTTGTCCATTCTCAAGATCAAAATGCATTTCTCACTTTTATTTCATCCTATCCAAATTTTTTCCATTTACTTTTCAATAAAATGCAGAAAGATGAAAATTTGGATATTGTCACTATTTTTGATCATTTTTTGTCATCTTTCCCGCTTGAGCAACATTTGAATTGTTTAGAAAAGCTATTGGGGAATGAAAAAAATCTTTTTGATAAAATTTTTGATAAAGGAAGAGTTTACACTCCCGATCATTCACCTCTATTTGTAAACCTATGCCTAATCAAAGTAAAAGATATTTTCGATAGCATCAAGACGGAAGAGGAAAAAAAGCGAGGTTTAATAGAAGTTTTAATAAAGATTCCGCATGCTTCCGACTCTTTATGGTTTGGACATCAGCTTGCTAAAATTATTGATGCATCCGCATGGGTAATGGACTCCCGATATAGTCTTGGTGCATTATATGAAAAAGGCCAATTTCTTGAAAAAAATGAATACCTAGCAGCTCATTACTATCAATTAGCTGCTGATCTTGGCCATGCCGAGGCTCAATATAGGCTTGGAGCCATGCATAAAAATGGCCAAGGTATTGAACAAAGTGACCAAGAAGCTTTTCGGTATTGCCAATTGGCTGCCGTTCAAGGCCATTCTTGGGCCCAATATGATCTTGGTAATATGTATAAAGATGGGCGAGGGATTGAACAAAACGACCAAGAAGCTTTTCGTTATTTTCAAATAGCTTCTGAACAAGGCCTTTCGGAAGCTCAATATTTACTTGGGTGGATGTACCAAAAAGGACGGGGAGTTGTACAGAGTAATGAAGAAGCTGCCAATTGTTACCGATTAGCTGCCGAACAAGGCCACTCCGAAGCTCAATATCGGCTTGGAGCCATGTATAAAGATGGGCGAGGAGTTGTACAAAATGACCAGGAAGCTTTTCAATATTGTAAATTGGCTGCCAATCAAGGCCATTCTTGGGCGCAGTATGATCTTGGTAACATGTATAAAAAAGGGCGGGGTGTTGAAAAAAATGACCAAGAAGCTTTTCGTTATTTCCATTTAGCTGCAGAGCAAGGCCATTTGGACGCTCATTTTACTATTGGGTGGATGCACGAGCATGGCCAGGGGACTTTGAAGAGCAATGAAGAGGCTGCCCGTTTTTATCAATTAGCAGCGGATAAAGGTCATGCGAACGCCCAAGATATACTTGGATGGATGTATCAAAATGGACGGGGAGTCCAATTAAATGACGAGAAAGCATTTTTTTATTTTGATAAGGCTTCCAAACAAGGCCATGCGAATGCTCAATGCAATCTTGGATGGATGTATCAAAGTGGCCTAGGGGTTGAAATAAATATTCCAAAAGCCTTTGATTTTTACAAATTAGCTGCCGACCAAGACCATAGTAACGCTCAGTATCTTCTTGGGCACATGTATGATGGAGGCAGGGGTGTGGATCAAGATAATAAAAAAGCCTTTCTTTATTATAAATCAGCTGCCGATAAAGGCCATATACAAGCTCAATATTGTGTTGGACTTATGTATGATAGAGGCACAGGTGTGGATAAAGATGATAAAAATGCCTTTCTTTATTATAAATCAGCTGCCGATAAAGGCCATATACAAGCTCAATATTGTGTTGGACTTATGTATGATGGAGGCACAGGTGTAGATCAAGATGCTAAAATTGCCTTTCTTTATTATAAATCAGCCGCCGACAAAGGTCATGTGGATTCTCAGTGTTGTATTGGATGCATGTACTATGGGGGCACGAGTGTGGGTAAAGATGATCAAAAAGCCATTGAATATTTCAAATTAGCTGCAGACAAAGGCCATGTGGACGCTCAAAATTCTCTTGGATTGATTTTTGATCGTCTTGGTAATGAGGACGAAGCTTTGCGTTATTATGAAATGGCTTCCCTCCAAAATAATGCGAATGCGCAATGCAAAATTGCAATCATATATGAAGATAAGGGAAATAAAGAAAAAGCCGCTGAATATTATAAATTAGCTGCCGACCAAGGGCTCTCCGAAGGTCAATATCAGATTGGAATGATTTATTATCATTTAACTATCCAAGGATGGGTTTTTAATTATACTAATAAGGAAAATGATGAACAAGCATTTGATTATTTCGAAAAAGCTGCCGAGCAAAACCACCCGGAAGCTCAATATTATCTTGCACAGATGTATAAAAATGGCCGAGGCGTTGAAAAAAATATGAAAGAATCGATGCGTTATCTTGAGTTAGCAGCCGACCAAAACTATCAGCCAGCTAAAAATGATCTTATTAGTAAGGGGTGGTTCTCGTAATGAAAAACCTAAATCTAATTTGTAGTTTCGCTTGATGTTCTCCAAAGACGAAACATGCTTAGATTCGTTCGCGACGGCTAAGTCTATAGCAAAGAATTTACAGATAATTCAAATTTCTTGAACTCTTTGCTATATTCAAAAAATGCCAAATGTTGAAGAAAAATTTGGCGGCGGCCTACTCTCCCACACTCCTGTGTGCAGTACCATCGGCGATGAAGGGCTTGATACTTCTGAGTTCGGAATGGGATCAGGTATTTCCCATTCTCAGCCACCAAGAGTTTTCGAGGAACTTGCAAATTTCGCCAAACTATTTTTACGCTTTTATCAATCTTTAGCGTTTGCTATAAGCCCCCTACTCTTAAGAGTATGTGAATTAAAGCAAATGCCCGCCGTGAATTAAATTTTCTCGAATAAAATTATTTAGAAGTTTATAATTTTATAAACTAGGAAACTTATTTATGATTTCGGCATTATCTAACCCTTTGGAGTACTTAGACTATCCTATACCAGACAACCTAAAACCTTTTATTGAAATAGTAGAGAAAGAGCCTGAAAATTCAAACAATGACCAATATGACTTGCTTGACAAAGCGCTTTTTAGCCCTCTAGTGAGGAAAGGAGCCAACTTTTCCATTATTTAGTGCTAAGTGGAACTTCTTGCAATCGTTAAGTTGAGAATCATCCGGAGAAAATTGCTAATACTCCATGGGACATGAAATAGATTAAATTTGAACTCCAAAAGAAAATAACCAAAAGTTTTGAGCTTGAAGTCAGCAATGGAATCGAATTTGTTAAAACTATTTTTTCTCAAGTATCTTCAATCGAACTTTTGAAATAGGGCACTTGCGGATAAACGTTCCTTTATAATCAATAAGGGGATGGTTCCTCCTTTACAGCTTGGCTTGCTAGCTTGCAGTTTCCCTTGTCTAAAATTATTTCTTTAGGAAGCCTAATTTCTTATTTATTCCCTTTTAAATCTCTGGTTTGGAGTTTTTTGTCAAAACCCCCAGACCACCTTATATCAAAAAAAATTTATTCTAAGCATTGCT
This sequence comes from Candidatus Protochlamydia sp., assembly GCA_013695355.1. GTDB lineage: Bacteria > Chlamydiota > Chlamydiia > Chlamydiales > Parachlamydiaceae > Protochlamydia. The sequence continues at coordinate 12,639 of JACDAQ010000044.1, forward strand.
AATAATACAGGCGAAACCTAAAACAAGCTCAGTTAGACGCTTTCTAGTCTTTTGTTGAACCCGTAAAATACTTAATTGAGAGTGTAGGCGTATTTGTTTGGTTTTAACTTTCGGCGTCCCCGTGCGTTACCCCTTCGGGTTGCCTAGCTTACCATTCCTATTCTTCGGGAGAAGACAAAAAAAAAGCCTTAAAGCAAAAAATGCTTTAAGGCTGAAGAAAAAACTTGGCGGCGACCTACTCTCCCACACTCTTGTGTGCAGTACCATCGGCGATGAAGGGCTTGACTTCTGAGT
>JACDAQ010000011.1 GCA_013695355.1 Candidatus Protochlamydia sp.
GCCCTTTCGGCTAGCGTGAAAGCTCTCGCGATTGAATAAATAACTTTGAGGGTCATATTGATTAATATTACCCTCAAAGTTATTTTTCAAGCCCGAGGCTTTGACGCAGCCCAAAGAGCGAAAAAACTTCAAACTCAGGTTAATAAGGCAATATCCAATTCTAAATGTGCAAGGCCCACACGAAGCGTTTTTAGCCAATAAATTTTTTGAGGTGTTTGTTCGATCAAAAAAATTTCGATCTTTTTATATTTATCATGAAGTTTTTTCAATCCTCGAAGTTTCTCCTCGCAATGCTGCTGCATTTGTTCTTCGGTTGTTTCGTCAGTAAAAAAGAGTTTTAGTAAAAATTCTTCTCTATGTAGATCTTGGTCAGGAGGCCTTTTAAACCACTCTAAAAATGCTTTTCTTCCAACATCAGTGAGAGTGAAAATTTCTTTTTTCCTTTTACCCACGTAGGCAGGCTCGGCAGAAACAAGTCCCTCTTTTGTAAGTAATTTGAGGGTTGGGTAGATGGAAGCGTCCGACTCTTGCCAAAAGTTGTTAGTTGATTGCTTGATCATTTCGCCTATTTCATAACCGGACAGCGAGTCATTCAAAAGAAACCCTAAAATAACAAACTTGGTTTTCTTCTCTTTTGGCATAAAAAATCTCCGTCAAATTACCTAATGATTAGGTATCATTCAAAATAAGGCCTTCTTTGTCAAGAGTAATTTCAGCCAGTTTCCAAAATGTAATAAGTTAAGATTTGAAGCACCAATAATGAGCCATCCACGTATACAAAAAATGGGACGAATCAAAAAATTCTTGCTAAAACATGGCATTAATATTATACGCAAGGTTCAGAAATGTAAATCAATCCTTATACATTTTTTATTTTGGCCCTTACATCAAATTCATCATTTCTTTAACGAAAGTTAATAAGATAAGCTTAAATTCTCCTGAATTTACCAAATAGAGATAAAATGAACTTAGCTAGCTATATAAATAATTTAATTGTTTTAGATAATACTACCCCCTATTTTGCCTTTCTAGTTGAAAATAAAAAATGGGCTATAAAAAACGGCCAGCTGGTCTATCAGTTGAATCCAAATTATTATGACTTGAGACCTTTCGCACTTGTCTTGAAAAAGATTAATGAAGATTTAGACTTATTCAATCCCAATAGCTCTTATGTTAGCGGGATTAAAATTAATAGTTTTAAAACTCTTTTAGAAAGTAAAGTCGCCCTCTTTCACGAAAAAAATTCAACGAACTTTGGAAAATTCAAAAAAATTATACTGCGCCTTTTTTTTGGTGATATCGATGATCTAAAAAATAAGATTATTAGGAAGATGAATGAATTTCAAAGAAGGTGGCCTCATAGAGATAACTCTTCTTCTGTGATACCAGTTGTCAAAACAAATGCGCTGAATGCCTATATGGAAAATCCTGTAGGCTGTTCACGTAACTTCAAATCCGTTATTTTTTTAGATATCCAAAGCATCGCCCATTCTTCCCGAATGGAAAAAAATCTTACTTCAGTAGAGTCTTACTTAAAATACATTAGCGGGTCTAACGTTATCAATTTAAAGGAACCAGTTTGCATTGCATTTGTCAGGGATTGTTTTAAGGAATTAAACAAAGAAACTTCGATCCGCCTGGTGGAGTGGCTGATCGAGCAAAATACATTTAATGTCGAGCTATGGGGTGATTCAATTAGCGGTTTACTGGAAAGGGAAAAAGACGGACAGCCTCTCAATCCCTTCTCGATCGAAAAGCTAATTGGTTTTTACCGTTCTAATTACGAAGCCTTGAAAACTTCAATTTCTGTGAATGACCCACTTGTTTTAAATGCTCTTTCAAGCCTTATAAATATTGAGCCTAACAATGATCGTGTGATTGACATTGCAACTTGGGTAATGAATCAAAATGAGTTTGATATCTCTTCATGTGAGCCTTGGTTAAAAATTTTTCAGGCTAAAGAAAGGCAATTTATTAATTCTCCTAATCTTTATTATCCTTTGCTTAATTTGATTGTAGCAAAAGTAAAACAGGTAATAGGAGAGAAGATTTTGGCCGATCAAATCGAGGATCATACCATTAAAGATTATTTAAATATAAAACTCTCTTTGTAAATTTTGAAATTTTATCGGTAGTTCCATAAAGGAATAGTTTGTAGATGAATTGATATAATTTCTAAAACATTCTCTTCAATGTCTAAACCTTCAGCAGAATCAAACGCCTTTGCAAAAAGGCTGACTGTTTCAAGCACCGTATCGGTAATAGCTTTTTCAGGAAATTTTGATTTGGCTGCAAAACGTTTAAACTCATCCAGTGCCAAAGAATTAAATGCTTTAGAGCCATTAAAATTTAATGCCAACAGATCACCGGGTAAATAGGGCAAAGTGGAAACAAAGTCATAGGCTGGGGCAAGTTTAGGAGTTCTTCTGTCTGGATAGATCAAAGACCAATTTTTAAGGTGCATATCTCCATTTCCTATTAATGCATTAAAAATAAAGCGCCGGATAAATTCAAGCAATCCTTCTAATCCTATTTCAGCCCAAATGACTTGGGCAATGTTTCGATAGTTGGCCGCCTTGTATTTTTTTTCGGGATAAACTCCAAAGACCTGCGCAAAATCTTCGATGTGAATGGCTTGTCCCTGCTGATCTCGATCAAATCGTTTAATGACAAAGGCATGGGAACCAAGTCTCTCCATTTCTTTTGGAAGCCCTTTTATTTGCTCCAAAGGTATTAAAGCAGTTTCTGGTACTTCGATACCTATCTGCCTTGCAAGTTCCATCATAGCATATTCATTTTGAGGCACCCCCGTAAAAGAGGGGGAGGGTAATTTAACAATCCAAGATCCGCCAATACCATCCACTGGGATTGTTAGCTTTGCCTGTTTATCCCAAATGGCCGAAAATTTTAATTGAACTCCTCCTAGCGAAAAATGCAAGGCACCATCTGAAATATTTTCTTTAGCTTGAGATTTTGGCTTTTTATTTCCCCTATTTGGTGCTAGCAAGTTGCCTACGGTTTTTATGGCTCCGGGCAAATCATTTCCAAGAGCGCCAAATAAATTGAATTCTCTTTCAGAACTAATATTAGCTCTGGAAGCTAAGTATTCACGCATATATCCTTCAGGCAATAAATTAGCAAAAAATGGCGGTAACCTTGTCCTTGTTGTCTTGATGTCAGTTAACAAATTACCCGCTTCATCTTTAAAAGATAGGCTAAGTGTTGGGCGGGCATTATTATCTATATATTCCTGGGAAAAGGAAAATAGATTTCTATCTCCTGGTAGATTGGCAAGGGATCCAATTTGCTGATTGTGTAAAAATATTTCCTGAACGGATATATTACTGTTCATCTTCATCCTCATCAAGGCGATACATTGGGCGAGGTTTATTAGTTTTTCCTGCATCACGCTGCAGCGCAAGGACTGTCTGCACTAAAGGACGAGGAACAAGCATAATTTCTAATTCTAAAGAACGAGCAAGTTCAATCAGGCTCGAAGCCCGCAGATTTACCAAACCGGTTTCAATTTTTGAAATATGACTTTGGGGTACACCAACTTTTGCAGCCAGGGCCCTTTGGCTCAAGCCCAATTTTATGCGACTTTTTTTGAGGGCAATTCCAAGGTATTCAATAGAGTAAGGTGTCATGATATGTAATCCTATATCAAAGCTTTAATTATATATGCTATCACATATCATGAAAGTGATTTTGCTACAAGCTCTCATATTTAAAGGACGTCAAATGTATTTATTTATAGGAGAATGTTGCTAGCTAAAAATTACATTTTTTAACTAATTTCCATTTAGCTGTATTAAGCTAATTGAAATTTTACTTATTTACATAATAATTTGAAAATTGTAAAATTAAACTAAAGAATTTTTAACAATTTCTCAATGCTTCAAATTAATTTTTTTCAGTAAAATTGTTATTAGAGATCCAAATTTAATTAATTTATTTATTAATTTAACAAAAGAGTTTATTATGTGCGATTTTTTCGAAGAGGCGTGGGCAGAGAGAGAAGAAAAAGTCTATAAATCTTTTTTCCCAAACATGCCTGAAACCATTATAACTCCAATAGATCCGAGTAAAGTAGCAATCGGCGGCGAAATACTTGTTTTGTCTTGCGCGGGTGTATTTGAAATACCTCCTACTATGGATAAGAAATACTGGGCTTATATCACCTCAGGATTGAGTAACCCCTTTGGTGATGAACCAGAAGAAACTTCAGGTTTTGGTTTGGAGTTGCTGATTAGAGTTCCTGAGCAATCTCCGTGGGCAATTAACTTCCTCTTCAATTTAATGGGTTATATTTTTGAGACTCAAAATCCTTTTGATAAAGGGGATCGAATGCCTCTAAATGGTCCAATTTTAGCAGGATCTGATTCTGCATTGAACACAGTCTTATTTTGGCCTCCTGAAGATCTGAATAATTCATTTCAACTTAAAAGTGGAAGTGTCCAGCTGCTCGAAGTAATGGGAATAACCGAAGACGAGTATCAATTCGCAAAAAAATCATCGAGCGAAGCACTTTATCAAGAGCTGAAAAAGCTTCCAAACTTTCCTATTACCGATGTCAACCGGAATACTTGTTTTGAAAAAAAAAGTAAGCGTCTCGTTTGAAAATAGAAATTTCAATATGCTTGACTTCCTAAGGAAAATTTGTTTTTGGAAGATTTTTTAACCTATATATAAAATTTGTGATCCTTTTAAGAGACTATTTTTTAAAAATAGGGAAAAAAAATTTTAATGAAAGCTATTTGCGATTCCTCATCCCTAAAAAATCTTCTAAGAGTTTTATTTGCCCCAATCGTATTTTTCTAATTGATTTCAAACGGTAAATGCGTTAAACTTTGGTTTTTATTGTTATTTAAAACATAGAAACCTGAGTTTGAATTGCCCTTTGCTTACGATTCAGAGAGTTTTTCTTGCGCATTATTTGGCGGGAAATGTAAGAACTTTTTATGGCAAATCAATTCAAAATGGGGTTGTAGAATGATTATTTATTGTTAAGAGGTTTGCAATGTACGCCATAATTAAGTCAGGTGGAAAACAATATCGCGTCCAAAAAGGTGACGTGATCGATGTTGAGCTCCTAAGCGCCGATGAAGGTGCTCAAGTTGAATTCGGGGACGTCTTGTTCTCTTTTGATGGTTCGGAGACCCAATTCGGTTCGCCAAGTATTCCTAACTTTCTAGTTTACGGTGAAGTAGTCGGAATGGTAAAAGGGGAAAAAGTGACAGGTTTGAAATACAAGCCTAGCCATAACCAATGCCGTAAATGGGGTCACCGTCAACGCTACACTCGTGTAAAAATAACCGGAATTGGCGGCAATAAGCAAAGCCATTCAAAGGAAGGAAAGCATGGCTCATAAGAAAGGTCAGGGTTCAACCCGTAACGGACGTGATTCTCATTCGAAACGTCTTGGAATTAAAGTAGGATCTGGCCAGGTGGTCAGAGCAGGAAGCATCCTCTGCAGGCAACGTGGAACAAAATGGCATCCGGCGAAAAATGTAGGCCGAGGAACTGATGATACTCTTTTTGCTTTGGCAGATGGAATTGTCTCTTTCCGTAAAACGAATAAGACATACATATCGATTGAAACTGGCGTCTAAGACCCGTTCAAAATCTTCGATCGGATATTGAACAGGTTCTAAGAGGCCTAATCAAATCTTTGTGCGGCCTTTATGGCCGCACAAGTATGCATCTAACCCTTCACATTGTTTTTTCATTGCTCGATTATTTATTTCCAATTGCCTATCCCCATCAATTATATCTTCAAGGCTTTGTTCCTTGAAAGTTAATCTCTGTGCTCTCTACGAGCTCTGTGGTAGTAAAACTTAACTACAGAGCTCGCAAAGAGCACAGAGAGCCGATATACCAAAATATTTTTTGCGTATAGCTCGTTTTTTAACAGTCTTTGGAAGTCAATACTTCTTAATCAATAGGATGACTGAATTATGTTTATCGATCGCGTTGTTATAGATTTTGCAGCAGGAAAGGGTGGAAATGGCGTTGTGGCATGGCGCCGCGAAAAATATATTCCTAAAGGAGGCCCTGCCGGTGGGAATGGAGGCAAAGGAGGATCGATAATTTTAGAATCTGACACGCAGATTTCATCTCTGGATTGGTTTAGGCACCGCAGATTGATCAAGGCCCAAAACGGTGGAGAGGGGGGAGGAAATTGCCGCCAAGGTAAGACTGGCAAGGATTTAATTTTAAAAGTCCCTTGCGGTACCTTAGTTAAAGATTCTGCTACAGGTGAAATTTTATACGACTTCGTCAATGATAAAGAACAGTTCATTTTATGCAAAGGGGGGCGCGGAGGGCGCGGAAATGAAAGTTTCAAATCTCCTACTCACCAGGCGCCTAACTTCTTTACCGAAGGCGCTGAAGGAGAAACGCATCAAGTAGAATTAGAACTTAAGCTTATTGCGGATGTGGGCTTAGTTGGATTCCCAAATGCCGGGAAATCCACCCTCATTTCAACCCTGGCAGGTTTACGTGTGAAAGTTGCCGCTTACCCTTTTACTACGCTTCAGCCTAATTTAGGTTTTATTGAACTTAGTAATTACCAGCGGATCTATATCGCAGATATTCCTGGAATCATCGAAGGTGCCAGCAATAATAAGGGCTTGGGCCTGGAATTCTTGCGTCATGTTGAAAGAACGAAGTTGCTGATTTTTATATTAGATGCCTCCGGCATTGATGGAAGAACGCCTTCAAAAGACTTTCAGATCCTCAGAGATGAAATTAAAGCTTACAATCCTGAATTATTAGACCGGCCTTATTTGGTGGCCCTCAATAAAATAGATACGGAAGAAGCGGAAGAACATATCAATGAATTTGTGCAAAAATTTAGTTTACCGTCTCATTCGTTATTTAAAATTTCTGCGGCTTATGGCGAAGGATTGCAGCCTCTCGTAGAGGAAATGACCAAACGGATGACTATTGACCAGAAATACTAGCTTAAATAAAAAAAGAATTTAATTATTTATTGTGCCCTCTGTGTGCTCTGTGGTTTTAAAAATTACCACCAAGAGCCCACAGAAAAAGAACTGAGAACTCCATTAATTAAAGCCTAATGCGCTGGCCAGTTAAGGCATTCCATTCGGATGCAGAAACCGATCCGTCGGGATTGAGCACTTCAAGGCGATAAACCGGCAAAAATACTTCTTTTTCACTACGGATGGTAAAATCACTGCCAAACGCAGCATGGGCCAAATTCACAATTTGTCCGCGCGTAAAGCTTTTTGTTTCTTTTTGGCCATTGGCGATCGGCTTTGAAACAAGGTTTTGCTTTAATCTGGTCTGAGGCATGACTAAGAATCGGGGATTTTCAAAGTGCAAATGCAACAGCTGACCGCTTTGAACGATCAAGTGTTTTTGTTTAGCGCTTTCAATCCATGGTTCCAAAACTTCTCTTTCAACCTTTAATTCTTTTTGAAGGTCATCCATCGACAAGGATCCTTGACGAAGAGCTAAGGCCTGAATGACTCTTAAGTCATTTCGATTGGCCTGGCAGTCCAGGCAATCTTTAAAGCCATGGGTCGTGTCCCAGGTATCGCCATTCAATACAATTTCTCCATCCTTTAATCCCCATAAAACTACACCTTCGCGGGTTTTACGGTCATCTGTGTATTTAACATCAAACAGCATGTAAGGATAGTATTTATAAACAGGCTCCAGATAGGTCTTTTTTTCGTTATCCAACAATTCCTGCCGATGGGCATTCATGATCTGCTCAGGCGTGAATTTGGACTCAAGAGTGGCAATTTCAGGATTGTCAATATAGTGGAAAATATTGTCTTTCCATGAAGAGAGGGCAGGGTTATTTTCCCATGCCCACCATATTCCAAAGGAACATCCGGCAAAAAGGGCTAAAAGCAGCAAGCGGAAAGTAAAACGAGAAGATGAGGGTGTCATATCTTTTTTGCCCATTTTGAACGGCTCCTTAATCCTTCATTGATAACAAAAATTCAACATTGCTGCCCGTTTTTCTTAAACGGCCCAGTAGAAGATTCATCGCATCGCCTGGAGCTAGGTCAGCGACCGCCTGGCGCAAAAGATAAATTTTTTCAAGTTCATTAGGATGGTAAAGCAGTTCCTCTTTACGCGTACCGCTCTTGATCAGATCTATGGCCGGGTAAATACGGCGGTCTGCAAGCCTGCGGTCGAGGACAAGCTCCATGTTGCCTGTTCCCTTGAACTCTTCAAAAATAACCTCGTCCATGCGCGACCCGGTATCAATCAGAGCTGTTGCAATGATCGTCAGCGAACCGCCTTGCTCGATATTACGCGCTGCGCCGAAAAACCGCTTAGGTTTATGAAGGGCATTAGCGTCAATACCGCCCGACAAAATTTTACCTGAATGGGGCTGGATTGTATTATAGGCTCTCGCTAAACGGGTGATCGAGTCGAGAAGAATGACGACATCATTGCCATGCTCAACTAAACGGCGGGCTTTTTCGATGGCCATTTCAGCCACTTGGACGTGCCTTTCCGGGGGTTCATCAAAGGTAGAAGCAATCACTTCTCCGATGACAATCCGTTGCATGTCGGTAACTTCTTCAGGTCGCTCATCGATTAAGAGCACGATCAAGATAATGTCAGGATTATTCGTGGCAATTGCGTTGGCAATATTTTGCAAAAGAATTGTTTTTCCCGAGCGGGGGGGAGCGACAATCAGCCCTCTCTGCCCTTTACCTATAGGGGCTGCCAAATCCAAGACGCGAGTAGATAGCTTTTCTTTGCTTGTCTCCATCACAATTCTTTCTTCAGGATAAAGGGGGGTCAGGTTTTCAAATAAAATCCTTTCTTTTGCCTTTTCAGGAGCTCTGCCGTTAATTTTATCAACTTTCAAAAGGGCAAAAAACTTCTCCTTATCTTTAGGCGGACGCATGGTCCCACAAAGCGTATCACCTTTTTTCAAATCGAAGCGGCGAATTTGGGCCGGGGATACATAAATATCTTCCGCTGATGGAAGGTAATTATAGTTAGGAGAGCGTAAAAAGCCAAAACCATCAGGCAGTATTTCTAAAACGCCTTCTCCATAGAGAACTTCATTTGGATTTTCAGAAATTGCTTTGACAATTTCAAAAACCATTTGGGATTTGGTTAAAGAGCCTAAATGCTTAAGTCCAATATTTCTGCCGTATTGATTCAGCTGATCGATATTCATCCGTTGGATGTCTGCGATTTTGGTAATGATCTCAGGCTGAGATCTTTCTTTGTGCTGAGGGGGGGAAGATTGTGGAGATTGTTGTTCCATATTCTGCCTCTCAGGGCTGCGATCCTCATATGTCATTGAGGTATCTAAAGATGTGTTTTCGGTATTCTCTGGGTCCATTTAAAAGCAAGACTCCAATGTAAATGTGTTGTGAGACTATAAAATAATAAGTGTTGATCAGTTTGACCGCATGGTTTTGGCGCAACCAATCAATTGTTTTATTTTTCAGCCCCTAATTAATACTCTAATAGTTCTTGAAATAATTCCCTCACTGGTTCCTTGAGGGTAGAAATCGTTCCATTGTTCATAATCGCATAATCGGCCCTGATTGCTTTTTCCAGGGGGGTAAGTTGATTAGACATCCGCATATCGAATTCTTGGCGGCTGAATTGTTCATTTTTGTTAAACCGCTTAAAGCAGATATCTGCCTGGGCTAATACGGCAATGGAAGCATCAAATAAATTCTCACCATTGCTTTCAAATAAGAGTGGGACTTCAGCAGCAAAGAGAGGAAACGGCTGTTCAGCTTCCTGTTGTTTTTGATATTGTTTTTTTATTTCGCTGTAAACCGCCGGATGGAGAATTTGTTCCAATTCTTTCATTTGTTCAAGGTCCTGAAAAACTAGGCGCGCAACACGTGATCGGTCAATTTTTTGGTCAACAAGAATGTCCTTACCCAATAATCGAATGACTTGGCTGATTATGTTATCATCGGAAGACAATAAATGATGAACGATTTCATCAGCGCTTACAGCGTAAGCTCCTAGTTCTTTTAAGATCCGGCAAACTGAAGATTTGCCGCATGAAAGACCGCCTGTGACAGCTACTTTAATAAACTTTAACATTCTTTCCAATTTTTGCCAATATGGATATCAACGATTAAAGGAACCTTTAATTGCATAACCCCTTCCATAGTGTTTTGAACAAGTTTTGATAGGGACTCGACTTCTTCGTCAGGCACTTCGAAAATTAACTCATCATGAATTTGCAGGATCATAAATCCTTTTTTCTTTTCATGCATAAGCTTTTTGTCAATTTGCAGCATAGCCTTTTTTATTAAATCAGCTTGCGTTCCCTGAATGGGAGTGTTGACGGCCAACCTTTCGGCTGCAGCGCGGATCATGGCGTTCTGACTCTTCATTTCCGGTAATAGCCTTTCTCTTCCCATCAGGGTCGTGGCCCTGCCTGTCTGACGCGCATTTTCTTTGCGGCTTTCCATGAACTCTTTTACTTTATGGTATCTTTGAAAATAAAGGTGTATAAAGGCTGCTGCAGTTTTAGTGTCAATTCCCAGCTCCTGTGATAGCCCGAAGGCCTGTTGTCCATAAATAATCCCGAAATTGACAGCTTTAGCTTGATACCGCTGCTGTTTGGAAACTTCTTCTAAAGGAATACCGAAAATAAGGGATGCGGTAAAGGCATGTATATCTTCATTTGCCGTGAAGGCCCTAATTAAAGCAGGATCTTCGCTTAAATGAGCGAGCAGGCGCAGCTCTATTTGGGAATAATCGGCGGCCAAATAACTCCATCCCTCTTTCTGAGGACGGAAAGCCTCCCTGATCTTGCGGCCTAATTCTGTCCTGACTGGAATATTTTGCAAATTAGGGTCCTGGCAGGCTAGGCGTCCGGTAGCCGCAACTGATTGGTTAAAATTACCGTGGATGCGCAAAGTTTTCGGGTAAACCTCTTGAGGAAGAGTCTCAACATAGGTTGAACGAAGCTTCTCAAGCGTTCTGTATTCAAGCAGCTGTCCAGCAATCGGATAGGTTGCCTTTAAACTTTCCAGCACATCCGCATTGGTGGAAAGGCCTGTAGCTGTTTTTTTCGGAGCCTTGATCCCCAATTTTACAAATAATATCTGACTCAGCTGCTTGGGAGAATTTAAATTAAAGGTCTCGCCCGCCATTTCATAAATGGTCTGTTCGAGCTGACCGATCTCTCCGCCAATTACTTGACCCAGGGATTTTAAATATTCAGTATCAACAAAGATCCCCTGTCGTTCCATTTTCTCTAAAACAGTCATCAGAGGGAGCTCAAGGTCATAAAAAAGAGTGCTTAAGCCCCTTTCTTCTAATTGCTTGGAAAGCAGATTTTTGAGCCGGACCGTATAGTCGGCATCCTCACAGCAATAATTACAGATTTCATCCAAAGGTACATCTGCCATGCTTAGCTGCCCTTTTCCTTTACCAATCAGGTCTTTGATGGGAGTCAATACTTTATCAAGTAATTCAAGGGCTAAATATTCCAAAGAATGCTGCCTGATGTGGGAATTGAGGAGGTAGGAAGCAATCATGGTATCAAAACAAATATGCGCTATTTCAATGCCATAATTTTTGAGGATATGGCAGTCGAATTTAAAATTATGCCCAAAAAAACCAATAGCTGGATTTTCTAAAAGTGATTTTAGTTTCCTTAAAACCATTTCAGAATCTAGTTGTCCATTTAGGGGGATATACCAGGCTTTTTTTGGCTCGACGCTAAAACCGATCCCAACGAGCTCGGATTTAATCGGTTGAAAATGGGTCGTTTCGGTATCAAGGGCGATTTCTTTTTGCTGTGATAAATAGTCAATCAAGCTGTCCAGGCTTTTTTCATCATTAATAAGATTATACGACAGGGTTTCAGGTTCCGCAATTTCTTCCTTTTCCAAAGAAGCTGGGATTTCCATTTCCTTGATCAATGAGAAAAAATTCATTGAGGCATAAAAGTCTTTTAAAATATCATGTGAGGGTGTACCTAACCGATAAAAATCGGCCTGCGACGGAAAAGGGACGGCGGTATTGATCCTGACAAGCTTACGGCTCAAACGAACCTTTTCCCTTTCTTCTACAAGGGTCTCTTGTTTTTTCTTACCCGGGACTTCTTCAGGATGATCAAGAATGTAGTCTAAAGTTCCGAATTTTTTAAGCAGGTCGGCAGCTGTTTTGGGGCCGAATCCAGAAAGACCTGGAATGTTGTCAGAAGCGTCTCCGGTGATCGATAAATAATCGACCATCTGGTCGGGCCTGACTCCAAACTGTTCTTCAACACCATTTGGATTCAATATCAGGTTTTCTTTGAAAGTATTTAATATGAAGATCTTGTCGGTAACAAGTTGGCACATATCTTTGTCGCTTGTGCAAAGATAGGTCTCGGTATTAATGGATGCGGCCCACTGAGCTACGCTTCCCATGGTATCGTCAGCTTCCACATCGGGCATCATTAATTCAGGGATACCGATTAACTGGCAAAAAAGCTGAGCGCGCATGATTTGATAAAGCAGATCCTTCGGCATTTCTTTGCGGTTAGCTTTATAGTCAGGAAAAAGCTCTGTGCGTTGTTTAGAGTTGTTAGGCCCGTCGAAAACGGCGACTAAATGGGTGGGTTGAAAATCTTTAATGAGCTTCAGGACTGAACGGATGAAACCAAAGAGGGCATTGGTCGATTCTCCTTTGGAATTCGTCATGTGACGGATTGCAAAATAAGAGCGATAAATATAGCCTGAGGCATCTAAAATATAAAGTTTTTCCATGGAATTCACATTTTGAAGGGTAAGCAAAAATGACAAAGATTTAATTAATATAATACCATTAATACTTTATTTTTGTACATCATTTTTGTTTAATTGGTCCCATCTTAAGTAAATTGCAATCAACTATTTAAGTTTTTTTATCATTTTTATTTGTTGTTCTTTGCATTTTCAACTTTCAAAAAATTTATTCTTTTTTTAATATATTTTTTTTAACAGAAGGACAATCTATGAAAGACAATTTAGAACATATGATTAAAGATGTTGTACAAAGCAGTGTTCCGTCTTTACCACGAGAGATTTTAAGAGACGGTCAATCATTAATGGTAATCACAAATACGCTCTCTTTAGATGACTTTTCCCAATTCTTCACTTCCCTCCGAGCAGATCGTTATGGATTCATAGAAATTCCTTCTGGAGCAAATGATAATTATAAATTCACAAAAGAGTGGATCTTATATTTGGATACTTTAATCACTGATGGAAAAAAACAGGTTAAGTGCACAGATAAAGATCAAAGTGATATGACAAAATTGATGCATGCAGTCATTTGCAAGGAGACTAATAATTTAGAGAATGCCAATGAAAATGTCCTAAAAACATTTTCCCAATCAACTTCACATCGTGCTCGATATCCTTTTCATATTCAAGAGGCAATTAGCTTTACCGAAAATTTATTAATGTCCGATTTTGAATTAAGAAAACAATTCAATAAATTAATAGCAAATGCAAATGATGCAGAAAAATATAGACTTTATGATCTTAAAAATGAACCTTCTATAAGGAATGGGGACACAATTAATCAAAAAGCCGCCGAGTTTGCATTGAGCCAAAAACCTGAAACATTGAATCAATTTGTTATGAACTATCAATTTTATAAGGCATGGGTAAAGAGAATAAGCGAAGAGCTTTCTTTATCAATTGATAAACAAGGCAATAACTTAACAAATAAGGAATTTAAAGCAGAAGTCGCAAGGCAAAGTCTTTCGTATATTCAGCAAGAGGGATCTGTTGCAGTAGATTTATTGATCAATTCAAAGCAAGCAGCGCAGCGGGCGGGAGTCGGGCCTTATAAAGGAATTAATCAGAAAGATATTCAGGCTTACGCTGCCCATATAAAATTTTCATCTGACACAAACCTTGCCTACCATGTATTAAAGCACTTTAATGAATTGCCAGCTTCGATTTCTTCAGCTTCATGGGACAATTCTGGGTTGAATATAGCAAAAGAGCTAGAAGAAATTTTTAGGCAAACATTTATTTATCTTAAGACGGCCAGGGAAGTGATAGAAAAAGGTTCTATGACAACTCGTCCTTGTCAATTACAATTGAATAAAAATATTCTTACATTTACAGCTGATCTTGACCAGCCCCCGGTAACACTAAAAACAATTGTCCATATTATCGGCGATGAAGTTGTTATCGCAACTTGTATGCCCCAAGGAAAATAATGAATACTATCAGATGGTGTTTTTCCAAAACTGAAAACACTATGCAAAGAATTTATCCAAAAAGGCAATTAGGTAGAAAAATTAGTTATGACCCAAAATCGACAAAATTTTATAAAAACATTAATTTTTTTTTTCAAAATTTTATGAATCAATATGTTCACTTAGAAACTGATGGAAGGATTTGTTCTAAAATAAAAAATCATAATTATAACAAAGATCTAAAAATAAATTATATGTTCACAAATGGGCCTGATCAAATTATGAAAATTCACCATGAAAATTATGATGAGAACCTTTGCCTGTATGATAAAGAGCTTACTTCCGCTATTAAAGAGCTTATGGAGATCCCTCATCTCTCAGATAACAAAGCAAATGATCTTCTCAGGGTTTTTATGTCAACCACAGGTAATTTATTTTTATGCCATTATCAATGGCATTTGAATGAAGCCGAATCTATAGGGAAAGAGCATGCTGAGGTCCTCCGCCAAGCTCGACCCTTCCTCAGGCTTTATGGCACCAAACTGGAAAATTTATTAACGGGGACCTTTGAAGATTTTGATGAATGGGATGATGTCTGTTACCGAAGGACCTATATAGAAGCATTTAATTTGATGTTTGGTAAAATAATTTCAATAGACGTTGAAGATATTGAAGAGTATATGCAGCAAAGAAAAGAAGATACTGCACTCTCATCACCTGATCTTATTCCTGCAAACACCCCAAAAAGCCATTGGTGGTGGTGGAATTAATCGAATTAGAAAATTTTTTAATTAGATTCTAGTCAAAAAAAAATTAATTAAAATATGCAAAAGCCTAAATTTTGGGGTCCTTATGCTAATACACAAAATGATTCTTAGTGATGAAAATATGCGGCCAATTGCTGTACAAATACCCTATAAAGAATGGCTGGAATTGAAAAAGTAATCAGCCCTACAAAAAATAAAAAATCACGCATTGCTCATTTGTACGGTACTATTCGTCTTTCAGAGGATCCACTTTTATATCAACGTAATATCCGGGATGAATGGCAATGAAGGTATTATTAGATAATAATATTATCTTATGTTTTTTAGCAGGAAAATTAAAAAAACCTTTAGTTGACAATGAATATTGTGTATCAAACATTACTCCACTTGAATTGCTTTCCTAATCTTAATATTCAGGCAGAAATTGCAATAGATTCTTTTATAAAAAAGATAGAAAATTATCAACCTTACCCCGAGATAATAATAAAAACTATCGAGATTAGAAGAAAATTTAAATTTAAACTATCCGATTCAATTATCATTGCTATTGCAAAGTTTTAAATATGATTTACTTTCTAATGAACAATAATTTTCTAATTTCTCAGATTGAAATGTCAAAGTCTTGAACTAATTGAATTGTAATTTACAAAAAAATCTACTATCATAACCCATCTTTTTATTTTTCCTTTAAATGATTGCTTTCTTTAAAAATTATAGGTAAGATGATTTGTTTTAATAAATAATCTACGGTTTGTGCATGAAAGCTTGATTTTTCTCCTCTTCTTTTTTAATTACAATCAAAGAACAGACTGATAAATTTACAACCAGGCAAAAATTAATCGGGATCATAGCTTTAGCCTCCCTGGCAAGCTTGTACATTCTTTTAAAGCTCTCAAAAAAATATTAGAAGAAAATCACCATGCTATCTGTGCTAAAAGAGAATATGAACTATCGCTGACTTCAAGAGCCCTTAAACTTTAATAATAGGCAAAACATGAAAATAGATTTTTCTTATATTCCTCAGGCTTTTTACAGCATTAAAGAGAAAGCTTATGATTCCTTGACGTCAAAACAAAAACTTATTTCCATTGTCGCCTTTGCGGCGATTACTGGTTTGGCCCTCTACATAAAGGTCCTTTATTCCCGTCATAAAGAAAATCAAAGCCGTTTAAGGCTTCAAACCGAGGAGCGTGAAAGAGCCCAGGAGCAATTAAGAGCGGAAGAACTACGAATAGCGCGAAACCTGGCATTAGAACAGGAAAGGCAAATTCAGCAAAAATTACAAAACGATAATAAACGTGAACTGCTTAGAATTATAGCGAGCGAAACGCTTGATCCTTTACTCGCTGAAACTAAATTCCAGGAGGCATTCTCTTATGGAAAAGATATTCCACTTTTATCCTCCTACGCTTCTTTTTTAATGAAACAAAAAAAATGGGAAGAATTAGAGCTGCAGCTGGTAGAATTAATGCAGCTAGGAGACAATTCTTTTAAGACTAAGGAAAAATACGCCAGGGCTTTGCTCAAGCAAAACAAGCCTCAAAAGGCCCTTAATTTTCTGGAAAAAGAGCTTTTATTTCAAACGAAGTTTTTTTATTCAAATTCCGTTTTGAGTAGGTTTTATATCAATATTCTATCCGAGCAGGGAGAAGATAGGGAAGTCGAATTGTTTATGGAAAATGGCTTTAAAAATAACACTGAAGCTTTTTTGAAAAATAATTTTCTGATCGATAGATACACCGATTTCTTATTATTCGAGCAGGACAATGAAGCGGATGCTTTATTAGTATTGAATAATGTACTACAGGCTAATCCTGAAGTGTTTTACTCGGTACCTGATTTATCCGAAAAATATGCTATTCTTTTGCTCTACTATCAAACTGATCCTGCGAAAGCAAATGAGTTTCTTTCAAAAGCTATTAATAAGAACCCCTATAACCTTTCTTTGATCATGGCTCATACCGAAGCTCTGATCCAATTAAACAAGCCTTATGAAGAAATTATAGTAGGTTTAGAATCAGTTATGCCTAAATTGATGGATGGCACGCTGGAATGTTGTGATTTTGAAAATATTGCCTTGCTTGCAAAGTATATTGAAGTGCAGCGTCAATTTGGCCTGCCACAAAATGGACAGTATGCACTGCTGAATCAAATCATTAGTGAAAAATCAAATTCTCCTGAGCTAACAGAAGAAAAAACTTGGTTGGGGATAGGGTTGCGTGTTCTGGGGCATACAAGGGATTCTCTTCAATTTCTAAAAGATGCAGCTAACGCTGTACCTGCTAATAGAATTGCTCAAACAGAATTGAAAACTACACTAAAAGAAGCAGAGGCTGAACATAAAGCAGCTTTTCAAAAAGATAAAAATAATGCAGGATCCTATTTTTCATTTTTACTCAACTATAAAGAAGAAAAAGAGGCGATTGATTTTTTTCAAGAATTTGGAGAAGCAGATGGTCAAATTACGCAACAGTGTCTTGGTGCATTATTCCAATTAGAAAAATTTGAATTAATTTTTTCACTTTTAGAAAATCGATTAAACACTAATCAAGTTGAATTTATCAAAGCAAATCTTTACGGTCCTTTTGCAATTGTGAGCATTTATGAATGTAAGAAAAATCAGGAAAAAATATTGGAGCTTCTTTTAAATCCAAAGTGCGATGGATGGCACGGTATGGATAAATATAAATTTATCATCGAAGCCTCATTGCAAATCAATCGACCTCACGAAGAAATTATTAAAAATCTTGGCATTGAAATGGTGGATTGGGCAAATAGTGTAGAATGTAAAGATGATGTAGATTTATTAGCGAAATATATCGATCTTCATTCGAAGTGCCGTAAATCTATTGATGCACCATTGAACGCACTTAAAGAACTATTGAAGGAGATTCCAATAAGTTCCTACGAAAAGTATGCCCATTCTTGCGGGCATCGGGTAATCGGCGATTTGGGAAGAGCCCAGGCGTTATTACAAGAAGCTTACGCGGGGAATCCAAAGGATTATTTAATTAAATATGAGTATTTAGAATATTTTAAATAAAAACCACTTAGCGTAGAATTTTGAGGATTCAAGTATTATTGAGTTAGATTCATAGATTGGCAAAAGGCCGGAAAGCTTCTAATCAGAATTAGGAATTACCTCTTTAGTCTACGTTTGCTTAGGCAGGCTTAAGCCTGCCTATTGTTACAATCGCAGCTAAAGTCTACGTTAACTATAGCTATAATGGATAATATAAATAAAGAAACTGATTCTCGAGCATTAAATCCACCGAGGGAGAGATTGTAAGCTGATGCTTTATCTTTCCAGTCAGCAGCGGAGTTTCTGCCGAAAATAAACTATCCCACCATCCCTTGCTCTCTAATCTGATCACCTGGTATTTTTCCCCTTCAATTCCTGCCTTTTCCACAAGTTGTTTTAAAGCGTCACTAAGCATAACATTGCTTACATCAATGAAACCATATTGATGTGCTTCATCTGCTGGAAAAATTTTAGCTCCATAATCTTGTACCAATTTTTCTTTTGACATTTCGGGCCGATTGGTAGTGACAAGATTAACAAAGTGATCGTAATAATAATCAACAATTTGCTTGTAGTTTTCTTCTTCTCCAGGTTTCCATGGACGTAGTGGATTCAGTGCATCTTTGTCTTTACCTGCAGAGATAGTCAACGTTTCGACTCCCACTTTTCCCAATAATTCGGAAAAATTCATAAAGGTAGGAGCAATGACCCCGACGCTTCCAATTAGACTGACATCGCTCGAATAAATTTTATCTGCCGCTAAAGCAATGTACATACCGCCAGAAGCGCATAGTCCGTCGACATAGGCATAAATGGGGACATTGTATTTTGCTTTATAATCTTTTAATGCCTGGAAAATCCCATTGGCATCTGTGACTGTCCCGCCTGGTGTATTAATATAAAGTAAAACTGCTTTGACTCGGTTATCTTCATAATCTCCTTCCCTGGATTCGACTAAGAGCTGTCTAATCTTTTGAGTTGTCAGGGCATCGAGTCCAATAACACCTTCAATATCAATTTGAAGCACTACAGGCACTTTGCCAATATGCACTTCCCGTTTCCCTTCGGCATCCGGTAAAATTTCTTCCGAGTGAACAGAAGTGAGACGGCTGGCTTTAGTTCCAGAAGATATTGATCCTAACAGAATTGAGACAGCTAAAAAACCCAGGCAAATGCCAATAATTGAAAAAAATGCTATGGATAAGGCCCGCAGGGATGAATAAAAAATTGAATCGCGCATAATATTCCTATGTTTAGTCAAAAGGTTAATTATAGAAGAATTGGGTGTTTAGAGAAAAGAAGAAACGACCTATTAAATTTCTTATGAATTTAAGCCAGAAAATATTAAACTCTTAACGCAAAGACATGAAGATATACGCAAAAGCAGATAGAATTACCAAATATTAACCTTTATTAAAAAAACCCTACCAGATCCTCATTTTTGCATCAAATTTTGTAATTACTTATAAGGTGAAAATGAAAAAAATAAGCTTCTTTTTTTTACAACTGCTTTTTCTAACCGGACTATTTGCCGGCGCAGGTCTCAGCTCTGCTGAACCCTCTACTCAATTGATCCCACGGCGCCTGCTGTTTGGAAATCCAGAAAAGGCCAGCCCCCGCCTCTCCCCAGACGGGAAGCAACTGGCATTTCTCGCGCCTGACGAGAACAACGTATTAAATGTTTGGTTGCGTGAAGATAAAACCGTCCCCAAAGAAAAGCTAATTACCAAAGATAAAAAAAGAGGCATTCGTAGTTTTCTTTGGCAGTATGATCTTGAGCATATCCTTTATTTGCAAGATAAGGAGGGGGATGAGAATTGGCATATTTATCAAACTCACATTGATACAGGAACAACCAAGGACTTAACACCTTATGAGGGGGTCTGCGCTTCCATTCTTGACTATGATCATCGTTTTCCTAATCGAATGCTGATCCTCATGAATTTGCGAAATCCTGCCCTTTTTGACGTTTACACACTAAATTTAGATACAGGCAAAACTGATCTAGAAACGGAAAATGACCGAGAAGTTTTTGAATGGGTCGTCGACAGAAATCTTGAAGTACGTATGGCCCTTTCCTATAATCAAGATGGGTCTACCCTGATCCGCATCCGAGAGAACAAGACCTCTCCCTGGAAAGAATTTATGACTCTTGATCCCCATGAAACGGGAGGCTCGGTCGTTGGCTTCACACCAGATAATCGCTCCATTTATTTAATTTCAAGTGTAGACGGCGATACAGCCCGCTTGTTAGAGGTAGATGCAGCTACAGGCAAACGCAAATTGATCATTGAAGATAAACAATTTGATTTATCAACGGTGATGCTTGATCCAGTCGATCATCATTTAGAGGCTGTAGGTTTTGATAAAGAAAAATTTGAGTGGATTATTCTTGATTCTAAACTGAAAGGAGATTTTGATCATTTATCCGAAAAGTTAAAAGGATCATTTAAAATTGCCAGCAAGGATATTGCTAATCAGCATTGGATCGTGGCCTCATTTTCCGATTTAAGGCCAATACATTATTATTCGTATCACAGGCAAACTAAAACCCTTACCTTTCTTTTTAGCACCCAACCTGAAATGGAGCGGTATGCCTTAAGTTCAATGGTCCCCGTCTCTTTTGCTGCACGAGATGGTATGAAGCTCTTCAGTTACCTAACACTCCCTGCAGGTCTACCTGGAAAGAAGCTGCCTTTAATTTTGCTTGTGCATGGAGGTCCTTGGGCCCGTGATTCCTGGGGGCTGAATTCTACGGTGCAATGGTTTGCTAACCGAGGCTATGCCGTTTTGCAAATAAATTTTAGAGGCTCGACAGGCTATGGTAAAAATTACTTGAACGCAGGAAATCGGCAGTGGGCAGATAAGATGCGGACAGATTTATTGGACGGAAAAGATTGGGCCGTTCAGAATGAGTTCGCCGATCCAAAAAAAGTGGCTATTTATGGAGGGAGTTATGGAGGCTATGCAACTCTCGCTGCGCTTGCATTCACACCGGATGAATTTTGCTGCGGAGTAGATATTGTTGGCCCTTCAAATATAACAACTCTTTTGCAAACGATTCCTCCCTATTGGCTGCCATTAAAAGCTCAAACTGATCGTCGGTTAGGGGATTTGGAAAAGGATGCAGAGTTTTTGAGAGAAATTTCTCCTTTGCATAAAGCCCATTTAATAAAAAGGCCTCTATTAATTGCACAAGGAGCCAATGATCCCCGAGTAAAGCAAGCTGAGAGCGATCAAATAGTTCAGGCCATGCGCCAAAATCAGCTGCCGGTTGAATATTTATTATTTCCTGACGAGGGGCATGGGTTTGCACGGCCTGAAAACCGATTAAAATTTATGGCTGCTGCAGAAGCTTTTTTAACAAAATACCTGGATGGAAGAAACGAGCCTCCTTCACAGGATGAAAACTGGGAAAGTCTTAGGAAGTGATATACAATAAAGAGAATCCTTTTTTTGCATCGGTTAAAGACCGCTATCCATTGTCAAAGCCTGGTTCCCATAAGAATACCCTGCATTTGACCTTGGATTTGAGAGGTTCCGGACTAACTTATGAAGTGGGCGACAGCATTGGGATTTTTCCTGTGCATGATTACGAGCTTGTAAAAAAGACCTTGGCTGCAGCCAAAGCTACCGGACACGAGCTGGTTTTTTTAAAACAGACAGACTTTTTTTTCACCTTCGAAGAATTTCTGATCAAGAAAGGGAATATTACTGACGTCAGCCCAAAACTAGTCCGCGAAGTTTATGCCCGTCAATCAAATGAAGAAAAAAAACACCAGCTCGAGGTATTATTAAATGAAGAAAATCGGGGATTATTAAAAGAGTATCTAGGCAGGCATGAGGTGTGGGACTTTTTAGAAAGCCACCCCGAAGTTAGTTTTGCTCCGCAAGAATTGGCCGATCTTCTGATGCCTCTTTTGCCCCGTTTTTATTCTATCTCTTCTGCTCAAAGCTGCGTTGGCGAAGAAGTTCATCTCACAATCGCCCCTTTGGAATATGAAGCTAACGGACATAAGCGAAGGGGGGTATGCACGCACTATTTATGCGAGCTTTCAGAACTTCATAATCCCGTTGTCCCTGTTTTTATCCAGCCCTCACATGGATTTCGGCTTCCTAAAGAAGAAGATGCTTCTTTATTGATGATAGGTCCAGGCACTGGCATTGCTCCTTTCAGAGCCTTCCTACAAGAAAGAGTATTATTCAATCGGTCCATTGGAAAGCATTGGCTTTTTTTTGGAGAATGGAATCGGGAATTCGATTTTTTTTATGAAGAGGAGTGGAGTTTTTTTCAGCAGCAAGGGCATTTGCAGCTCGATCTTGCTTTTTCAAGAGACCAGCAGAACAAGGTCTATGTACAACATAAAATGCTTGAGCAAGGAGAGGAGTTTTTTCGCTGGCTCGAAGAAGGGGCCTATTTATATGTGTGCGGAGATGCCCAAAAAATGGCCAAGGATGTAGAAGCGGCTTTGCAAACAATCATCCAGGAATTTGGCAGACTGGGGGCTCAGGAAGCTCGCGATTACATTAAGAAGCTTCGGCAGCAAAAGCGCTATCTACGCGATGTCTATTAGTTTATCATTAGCTCGTGATCTTTATGGTTTCTGAAGATCGAATTAGATAGTTTGTGTTGTGACGATGGCAAAGGCTTGCACGCCATCTCCGCATCCAAAGTCGGTCAGCCCTTCGCCTGAAGTAGCTGTGATGCCGACTTGCGAGATATCCAACTGCATAACGCGTGCAATATTTTCACGCATTTCAAGCAGGCGGGGTTTAAATTTGGGTTTTTCCCCTTCTATCGTCACTGCAACATGGGTAACGGTTTGATTCCCTAATGTTTTCATGGCTTCCATAAGGTAGGTCTCGCTGTCAGTAATTCCATCTTTCAAACATAGATCATCGGCAATGCCTCCCAGGATCAAAACATGAGTGAGTGATGTGATGGCATTGCAAATTGCATGGAAAACAACGTCCCCATCTGAATTTGCATTGAAACCTGGCGCGTCATGAAATATGATCCCAGCCATGATGCAAAGTTTAGAAGAATCGGAGGGAAGGAAACGGTGGCTGTCCTGCCCGATGCCTGTACGGATAGAAAATTCTTTCAATCTAATGCTCCAATTTTTTTTACCTGAATTTTGATTAAGATATATTCTCATAACACCTCTTTATAAGGAAATGAAATTCTAATGAAGATTGTGCATATTGCAAATACGAATTTCGAACTTGAACTAAGGAACGGCCTCTCTAATGAAAATCTTGCAGACAGCTTGAAAAAAAGTCCTTTCGGCATGCAGCTTCAATTTTTGCCTCTTTTAACGGCCCCTTCAAATGACATAGTCGCTGTCAATGCTTTTCCCGAAGCAAAATTTTTAAAAGATCTTGAAAATTTGAACTGGCGTCAAAATCAAACTTTGCCTGAGCTAAAAAATTTATTTGAGATTGACCCTTTTCAGGGAACTACCTGTGTTTCATGGGGTGCTTCCAGGCAAGTGCAGCAATGGGCTTCCGAAAGGGAAGTGACTTATTTTGGTCCAACCGACTGGGAGATGATCAAACGGATCAATAGTAAAGCCTTCAGCATGGAACTTGAGCCTTTAAAGGGAGCTGCATTAATTAGGAATGAAGTGGAATTTCTTGATTGGATGGGACGAACTAAAAGTATGGGAGTACTGAAAACTTGTTTTGGATTGTCAGGGAAGGGGAATAGAGTGGTAGGTGAAGGTCTGAACCCTCAATTGCTCCCTTTTTGTCATAAAGAATGGAATGAAGGTTACCCCATCATCGCTGAACCATGGCTTGACAAGTGCTTTGATTTCAGTACTCAATGGATGATCCATCCCGATGGAAGGAAGGAGCTTTTAGGTGCGACAGTGTTTCAAAATGATCCTTCCGGTATCTATCAAGGTACATTAGCAGGACCGGCCCAAGATATTTTTGGTCCTTATCACGATTTTTTAGAGGAACACATTGAACATGTGCAAGTTGCCTTAAACATTATTTCAAATGTAGGATTTTTCGGGCATTTAGGAGTGGATGCATTGCTTTACAGGCGACAGGGGGACCAAAAGGTCCTTCTGCATCCCATCGTAGAGATAAATGCCCGCCAAACAATGTCCTTAGTGGCGCTCCAGGTCCAGCATCGCTGGTTCCCTGATCAGCCGATCCGGTTAAGCCTGGAGACTCTCAATCGGCCCGGAATTTCCCTTTTGCCTTTAAAAATCCCCTCTATTAGCGGAGGGAAGGTGGTCTCCTTTAAAAGAAAGTTGGTACTTTCTTTCGAAATATGAATAATTTTACCAAAAAAAATCCTATCTCTTATACACTCGCGCTTTTATTAAAGATAACGCTTAATAGGTATGGGTGAACGACATGGGAAAATTAAAAATAACCGGAGGAACTCCGTTAGTTGGGCAAGTAAAGGCTGCAGGGGCCAAAAATGCCATGACAAAGCTATTGGTTGCTTCTTTACTCTCTGACAAAAGATGTACTTTTTATAACGTACCTAATATCGGCGATGTTGAAGTGACCGTTTCTTTATGCAAAGAAATTGGCATGGAAGTGAAATGGGACCGTGAAGCTGCGATTATGGAAGTGATCACAAAAGAGCTGAAATCTTCTTATATTCCGCAACGTTTTTCCGGGTCTAACCGCATCCCTATCCTAATGATCGGCGCGCTTTTGGGAAGAACCGACCAGGATATCATCGTCCCTACAACTGGAGGGTGCCCGATAGGCCAGCGTCCCGTGGATTTTCACATTCAGGCCTTAGAACAGCTAGGAGCAGTGATTGAATATAGAGGCATGAAAAGGGAAGGAGCTTACTTTGCTTCAGCCCATAATGGTTTGAAAGGGACGATTATCACGCTCCCATTCCCATCTGTTGGGGCAACTGAAAATACCATCCTTGCCAGTGTCACAGCTCGGGGAACAACGATCATTAAAAATGCGGCCATTGAGCCTGAAATTGTGGAACTGATTTTATTTTTACAAAAACTTGGGGCCATTATTGCGCTGGATGTAGACCGGACGATCCGCATTCAAGGCACCCGCCGTTTTCATGAAGTACAGCATACTGTAATTCCCGATCGAATTGAAGCAGCCTCCTGGGGCATGGCAGCCGTCTGCACTAAAGGAAGGATTTTTGTTGAAGGGGCTCAACATCTCCACATGATCTCCTTTTTAAATAAACTGCGTGAAGTAGGTGGCGGCTTTGACATTAAAGGAAACGGAATCGAATTCTTTTATGACGGGCCTTTGCAGGGAGGGCTCCATTTGGAAACAGACGTGCATCCGGGCTTTATGACAGATTGGCAACAGCCTTTTGTGGTTTTATTGACCCAGGCCACTGGTACTTCGGTTGTGCATGAGACTGTTTATGAAAATCGCTTTGGCTATACGGATACTCTGAAGGAAATGGGAGCGGATATTACGATGTTCAGACAATGCTTAGGGGGGAAAACCTGCCGGTTCGATGCGCAAAGTTTTTGCCATAGCATTATTGTGAAGGGCGCTACTCCCTTGGTCGGAAAAGAAATCCTCATTCCTGATTTGCGGGCTGGCTTCGCTTATGTCATGGCCGCCTTAATTGCCGCTGACACAAGTACAATTTCAGGCCTTCCCTTTTTAGAAAGAGGCTATGAAGCTCTGGTCCAAAAATTAGAAGCGCTTGGAGCTAATGTTCAGCATTCTGTTGATAAACTCCATGAAATTCACATTGCCGTAGAAAGAGGGGCCTTTTCACAGGTATGAGATTACTCCCTATTATTTGTGAAGCGGCAATTCAAGTTGATTTGCCGCCTCCACAACCTGCTTCTGCTATCAGTCTACCTGCCTGGAAATTAATACTCAGGAAGAATTTTACCCGGCTTGAAACCTTGGTAGATTATTTAGAACTATCTCCAGAGCAGTGCGATGAGCTGCTCAACCGCCCCAATTTTGCTTTGAATGTTCCCTTACGGCTGGCCCAAAAAATGGCCAAAAG
This sequence comes from Candidatus Protochlamydia sp., assembly GCA_013695355.1. Taxonomy (GTDB): domain Bacteria; phylum Chlamydiota; class Chlamydiia; order Chlamydiales; family Parachlamydiaceae; genus Protochlamydia. The sequence goes on from JACDAQ010000011.1 coordinate 25,938, forward strand.
GACGCTTGATGATCCTTTGGTAAGGCAATTTTTGCCTCTAAAAAAGGAAATGGAAAACCATCCTCTTTTTGGAATGGACCCCGTTGGAGACGAACTGTGCCGAAGGGAATCGAGCCTACTGCATAAATATCAGGGAAGAGTATTGCTTGTGTGTACGAGCGCCTGTGCCATGCATTGCCGGTATTGCTTCAGGCAAAATTTTTCTTATGATACCAAAAATAAGTCTTTTTCACATGAGCTTGCTTTGATTAGAAAAGATAATACCATCCATGAAGTGATCTTAAGCGGAGGGGATCCCCTTTCATTACCTGATGAATGGATTCAAAACCTCTTTTCTGAATTAGAACAGATCGAACATGTGAAAAGAATCCGTTTTCATACCCGCTTTCCTATTGGAATACCCGAAAGAATCAATGCATCCTTTTTAGAAATCGTGGAACAATGCAGCAAGCAGCTTTTTTTTGTGATTCATGTCAATCACCCAAAAGAATTGGACGCGGATATTTTCGATCGCCTTAAGGCTTTGCAGAAGCGTGGGTGTGTGTTATTGAACCAGTCTGTTCTGCTAAGGGGAGTTAATGATCAGGCGGATGTCATGACTGAGCTATGCGAGTCCTTAGCCGATCATGGCATTCTCCCTTACTATTTACACCAGCTCGACCGTGTGAAAGGAGTGTCCCATTTTGAAGTCGAGGAAATAGCTGGTTTGCAGCTAATGAAAGAGGTTTCAGGCCGTTTATCTGGTTATGCTGTGCCCAGGTATGTTCGCGAAATTATAGGAGAGCCCGGCAAAACTGTTATAAATTCAACGAAAATATGATATTTTCCTTAAGATTTGAATAGTTAGAAGGGTAATCGACAAATTCCACAAAAGGGAGATTAGAAAAGCGATTTCTCATAAGATAATAATCATCTAAGTATTATAGAAACCTTTACATACATTTGACAAAGTAGGGTGAAAGTCCGCATGCCTGGCAATTTGACCTAGTATGTCCTGTGGTAATACAATCGTCCTATCTTCATTTTCAATGGCAATTTGAGTGGATTTCAAAAGTTCGTTATTCTGGCTATTTAGGAGGTTGTTTACTACTTCGGTTTCATTCCTAGGTAGAGCATTTGACTCCAAGGCATCTTGAACGGGATGCACTTGCTGAAATGCAGCAGGTATTAAGGGCTGGCATGGACTGCGATAAGCGGCAACTTTTTTTCTTACCCACAACTGATATAGAGCATAACTTATCCCAGTAAACCTAGCTAAAGCAATTGCCACGATTGAATTTTGAGTAAATTTTTCTTTGAGGCATTGCAGGGGATTTATTGAAGAGATTGGAATAAAATGAATTTGAGTCATAAAACCATTAATTAAAAAATATATGCAATTTTACAGTTTTTATTATTTATAGCAATTTGAAAATTTGATTTGTTATATAAGAAATACAATCTCATTATTTAAATGAATTGCTTAGTATATAAGTTTATTTAGTGAAAATAAATTAACAAATTAATTTTAATTTAGCTTAGAGCTAGTGTCTAATGGACAATAATTATTAACAAAAAAAATTGTATTTTATAAGTTATTGGTAATAGAAAGTATATTACAAGATAGGCAAAGGATCGCTGAAGCGGCAAGATAGGCAGGATAATATTTGTTTGTCAGAATGTATTCAAATTTGTGCAGCTAAAGTTTTATAACAATTGTTACCTATTTTGCCGCTTGACCGTAGAGTTCTTTTGATAAAGCAGCTGGTATGCAGCTGATGAAATAAATTTCTAGCCATTTTAAGGCTATGCCATATCAATGTATGGGGAATTATAGAGTAGCATGACAAAAAAACTATAAATCCAGTGACAAAAGAATGTTTTGCTTTATGTCTTTATAGTCATAGTAATTTACATATTCAACAAAGGGACAATCAGGAAAATGATTTCTAATAAATTCTTTATCATCTAAAAAAATTTTTAAGTTGCGGTTGTTAAAATTTTCCGGAAAGGGTTTATAATAATATCCAATTAATAAGAGCTTTAATTTGTTAATCTTAAAAATTTCAATTGGGAGAACGTCTATTCCAGTATAAGAAAGATCTAAGGCCTGTAAATTCGTAAGGTGTTCAATTTCTGTTGGTAAAATTATTTTATTATTAAAACTAAGATCAAGACAGCGTAAGTCAACTAGATCTCTTATTTCCACTGGTAAATTTTTTAACTTAGTAGCCGAAAGGTTAAGGGTGATTAATTTGTTTAAATGCCATAGCGTAGGTGGTAAAATATCAAATTTATTCATACCAAGATCAAGATAACTAAGGTTTACCAGTTGATTAATCTCTGCTGGGATTTTTTTCAGATTGTTTGCATAGAGATCAAGATAGCTTAGGTTTATCATTTGATTGATTATTACTGGCCAAGCTTTTAGATTATTATATCCAATTTGAAGTTTCACCAGTTGTATAAAATAATTTATTTCTTTTGGCAGTTGGCTAAGTTTTTTAAATCTAAAATCCAATTCTGTAAGGGTTGACATTTTATCGGGGTTAGAATTCATCCATTCACGAATATTTCTAGCCTTTAAAATAGTATCTTGTCCCTTAATTCCGTCGAAAAAACCTGCGGCTTGTGGAATTTGTTTTATAATAACTTCAAATACTTTAATGAGATTAACATCATTCAACCAACTTTCCAATTGTTCGAACCCTTCAACTAAGCCCGATCCCTTACAAGTGGCAAGAATATTTTGCTTAAACTCTTCCCCGCCTTCATGAAAATAAATTTCTTCAATTAGATCTTGATAAAAAGCTAAAACTTTTTCTTTATTAGAAGCAGTTAAATTATCTTCATGGATGCGATACATTCTCTCAGTGAGAAAAGTGCTTTGTCGACAGCTATGAAAAATTGTACTGAAATAAGTATTTTCATAGGTATTAAAGAATCCCTTGCACACATTTGACAAGGTAGGGTGAAAGTCAGCATGTCTGGCAATTTCTCCTAGAATGTCTTGTGGTAATACGATCGTCCTATCTTCATGTTCAAAGACAATTTCGGTTGGCTTCAAAGGTTCATTGTTATGACTATTCGGGGAGGTGACCTCATTATCTGGATGAGCTGCAGCTGGAGCTTGCTGAACTACTGCAGGTCGTTCAATCGGAAAAGGCATTAGGGTTTGGCTAGGACTGGGTTGCACAACAATTATTTTACTTAACCACCATTGATAAAGCGCGTAACTAATGCCCAGTAAGCTTAAAGCCCCTAAAGCAATTGCCACGATTTGATTTTGGGTGATTTTTTCTTTAAAATATTGCAGTGGATTTATCAAAGGGGCAGGTGTCAACTCAATAGAAATCATAATACCATCATTAAAAAATAGTGTGTATATTTTATAATGCCTTACTTATTTTCAGCCAATCTAAAAAATGAATTCTTACAAAAAGAATTGGAAAACGTCATCTCAGCTGTACACCGGGTCCCTTCAGAAAAAAGGAATAATTAGCTAATGCTGCTAATGCTTCCTATAGAAAGGAAGCATTAGCAGCATTAGCTAAAAGTTTATTTATTGCCGTAATATTCTTTAAGTGCCGTCAACTTATCTGCGGAGTCTGATGATATTATCTGCTTTCCTTTTATCCCCAATTCGGTACTAATTGCGCAAAATTTGATGCCTTGCTTATCCAGGCGGTTTAGCAGTCGTTGATCTAATAAGTGCCCTGCCCCTCCATCAACTATAATACGTGCGCCATCAGCTGTAGCCAGTTTTTGCTCTAGACATTCAACCAAATTGTCAGTTCTATCCTCGCTCATTTCCATGATTTTTGAATGACTTTTTTCTATAGATTGAATTTTTTTTACTGTTATAAGCAGTTCCGAATGATTTTCTGGTGTAATCTCTTGCAGGGATGTTAATGCCTTTAGTTGATTTGTATCTAAAGAAGTAAATGAATTTTTAATTTTTCCCAGGGACTTCTTATAGAGATAACCATTATCCCATCCTGTGACATAATCATTATAACCAAGCTTAAACCCTTCGCCTAAGGCATGTTTTTTTTCTTGGGAAGAGAGGGAAAAACCTAAGCGATCTGAATCGATTCCTTCACATAAAATAATATTAAATAGAGATTTAACCCGCATTCCTATTTGTCCACGCCATAACTTATGGTCTTCATCTAAATGACAATGATCGGCAAGAAGAATAACCTGAGCAGTTTCTAAATTTGCGTTGCCTTGAATGAGTTTTACTTTGCCAGACATATCAGCCAACCTGCCAGTGGGATCAAAATTTGAAAACGTTTCCTGGCAAACTAATTTACATGAAGGGAAAAGTTGGGTGGGTATAGATTCGTAGCTACCAAATCTATCAATTAATTCAATCATCATTCTATTATTATCAAAAGTGGAATTAGAATTTATGAGCATAATTTTTTCCTTGTAAGTTATTAGATGTAACTAAGCTAACACGTCTGTGTTAAATTAATTGTGGGATTAATATTAATATTTGTTAAAGATTAACAATTTATTTAAGTTTTTTTTATTTACCCACAAAACTTGAGGATCTGTTATAGCAGAAGCCAAATGCCAAAATTAATTTTTTCGAATTTTTCACAAATAAAAAAAGCCCCTATAAAATTTAAAAATATCCTAAATCCCATGATTGACATCACGCTCATTTTTCCGGACCAATTATTTTTAAACCATCCAGGCATCGTCACAGGGCGGCCTATTTATCTTGTTGAAGAGTTCCTTTTTTATAGGGTTCAGCAGTTTCACAAACAAAGACTCGTCCTCCTTAAATCTGCTATGCGCACCTATGCAGAAAAGCTTCGTAAAAATAAACATGAAGTGATTTATATTTTTTCAAAGGAACTGACAGAGAGGGGAAATATTTTTGATAGGCTTGGTGAAAAATCCATTAAAAATATTCATATGACTGAATTTGCCGATGAATGGCTCCATCAGGATTTAAATGCAGGTGCTGAAAAATATGGATGGAACATTAATTTTCATGCTTCACCAGGTTTTATTTGTTCAGAGCAAGAGTTAGAAACATTTTTTGCCGGAAAAGAACATTATTCGATGGCCCCTTTTTATGCTTATCAACGAAAAAGTCAGGATATCTTGATGCAGGACAAAAGTCCTGTTGGAGGCAAATACAGCTTTGATATAGAAAATAGAAAAAAAATTCCGAAAGGTACTTTTGTTCCACCACTTTTTATTCCTCTTAAAAATCGGTACATAGAAGAAGCAATTGCAGAAGTGGAAAGCGAATTCCCTGACGCAAATGGTCAAGCGGTCCCTTTTTTATATCCAACAAGTCATGAAGAAGCGCATCAGGCACTCCAGATATTTCTAAATGATAAACTTACTTGGTTCGGTGATTATCAGGATGCTATTCAAACCGACGATTCGTTTCTTTTTCATAGTGTGCTGTCGCCCCTCCTAAACATAGGACTCTTGACCCCCCAAGAAGTGATCCAGGCGGCTATTGATCATGCGCATAAACATTCGGTCACCTTAAATTCGCTCGAGGGTTATTTGCGGCAGGTAATGGGTTGGAGAGAATTTGTAAGGGCCTCTTATCTTCTCAAAGGTTCTTTCCAAAGGACATTTAATTTTTTTCAGCATCATGATAAAATTCCAAAGAGATTTTGGGAAGGATCCGTAGGCATTTTACCTATTGATACAATCATAAAAAGGGTTTTTAAAACAGGCTACTGCAATCATATTGAGCGTTTGATGGTGCTGGGCAATTTTTTATTACTGACAGAAACTTCACCACTTGAAATTTATCAATGGTTTATGGGAAATTTTGTAGATGCGTATGATTGGGTCATGGTGCCAAATGTCTACGGGATGAGCCAATACGCTGACGGGGGGACCATAGTAACCAAACCCTATATTTCATCTTCAAATTATATTCTAAAGATGAGTAACTATCCTGCGGGAGATTGGACAGATATATGGGATGGACTTTTTTGGCGTTTCCTTCAAAAACATCGCACCCTCTTTTCTTCTAATACTCGTACACTCACCTTGATGCAAATTTTAAACAAAAACAAAAGTAATATAAACCCCAAAATTCAAAAAGCTGAATCATGGCTTAGTGAGTATAAATCAAAATAATAGCGAACCCCATTTTATTCAACTTTATATTTTAAATTTCATTAACAGGCATATAATGACTTTTCATAGGGGTGTTAAGTGAAATGTGCTAAATACAACTTGCATTTATGCTGCTATCCATTAAATAAAAAAACCGTGAGTTATAGAAGATGAAAAAATTTTTAAAATTTAACTTAATATGAGGTTTTAATTTTGCAATTCAATAGTGTAGGAATAATTTATTTTTTCTTCAGTTGAAATTTTTGAAAAGAATAGATGCAAGAATTCTTATCTTTCAAATTTATTAAAATCTTCCCCAGGTTTCGTTATTGTTTCAGGGAAAGCTTAAACAATTTATATGAAATCACAACTTTCTAGATTAACCCCTCATGATCCTGATAATATTTACGAAGAATCTTTAGCCATAAACACTATACAAAATATTTATCACAATATCTTTTTTTCTGGAAGAAAGATTTCAATTAAATAATATAACACGCTAAATGGCTGCCAAAGAGTAACGAACGGATCGGCCATACAGCTTAATCAAATGGTGAAATTACAATTATTAGAAGTGCAATATTTTACACACTCATGCGATAAGTCGTGAATATAAACAATACTTCCAGCTAAGTTTTAAATTATAATATTTTTTAAATTTATTTTTTTTATGAAATTAATGTAATAAATTATTTATTTGATATTAGCTATAATTCTTAAAGCCTTAGTTTTAGAAATCATCAAACCGCAATAACATATGGAGGAAAAATTGTTTGAAAAAATTTAATTGATGTCAAAAAATTAATATTTTCATAAACAAAATCTCTCTTATTAAAGTATGTTGTATGAATATTATTGAACTTTAAATATTTATAAAATATAATTACTGTATTAAAAACATCTAATGTGAGAAAGTAATGAACTTATATAATTTAAACGATTCGCTAGCCTATATCCATTTTACTGCTCAAGATCTTCTTGAAGATCAAAATGCGCACGAAGATAAACGTAGACGTATAAGCTGTGCCAGTACAATCAGCCAAAAAGAAGTGACTCAGTGTAATACAGAGCAATTTGCAGAAATTATTTCCAAAGTGATGCAGATTTTGCAGCAGCATCCTAAGCTTTTGGAATATCAGAATCATAGCCTTACTACGATCAAAAATCGAATACAAATTCTATCTCATACTTTTGAAACTGTCGAATTCAAAATTTTTTCAAAACTAGTGCAAAACCCTACTATGGAATTAATAGGGAATAATGGTTCTTGCAAAGTGAATTCTGCTCTCTTGTATGTTTCTTCCAAAGTGATTGAAAAAAAGTTTAGCTCAAATGGAAAAGATAAATTAGATCGCTTTGCATTAAATCAATTCAGCTCTGAGGAAATTGAAAAGGCAGTCCGCTTATTGGAAAAAGATTATTCCGGACAAATAGAAATTGATGATGTACAGAGTTATTTGGCCTTAACTGATTATTTAGATATTTCTTGCATTACTCAGGCATTGGAAGGATATTTTTTAAAAATTGAAAGGCTGACAGAAAACAATACGGGGCAAATCATTTCCTTACTGAATGGAGATATGATTGATCATTATCCGAAAATTAAAACAAAGCTGGAACAGTTGATTTCAAGGTTTTTCCTTGAGGCCTTTGAGAATTCAATACAAGAAAATTACTTCAACATAAAGTGTGCAATTGAAAGTTTAAGCAAACCCATTTCCATAGACTTTAGCAATGGAAAATTAAATGATTTTCAACTTGCGCATATTGAAAAAATTCCTGTCAAATCTCTTCATCTAAAAAATTGCCCTAATTTAACTTTTAGATGTTCGCATGTTATTAATGAAATTCAGGGACTGGAAGAAATTATAATATCAGATAATCTTTGGGTTGATAATAATTTTTTGAAGCATTTGTCTAAGATCTCAAGCCTGAAGAAGCTTTGCTTAAATAGCAATAAAATTACAGATGAAGGGATCGAACATCTTTCTGATCAATTGATCAGTTTGACGATATCTGGGTGCCGAGGTGTGACAGATGGATCAGCTGTCAAGCTTGGTCAGATGGCTGGCTTAAAAAATCTTCTTCTTCAAGATACGTGCATTGGCGATGCAACAGTAAATTCTTTAAATAATGGAATTGAAGTGCTTGGGCTAATTGGCTGTAAAGGCGTGACGGATGGATCAGCTGTCAAGTTTGGTCAGATGGTTGGCTTGAAGAAACTTGTTCTTCAAGGTACATCCATTGGTGATGCAACCGTGAATGCTTTAAGCAATGGGATAGAAAAACTTTTCCTAATGGGTTCCTTAGGTGTAACCGATGGATCAGCCCCAAAGCTTGGTCAGATGGTTGGTTTGAAAAAGCTTGATTTAAGCTCTACTTCAATTGGTGATGCAACCGTGAATGCTTTAAGCAATGGGATGGAAATTCTTTCGTTGAATGGCTGCCGAGGCGTGACGGATGGATCAGCTGTCAAGCTTGGTCAAATGGCTGGTTTGAAGATACTTGGACTTAACCAAACCGCCATTAGTGATGCTACAGTAAATTCTTTAAGTAACGGGATACAAAAT
>JACDAQ010000036.1 GCA_013695355.1 Candidatus Protochlamydia sp.
TTCAAAGCCCCGGGGTTGGCGTATCTAAAACGACCCAATATTATAATATGGGGTCGTTTTAGATCCGTCAACCGCGGGAGCTTTCAAGCTAGTCCAAATCCAATTTTTGAGTTCACTTGGGTATAAACCAAACTGATTTGACTTATGAAATGATTCTGTTCAGGGAATCGGCAAATTGCTTGACATCTTTGGGGCCAAATATTGACGGACCGCCCGTAATTGTGCCGGCATCGCGAAATTCTTTCAAAAAATTGCGCATTGACAAAAGCGAACTAATATTAATATCGCTATAAATTTGACCTCTGGGGTCTAGGGCAATGGCCTTCTTCTTTAATACTTCGGCTGCCAGAGGAATATCGGCTGTAATGACAAGATCGTGAGCTTCCACCCTATCAATAATATGCTGATCGGCTGCATCGAACCCCTTGCTTACAATAATCAACTCAATAAGGTCACTATGAGGGATATTTTGATAGGAATTTGCCACTAATATTATTTTTATGTTCAAACGTCGGCTGGCCTTAAAGACCATTTCTTTAATGACCTTAGGGCAGGCATCTGCGTCAATCCATATCTTATTAGGCCTAATTTTTGCCATTATGTCTCAATTGACTGGTGTTAATAAAAAGGGGAAAGACACGCGTGTCCTTCCCCCTGATTGCTAACCAGAAGAATTTAAGCTTAGTAGTCCATGCCTGCAGGAGCAGCCGGGGCCATCTTTTCTTCAGGAATATCAGCGACGATTGCTTCTGTCGTCAGCAGCATGGCAGCCACTGAAACAGCATTTTCCAAAGCGCATCGGACCACTTTAGTCGGATCTAAAATACCGGCTGCAATCATGTCGACGTACTCACCAGTCAATGCGTTATAGCCTTCTTTCTCGTTCATTTTTTCTACCTGTTGAAAGACAATAGCTCCTTCCTGGCCTGCATTTTCAGCAATTTGTTTGAGAGGAGATCCCAAAGATTTGCCCAGGATTCTAGCGCCTGTGCGTTCATCTCCTTCCAATGTCTCAGCTAGTGCATTCACAGCAGGAATGCAACGAATATAAGCTGTGCCTCCGCCTGGCAGGATGCCTTCTTCTACAGCAGCAGCTGTCGCGCGCTGAGCATCGTCTACACGGTCTTTTTTCTCTTTCATTTCGATTTCTGTGGCTGCACCGACATTAATGACAGCAACTCCGCCTGTCAGCTTAGCTAAACGCTCATGGAGTTTTTCCTTGTCATAATCCGAAGTGCTCTCCTCAATTTGACGCTTGATCTGGCCAGCGCGATCGGCAATTGCAGATTTGGTTCCTGCACCTTCTACAAGCGTGGTGTCGTCTTTTGTCATCACGGCTTTTTTTACACGCCCTAATTGTTCAAGGGTTGTCGTTTCAAGCTTAAGCCCGATTTCTTCGCTAATAAGCTCGGCACCTGTGACAATGGCGATGTCCTGAAGCATGGCTTTGCGCCTGTCCCCAAACCCAGGAGCCTTCACTGCACAGACCTTTAACCCAGCCCTAAGACGATTAACGACTAGGGTCGCCAGGGCTTCCCCTTCGACATCTTCAGCAATAATCAAAAGAGGCTTGCCTGTTTCTACGACGGCTTGCAGTAGGGGAATAATTTCTTTTATCGAGCTTATTTTCTTTTCATAAATGAGAACATAAGCGTCTTCCAGGACGCATTCCTGCGATTCAGGATTTGTCATGAAATAGGAAGAGAGGTAGCCTCTGTCAAATTTCATTCCCTTCACTACTTCAAGCTCAGTTTCAAAGCCTTTTCCCTCTTCAACTGTAATGGTTCCATCACGGCCGACACGTTCCATTGCCTGAGCGATAATTTCACCAATTTCACGGTCGTTATTAGCTGAAATGGAAGCCACTTGCGCAATTTCGTTGCGGTCTTCTACTTTCTTGCTTCTTTTTCCGAGCTCTTGAATGATGACCTTGAGTGCCTTTTCCATCCCGCGTTTTAGGTCGAGCGGGTTTGCTCCTGCAGCTACATTGCGTAAGCCTTCCGAGTAAATGGCTTCAGCCAAAACAGTGGCTGTTGTCGTTCCATCACCAGCTTTATCGGCAGTTTTACTGGCAACTTCTTTGACCATTTGAGCGCCCATGTTTTCAAACTTGTCTTCGAGTTCGATTTCTTTCGCGACAGTAACGCCATCTTTTGTAATGTGGGGAGTGCCGTAAGCTTTATCAATGATGACATTGCGACCTTTAGGTCCTAATGTAACTTTTACAGCATCTGTCAGGGTGCGGACCCCTTTTAAAATCTTTTGCCTGGCGTCTTCTTTGAACTTAATTGTTTTTGCGGCCATTAGAATTCTCCTGTTTATATGTCTTATTTTTCAACAATGGCGATAATGTCATCTGAACGAAGAATTACAAAATCTTCATCATTTAAGGTAATTTCTTGTCCTGAATACTTTTCCATTAGGATCACATCTCCTATTTTCACAGGGATGGGGATCAGCACTCCATTCTTATCTTTTTTACCGGTTCCAATCGCCACTACTTCAGCCTGCTCCTGTTTCTTTTTAGCAGTATCAGGAAGGATAATTCCACCTTTTAGCTTCTCTTCAGCAGCCAGTCGACGAACAAGTACCCTGTTGCCTAAGGGTTTTAATTGAGTCGTTTGAGAGTGTGAATGAGGAGCAGTTTGTGTTTGAGCCATAATAATCTCCTGTTTTGATTTGTTTATACCTATGAAAGACAAGGATAGCGCGCATCTTTTTTTTTTGCAATCGAATTAGCAGTTTTGCTTATCGATTGCTAACAGTTGAGAGTGCTAGTGCTATTTCCCTTAAATCCCTACCACTAGATCGGAGTCAAAGCTTCGGGCTTGAATCGATCGTAAGTCACCTAGTATTAATAATACAAGGTGGCTTACGATCGTTCAATCGCGAGAGCTTTCACGTTCGATCTAGTGCTAGGTATTTAATGGAAGTAGCACTTGTTCAAGTTCATCCAATAATTCTTCAAATTTTTGGATCGCGGCTTTAACGGGGAGAGGGGATTCCATGTCGATGCCAGCCATTTTTAGCATATCGATCGGATACATGCTGGACCCTCCTTTTAGAAAATTAAGGTAGTCTTCCCGATCCTTCTCTTTACCTTTGACGACTTTTTCGGTGAGGGCTACTGCAGCACTAACCCCTGTGGCATATTGGAAAACATAGTAATTATAGTAAAAATGAGGAATACGGGACCATTCGATATCAATTTCATCGTCGATGATGACCGATGGACCAAAGTATTTATGATTGAGATCGCGGTAAGCCTGCTTGAGGAATTGCGTCGTAAGGGGATTGCCTTGCTCGACCTGGTGATGAATAAAAAATTCAAATTCTGCAAACATAGTTTGCCTGAACAAGGTGCCCCGGATGTCTTCTATTTTTTGATTAAGCAGGAAAATTTTTTCATAAGGATCTTCGCATCTTTCAATCAGTAAACGGGTCAGAAGGTCTTCATTAAAAGTAGAGGCGACCTCAGCCAAAAAAATAGGGTAGTCGCTATATTGATAGGGCTGAGCTCGGCGGCTGTACAGACTATGCATGCTGTGGCCCGCTTCATGGGCTAAAGTAAAAACATCCCTAAGCAAATTTTTATAATTCATCAAAATATAGGGCATGCTGTCAAAGCATCCGCTTGAATAGGCGCCAGATCTTTTATTAAGATTTTCATAACGGTCTACCCATCGCTGATCTTTTAACCCCGTTGCCAAAAGAGTTTGATATTCAGGACCGAGTGGAGCGACAGACTCAATGACGATATTTTCAGCTTCCTGGTAGGTTAATTTGATGTCGATTGTATTTGTGAGGGGTACATAGATATCATATAAATGCATTTCATCAAGACCTAGTATCTTTTTGCGCAGGTCCATGTAGCGATGCAAAACGGTAATTTTTTCATTCACTGCCTGAATGAGGGAGTGGTAAACGGTAGTAGGGATATTTTTAGGAAAAAGAGCGGCTTCCAGGCTGGAAGAATAATTTCTTGAGCGTGCCTGAAAAATATGATTTTGAACCTGCCCGGCTAAAAGCTCGCATAAAGTGTTCTCATAATTAGAATACTGAAGATGATATTGCTTGAAAGCATTTTTTCTTAAGGTACGATCCTGGTCTCTTATATACAAACCGTATGAGGCATGAGAAAGGATCTTTTCGTTTCCCTGGCTGTCCTTTACCGATCCGAATTTAAAGTCGGCGTCTGATATGGCATTAAATGCTTTGTAAGAAGTTTGCAAGGCCTGCCCTGCCCAAGCCAGAATTTTTTCATTTTCATTGCTTAGTGTGTGTTTTTTGACCCGGATCATTTTTTCTAAATAGAAGCGGTAGGCTGTCAGAACCGGGGAGTCTAAGTAACTGTTGAGAATGTTCTCATCCAATTCCACGAGCTCAGGCTGAATCCAGGAGGTTTCCTGCCCAAAAGCGTGGGCCATATTTAACACCTGTTCATAAGATTTTTTAAATAAAGGGTTTGCGATATCTTCATCATGGCGTAAGTGCGCGTAAGTGTAAAGTTTTGCAAGTTCCCTGTCTACACTCATCAGGAGATCGAGGACCTGCTTTACATTCTCAGGACCTTGTGAGAATGTGCCCTGATAGGCTTGAATGGCGGTCCAGGCTGGCTGCAGCTGTGCTTGGTTGGAAAAATCCAAAAAAGCATTTTCCCAATCTGAATGAGAGGCGTACAAAGCTTCCACATTCCAACGGTCTTCTGAGGGAATTCCTTCTCGATTTCTGTTCATAAATTGTCAACCTTCAAAATAGAGTTGCATAAATATAGGGGTTTCTTTGATATAAGTAAGGTCTGGCAAAAAAAGAATGTTTTAAAACTCTGAACCTTCTTGCTTTTCGCTCTTAGAACATGATCATAGATTTTGAACAAGTTCTTAAAGCGGCATAAACTTTTTGATTTAGCATATGAGATAGAAGGATAAAAAACCATGACAAACACGTCTTTGGAAAAACAAATAGTGAAGGGTAAATTTATCGTTGGAAATGACCGAGGGCTTCATACACGCCCTTCAACAGAGCTTGCAAGATGTGCCAGCTCATTCAAATCTAAGGTTTTTTTGAGATACCAAAAACATTCTGCTAATGCAAAATCACTATTAGGGATTTTGATGCTGGCAGCGACAAAGGGAGCTAATATAACAATTGAAGCAGAAGGGGTGGATGCTGAAGAAGCGGTCCAGTCCATTATCGATCTTGCAAAAAATAATTTTTATATCCAATATTAGTATTTCGACAAATAATTCAAAACCAAGCCACAGTTCATTGAAGTAGAAAGAGGATGCTTGGTTGTTTTTCTCTCAATGGACTTTTTTAAAATATTGTTTCGCTTATAACTCTAATTATCTAATTATTCCTCAACAGCAATCGTTTTATCGAGCACCTCCTTAGTACAATATACGGGAGCATTTGCCATTAAGGCAAGTGTCAGGCAATCGCTCGGCCTGGCGTCGATTTCTAAAATGTGGCGTATTTCGCCATGATCCATTTCCAAAAATAGACGAGCCAAATAAACAGTGTCATGGACATCATTAATGACAATCTGCTTAACGCGTACATCAAATCCTAGAAAAATTTTATATATAAGATCATGCGTTAAAGGGCGAGGACGTTCAATTTCAGTCAAAAACATTTGAAGGGTTTTGCCAATATTAGGATCAGTATAAATGGCAAATTTTTTGTCCGGCGATCCTAGTATGATAACAGTATAAGAACGTGTTTGCATAATTTTATCAAACGATAGCTGGACGAGCTCAAATTCCATATTTCATTCCTAAAGTTTTAGCAAAGCCATCTTCATATCCCACAACAATTCGTCCTGCGATATTAAAAAACAAACCTGTTTCAATTACACCGCAAAAATTCTTTAGGCGATCATGTTCTTCTATTGGGTTCAAAATGGGCTTAGTAAATTGGATATCAAACACATAATTGCCGTTATCTGTCACATAGATGCTTTGATCTCTATTTAAGCGGAGAACACCATTATAGTCATTATTTTCCAGCCTTTTTAAAGTACTAAGATAAGCAAAGCTGGCGATTTCAATTGGAACTGGAAAGGTCCCTAAGTGTTCGACAAGCTTTGTTTCATCTACAATAACAACCATTTCTTTACTTGCTAATGCGATAAGTTTCTCTCTTAACAGGGCTCCTCCCCCTCCTTTTATCATATTTTTTTGGTGGTCAATTTCATCGGCCCCGTCAATCGTCATGTCAAGAAATGAAACTTCTTCAGGGCTGATTAGAGGAATTCCCAGCTTTTGGGCTTGACGAGTGGATTGTTGAGAGGTGGCGATAGCGCTAATTTTCAACCCATTTTGGCATCTCCGCCCGAGTTCATCTATAAAAAAAGATGCGGTGGAACCTGTACCAAGCCCAATAGTCATGCCATCTTTTACCAATTCAGCCGCCGCGTGGCCCGCAGCTTTTTTGGCACTGATCAGAGGGGAATCAATTCTTGTCATCGCTTACCTATAATAAATGTTCTTTTCTATTATACGATTGTTCAACCCGGGGATTTGAAGCCGAAAATAGCACTGGTTGTCAATAATATCATTCTCTACATATTGATGATTGCACTCAAGGAGAATTCTAAATATAATTAGGAGAATTGCAAAAATATACCCAAGCGAACTCAAAAATTGAATGAAGCTCCCGCGGTTGTCGGATCTAAACGAACCCATATTATAATGTGGGTCGTTTTAAGCTTTGACATAGCCAAAATCCAATTTTGAATTCACTTGGGCATAACTCATAATATTAAATTTGGGGATAATATGGATCTTACTGAACTCGAAGATTATCTAAATAAATTATTACCCGAAGAGGGACTGACAGACTTTTCACTTAATGGATTGCAGATAGAAGGAAAAAAAGATGTGAAACGCATTGGTACAGCTGTTTCAGCGAGTCTGGAAGCAATAAAATCTGCAGTGGAAAATAATATTGATGCTTTGATTGTCCATCATGGGCTCTTTTGGAATAAAGACAGTTATGCCATCACGGGGTCGAAAAGGAAGAAAATTTCTCTCTTAATTGAACACGGCATTTCTTTATTTGCTTATCATCTTCCTTTGGACAGGCATCCTTTTTTAGGCAATAATTGGAAAGCTGCCCAAGATTTAGGCTTAAGCGAGCTTCAGCCATTTGGTTATATGAACGGAATACCTATTGGAGTAAAGGGAAGGGTCCCATCAAAAGGACGCCATGAGCTTCAGCAGATGCTTGAAACCTATTATCAACATCCTGCCTATTGTGCCTGGGGGGGAAGTGAAAAAATTGATACCCTTGGAATTATATCAGGCGGAGCTTATAAATCAATTACAGAGGCTGCAGAGTTAAGACTGGATGCTTTCATCACTGGAAATTTTGATGAGCCTGCTTGGCATATAGCTTTTGAAGAGGGCATTAATTTTTTGGCCCTCGGTCATTCTGCAACCGAAAGAGTAGGCCCAAAAGCACTTAGCAAGTATCTGCAAGAGAAATTAAGCCTCCATGCTATATTTTTAGATTTCGCGAATCCATTTTAATTAATCAAACCACTGAGCCTGATGCTCAGTGGCAAAATCTTTCAAAATTACTTATTAGTAATCTTTTGAAACGGAAGCTTCAGATGAAATTGAAACATCTTCTGCTCCATGTCTCTCCATCACTTCTTTAGTAAGTTTGGCAAGCGCATCGGAGTTAGCTCGGACAGCAAGCAAAATTCCGCCTTCTTTTAAGCGGTTTTCATAACGCTTAGCTTCATACTCAGGCATTCCCGCGCCAACCAAAGCGCCAAGTATGCCTCCTAATGCTCCGCCTGCTCCCAATCCGCTTAATGCTCCCATGATTGGTCCCGCTGCAATAAATGGGCCCATACCAGGAATAGCTAAAGCTCCGATTCCAGCTAAAAGTCCAAGCGTTCCCCCGATTAATCCTCCAGTTGTTGCTCCTGTGGTAGCCCCTTCTGGTGCTTTAGTATGCTTTTCATGACCTAAGCCGCCATTGCCGCCGTTTCCAGAAGACTGTGTTCTATCCATGGAAGAACGTGTTCTATCCCCAGTAACTTGTGTTGTTCTATCCACCGAAGATGTTCTATCCACTGAAGATGTTCTATCTTCAGTTCTCATGTCTGCTGGATAATCGGTCACACGCTCTTCTGTCCGCCAATTACGGTTAGCTTCCAGCGGCATGTCGCTAAATTCGGTCCATTCTTCGCTTTGCGATGAAAGAAAGGACACATCCTCTCTTGCTATTTTTTTATCCAAAAGTTCCTGGATAATTCTTTCCGCTTGCGCGCGGTTTTTCACGATTCCATAAACTGCTTGATTAGCCATAACTACTCCTTTGTTTTACCAAAAATTTGGGTTTTGCTTATTTAACAGTGCCAAACCCCAGGTTTTTTAAGAATCTAAAAAATTAGCGCGTTTCGTTATTACGTCCGGCATTTTCGTTACCACGGCCGGTATTTTCGTTACCACGTGTGTTAACTTCTAATTGATTATCCACATTTTTTACGCCGGTCACTTCTCTGGCTTTTCTTCCGATTTCGTTTTTCTCTCTGTCGCTATTAACTGGGCCTCGAAGTGTCACAACTCCATTAATGGTAATGATTTTAACATTCTTTCCATTTGTTGATAGTGAATCGTCTTCCATAATGACGCGTCGAACTTGTGCAGTCACTGTGCGGTCGGCTTCATTTTCTGGCTGCTCCCCAGCTGTAAGTGCTTGAGTATTACGGTCTCTTGCATTACGGCCAGTGTTATCTGGGGCATGTGTTCTGTTCTCACAAGATGTTAATAATAAACATGCAGCTGAAAATAGAAAAAGTACTTTTTTCATCGTTCATCCTCCAAATCGTTTTTTTTTGACTTAATTT
Source organism: Candidatus Protochlamydia sp. (assembly GCA_013695355.1). GTDB lineage: Bacteria > Chlamydiota > Chlamydiia > Chlamydiales > Parachlamydiaceae > Protochlamydia. Next base: position 8,864 of record JACDAQ010000036.1, read on the forward strand.
TTTGATCCACTAGCAAGGCAGTGAACCGTTACACCCTATAAAATTTGAGGATAGGGAATTTTTTATAAAAATCAAATGAATTCTTCTTAACTAACAATGGCATACCCAAAAAAAATCTTGTTTTGTTAAAAAGGGTTAAAAATTATATCCATATGATCTGAAATCATTTGGGTATTAAGCTTGAGTTGCGTATGATACAGAGTTATTTATTAAAGTTTTATGATTGGATAATTTATGACTATTATAGAAGTTTTACAGGAAAGGGGATTTATCGAAGCTTTAACTAGCGAAGATATTGCTAAAGTTACACTTCAGCCTGTAAAAGTTTATTGCGGTTTCGACCCTACCGCCGATAGCCTGCATTTAGGCAATTTAGTTGCGATCATGGGCTTAGCCTGGTTCCAGCGATACGGGCACACTCCTGTGGCTTTAATTGGTGGAGCTACTGGAATGATCGGGGACCCTTCAGGAAAAAGCGCAGATAGACAGCTTCTAGATGTAGAAACTATAGAGCATAATTTAAAAGGGATTAGAAAAAATTTAGAGGCTATTTTAGATTTTAACCATCCTTCTGCCAGGCCTATCATTGTAAATAATTTTGATTGGTTCAAAGATTTTACTTTGATTGAATTCTTAAGGCAGGTAGGGAAATTTTTTCGGCTAGGCCCTATGCTTGCAAAGGACAGCGTAAAAGCCCGCTTGCAAAGTGAAGAAGGAATGAGTTTTACCGAGTTTTGCTACCAAACGCTTCAGGGCTATGATTTTCTTCATTTGTTCGAAACACAAGACATTCTTATCCAGCTTGGGGGAAGCGATCAATGGGGCAATATTGTTGCCGGAACAGATCTAATTCGCAAGGTCCTGTCTCAACAAGCCTATGGGGTGACTTTCCCCTTACTTACAAAAAATGATGGACAAAAGTTCGGTAAATCTGAAAAAGGAGCTATTTGGCTTTCTCCTGAGAAACTATCCTCCTATGAATTTTACCAATACTTGGTACGGGTTGAAGATGCCGACGTGATAAAATTGATGCGGATGCTCACATTTATGGAACTATCTGAAATCCATGAATATAAAAAGAGGATGGAAGAACCTGACTATATTCCAAGAACCGCTCAAAAGAGGCTTGCTGAGGAAATTACCAGGTTGGTGCATGGTGAAGCGGGCCTTGAAAAAGCAATTCGCGTGACTGAAGGCGTTGCCCCGGGTTCAAATACCAGCCTGGATGCTGACATGCTCGAAAGCTTAGCAAGCGACATGCCTAACTGTACTTTGCAGCGTTCAGATCTAAAAAACAAAAAGGTGATCGACCTTTTAGTCGAAACAGGATTGCAAACTAGCAAAGGCGAAGCCCGGAGATTGATTAAAAATGGGGGTGTATCCATCAACAATGATAAAATCAATGACGAAGGATGTCAAATAGAAGAAAAGCACTTCATTTCGGACCGTCTCATGCTTTTGGCTGCGGGAAAGAAAAATAAGATGCTGATCAAGCTGGAAAATTAGAGTGTGCGTCAAATCCATACAAGGCTTTTGGAAAAAAAGTACTTGCGTGAAAATGAAAAGGGGATGAAAATGTCCCGAAACAGCTTAAGGGACTGGAAAATAATAAGTTGAATGTTCAGGCCGCAGAAGCTTTAACTGCTTGATCATTCAACGTATTACTTTTCAGCCCCTTACTCAAAGAAAAAAAGTGAAAAAAATGGAGGAATCCGAGACTATGACGACCACTACTAAGAAGAGCACCATGACAAAGAAAAAATTGATTAATTCAATCTCCCAGGACAAAGGAATTCATCCTAATGATGTGCGCCATGTAATTCAAGCTTTTCTGGATAAAATCACGGACTGCCTGTCGCAAGGTGAAAGACTGGAATTTAGAGAATTTGGTGTTTTTGAAGTTGTGGAAAGAAAGCAAAAAATCGGACGTAATCCTAAAAAAGCAGCTGTACCGATCGTAATTCCAGCTCGCCAGGCTGTAAAATTTACACCAGGAAAAAGAATGCGTCAGGTCGTAGAGGGAGAAGAATGCCTTCTTGAAATTAACTAATCGTCCAATTTTCATCTAATGGAATTCTCCTTCTCTGTGAGCTCTTTTATCTTTGAATTAAAATTTAAAATTCAGAGATCATATAGCGCACAGAGAGAGCGGTTCCACTGGTGCTTTGAAAACATTATTTCCAAGTACTATGTGTACTAGCCCTTTATTTGATTGGATTAAAATACCCTTAAAGCATTCTAATTTTCAATTTTATTCCGTTTTGCATATTTTAGGTTCCATTCCTCATGATTGAAAAAATTCCTCAACAAACTATACAAGAAACCCACGCAGATGAATCCCCCAATTCTACTCTTTTGGAAATAGCTGTAAAGGCTTTTCTTGAAAACCAACCTTTTTCAATCAATGCGGTCATTGAAGATTGCAGGTGGAGTGAAACAATGATGTCGATAGAAAAAGCTATCGATAATTGGAAAGAGCTTTTAGCTGTGAACCTTTTAAGTTTTTTATGCAGCAATCAGTCTAAGGAAATGACCGCAAAAATTTGCTCGTTTGAAAGGCAGGTCTGGGACCACGATTCCCAATACTTTCGAGTTCTTGTCGCATTAAATCATTGGCTTGCAAAAATGTCCGTTCCTGAGATGGGAATACATCTTTTGGATAATGGAGCCGCGTTAATTGATTTGCATGAGTACTGCCCTTTACTCGCAATTCCCTATATTCCTTATCATCTTGAATTCGGCATTTTTTTAGCCTTGTCCATCCTATTGACCAAACAGGAAGAGGGGAAAGGGGATTTAGTCCGCTTGGCAAAGTGGCAGCTGAATACGTTGGATTCTAATTACCGCCCTTTGCACGCGCTCTTTGTACGTGAAAGTGATGGAGATTATCTGCATAATTTAAGGCTTTATTTTTTATTTTTCCGGGGAGTTGCGCAGCTTACAGGAGAAAAAGAATTTGAATGCGCTTCTCAAGCACTCAACCTTCTTTTGATAAAGGAAGCTTCTTTTATTCCTGCCCACCCCCTTTGGACGCTAATAGAGAAAGTCTTTTCGGCTCCCTTAATAGATAAAAATGCTTGTTTTCCTTCTTTTCCTCTGCCTGAATATGTTTACGATCCCTCTACTTCATTGGTAGGCTATCGTTCGGAACAGCAACATGCCATTTGCACTTTACATGGAGCAAATACGGGGCTTGGAAGTTTTAGATGGGAAGATATTGAAATTTTCAACTATGGCCCTCAGTATTTGCCTTTAGAAAATTGTCAGGGATTTGGGATAGAAGGCAACTATTTATCAGACCATGGATTGAGAAAACCTGCGATTGAATTAAAACGGAATGGATTTATTTTAAGGGGCTGTGCCCGTTTGGTGGATGAGCCTTCTTTGTCGCCATTCCAAATTGGAAAATTTCGTGGAATTTGGTTAGAAGTCGTTCAGGAATTCAAGCAGCCTTGCTTAAATTTAAGCGCCTCCTTTTTGGGGCTGGACGGTTGGGAAGATACAGCTTTTAGTTTCTTTGTAAAGGCAGAAAAATGCCATGTGGGTTCCGTAATAACTCTTCTACCAGGCACTCTAGAACGATTTGAAGGACATGCTTTTTCGCTTCGCCTTGCTGGAGAAAAATCTTCGGTCCATCTGAATATTTCTAATTTTAACGGCACTTTGCAAATTATTCCTTTAGAAGGAAAGCAAAATTTTTGGGGTGCTAATTTCTTAATTTCATATATAATGAATCCTGATCAGCGTCATTATCAATGGGAAATAATACCAGGTTCAAATAACTAAAGAATTACAATGACATTACCAAAATTATTAGCCTATGTTTCTATCATTCTTTTTGGCGCAATCGGCATTGCTGCTATTTTTAAAAGCAAACCCGCACCTGAGTCTATTGCTTTATCAAACGAAGGCCCCTGGGAAGTTGAGTTAGATAACGAAATTCAAAGCGTTGTACCCGCTTTTGCTGCCCCTTCAGCAGAAAAGCCCCTCTCTAGAGCTACTTTTATGGCTGAATTACCTGAGGCTGACCGGATTGAAGAGCTATTCAACAAAAATGAGCCTAAGGCAGGGGAATTTGTAGAAACAGTGGTCTATAAAAGCCATGTCGCTTGGTTAAAAGGACGTCCAGCCTGGTTATCAGATTACGCCTCTCACTATGAAACGTCGCGGCACTTTATTGCACGCAGCTTAAATGGTAAAGCCGATTACTTTAAACAAGATGTGTCGGAAGGGGATCGATTTAATGTTTTAAGAAAAGACAAAAATATAGAGTTTTATTTGGTAGTTGATACTTCCCGTTGTAAAATGTGGTTTTATTGCCTTGCTGAAAAAGAAAAAAAACCATTTTTAATCAAAACTTATCCTGTAGGGCTCGGGTGTTTGGATTCCTCAAGCCCGTCAGGCTTGTTAACCCCGCTCGGTAAATACACTTTGGGCGATCGCATTGCTATCTATAGACCGAAATCCATGGGGATCTACCAAGGCAAAAAAATTGAAATGGTCACTGTTTTTGGAACACGCTGGATTCCTTTTGATCAAGAAATAGGTCTTGTAACTGCACCTGCAAAAGGACTTGGTTTACATGGCACACCCTGGGAAAGGACCTCTTCGGGAGACCTGATCAGCAGTCAAAGCGGTATTGGTAAATATGAAAGCGATGGCTGCATTCGTTTGAATACGCCCGATTTGGAAGAATTGTTCTCGATCATTATTACAAAGCCGACAACGATTGAAATCGTATCCGATTTTGAAAACTCCTCGTTGCCAGGCATACAATAATTTAAAAATTGGAGACTTTGTTTGGATATTTTACCGCATGAAAAACCCATTCATGAGTATATAAAAACTATTGAACATCTTAAAAAGCAAAGTCGTGAAAATCCGATTTTTGATGTTGAAATTCGTAAGCTGGAACAAAAATTGGACCTTTTAAAGCAGCAGGTTTACGCTAATTTGACTCCGTGGCAAAGAATTATGATTTGCCGCCATTCGGCCCGGCCTCATGCCCTCGATTTTTTTAAAAATATTTGTGAAAGCTTTACCGAGCTGGCTGGCGACCGCACCTTTCGGGATGACCATGCTATTGTGGGAGGCTTTGCGAAAATTGGCGGGATGAAATGCGTTGTCATAGGGCAAGAAAAGGGACATGATACCGAAAGCCGCGTCTATCGAAATTTCGGAATGCTAAGCCCTGAAGGATTCCGGAAGGCCTTGCGTCTAATGCGACTGGCAGAAAAATTCAATCTTCCCGTCATATCCCTATTGGATACCCAGGGTGCTTATCCTGGGTTGGAAGCTGAGGAAAGAGGACAAGGATGGGCGATTGCTCAAAATTTAAGGGAAATGGCCCGCCTTGACACGCCTATTATTGTCATTATTATAGGTGAAGGATGTTCAGGAGGTGCTTTAGGAATGGGAGTGGGAGATGTGATCGGCATGCTTGAACATGCTTACTACTCGGTCATATCACCCGAAGGTTGTGCTTCTATTCTATGGAAAGATTCTTCCAAAAACATTGAAGCTTCTCAAGCCCTTAAACTCAATGCTGAAAATCTTTTGGAGTTGAAAATAATCGACGCCATCATTGGCGAGCCATTAGGCGGGGCCCACCATGACCCCCAGCAGGCCTATCAATCGGTCAAACAATTCATTTTAGAACAATGGCAAATTTTGCGGCGAATTCCTTCTTCCATATTGCTCGAACAGCGCTATTTGAAGTTTCGTCAAATGGGACAATTTTCAGAAAATTGAGAAGGATAAATTATGCGTCTTTTACTGCGGACCGCCTTGCTAGGGCGGCAGCATCGTCTTTTGATAGGATTAACCCTAATCTCAATGGTTTTGCTTACATTTGCCTCTCAATTGGAAGTCGTAGCTCTCGGGGTCATTACCAGAAAAGGTCCCGATTTTTTTGAAATATTTGCCCCCTTAAAAGATGGAAAGCTGGAGCGCCGTCAAGATGTAAACTGGGAAGATGTAAAAGAACGCTGGCCTCTTTTAGGTCCTTCTGAAGAAGGAAATGTGACGATCCAGGGCACATCTCAATTTTTGGATGTCTATAAAGGGCCAGATCTGGTTGAACGCGTTGTAAAACAATTGAGCCGCTTGATTCCCATTGATACAAGTTTAAAAGCCCTGGCATTTTTTATCGTTATTGTCGCTCTTTTTAAAGCCATTGCCTTATTTTGCCAGCGCTTTACTTCTCGCCTGGTAGCCATTCGTGTGAGCCGTGACTTGCGCCAATCCTATTTTGAACATATTCAATCTCTACCGATGGAATTCTATCAAAAGTATAATAGCGGAAGCCTTTCTTCGCGGGTTGTCGGTGATGCGGCTTTGGTGGCAGAAGCGCTGAATGCCTGCATCGTCAATTACCTGCAAACGCCCTTTACGGTTTTTACCACCCTTTTGCTGTGTTTTTATACCTCATGGCAGCTTTCTCTGATCACCTTTTTAGGATTTCCCCTCGTTGTTTTCCCGATTGTTTTTTTGGCCAAAAGAGTAAAAAAAATATCGAAACAGATTCAGATAAACCAAGAGACGTTTGCTTCTGTCCTAATAGATTTTTTAGCAGGAATTCAGACCGTAAAAGTATTTGCTATGGAAGATTTTTCCCTAAAAAAATACCGGGAGCTTAATTCAAAAATGGCGCTTTTAGAGCAAAAAAGCGCCCGTTACGATCTTTCTTCAAGGCCGATCGTCCATACCATTGGGATGTTTTTTTTAGCCACTGCTCTATTATATGGACTGTATGTATTGCAAATGAATGTGTCAGAAGTGCTAGTCTATTGCGGGCTCTTGTATGTTTTTTATGAGCCCATCAAGAAATTTGCCGAAGAAAATACACATATCCAAAGGGGGATCGCAGCGGCTGAAAGGATGCAGGAAGTTCTGAGTTTAGAGCCTCCTAGTAGTGACGGGAATACTGAACTTGCCACTTTGGAAACGAGCATCGAATTTCAAAATGTCTGGTTCCGCTATGAATCGGAATGGATACTGAAGGATGTAAGCTTCACCATTCAAAAAGGCGAGACAGTTGCGATCGTCGGGCCGACAGGATCTGGCAAATCAACGATCGTCCAGCTTCTTCCCCGTCTTTATGAAATTCAGAAAGGAAAGATTTTGATTAATGGTGCAGACCTCAAAAGCTATTCTCAGAAATCCCTTAGAGAAAAAATGGCCTTTGTGCCGCAAAAACCTTTTCTTTTTCTGGATACGATTGGTGCCAACATTGCTTTTGGACGTAATTTTACATCTAAGGAAATCAAAGAAGCTGCTCAGGCAGCTCATGCAGATGAATTTATTAGCCAGTTGGCTGGCGGCTATCAAACCGAATTGGCAGAGGCTGGAAAAAATCTATCTGGGGGACAGCAGCAACGCTTAGCTATAGCGCGCGCGCTGGTTAAAAAAGCTCCAATTCTTATTATGGATGAGGCAACTTCGTCCCTTGATGGTTTGAGCGAAGCTCATATTAAAGCCGCCTTGACTCAACTTCAGGGAAAAATGACCCAGATTGTGATCGCCCACCGTTTATCCACAATTGAATTTGCAGATAAAATTATTTATCTAGAAAGAGGGATAAAAATAGCTGAAGGGTCCAAGGAGGAATTAATGCTAACATGCGATCCATTTAAAAAAATGTGGGAAAGCATGTACTCACTCTCTTAATCTTTAAAATAAAAAATAATCCCTTTATTTACCTTTTAAATTAATATAATTTATTTAAAATTAATATAAATTATTATATAATATGAGAATTGTAAATTATATATAATATCATTAATTAATGAGGGTGTAATGGGGAATAATTATGCAATTCAAGCAACTGAAAGTTATTACAGTGAAGCAATTAAAATATGCAATTTTATTCAAAAAGATACAACGGTAGATGAACTCAAAATTGAACGTCAAAAATATCCGAATTATACTTATGATTGCGGCGAACTTTATTCTAATACTGCTTTAATTAAAGCGACTGCTTTAAAAAATATAGCTTTGATTGAGTACATGGTAGCCGAAGAAGGGAAGGGATTGTTGTACATAGGGAACAATCATGGTGAAACCCCGCTGCACACCGCAATAATCAATGGAGATCCCATAACGGCAAAAAAATTGCTTGATCTTGGTGCACCTATTAATATCATAGGGAAAGAATCAACTCCCTGGATCATAAGGAAAGCTTCAACAGCCGGGACGCCTTTTGAATGTGCCTCATGGACCCCTCTTGAGTGTGCTTTAAAATGTGGGGAGATTGAAATAGCAACTATCCTTCTGAGGCGAGGAGCAATAGAACCAAAGATAAAAGCACGCAATTTGATTGAAAAATTTCTTCACAATAATCTAGAAAAAGCCAAAAAAGAAATCATGACCAAAAATGAAGCATTATTTGCTATGGTCACCAAAAAATGTCTGCCCTTCGATGTCATTGGGAATATAATTTGTAAGAGCGTGGACCTTGATCGATAAAATGCAAAGCGAGATGCAATTTATTCTTTTGATAGATGTATTAATTACTGTGTAAGGGATTGATCGAAGCAACATAACAAGCTTTAGCTATTTTAAGCCTATGTTCATAGCATTATTCAGAATTGATTCTGTTTCAATAATCTCATCAATGAACCCGCGCCTACACACCTCCTTCCTCCGCGTTATATTCTGCCCTTTTAACCAAATTTTATTGCCCCAGAAGGAAACATTAAGCGGTAGTTATCAAAACATGATTATTTGGGAGGAAGACGCTTAAGAGTTTAAAATAAATTGAAATCGAGCTTTTTATTATTTTGCCCTTTAGGGCTTTTTATAAAAAATGAAATGGAAAGAATTGCCCCATGGGTTATAACTGAATAATTAAAGTTAAAAAAAAATTAGCAACTTGCTGTCTTTCTTATGACATGCATAATAGATGATTGAATTTTTAATCCTACTTATCTATGATAATCATTCTATATATGAAATGAGACGTTGATGACTGACATAAACTTAAATTCTGATAAAACTTATTCTAAAATAGGCCGATTTCCTGTTGCTCAACAAATACTTGGCTCTATTTCTTTATTAAAAAATACCATAGGGCTCATTAAGGATATTGCCATAAGGCTATTAACCCGGATGTCTACTGAAAATTATAATGCTAAGCTTATGCTAGAAATTCAAAAGGGCAGAGAGAAATCAATTAATGAAAATAGAGAAAATATTGGAAATTTAATAAAATTGGCAGATAATCGAAAAATTTCTAGGTGTGCGCTTTATCAACCTCCTACAGCTCCCACTCATACCTTTACGGGCCATTTAAGTTATATTCGCCGTGAATCGGCAAATAGAAATGACAATCAACTTTTTATGTATTGGTTAGGAGAATGCCTCCTTTCGGTAGAGCCCGTTTCCGACCGGATTCAAAACATTGCTTTAGGACTCATTACTATTCTTCCTGGAGCTGCTACAATATATCACTGGTCTCTTTTAAAATATTACTTTATCGAACAAGCTTAGGCCTTATTCAACAGATATCTGATTAAAGTAGCGCATTTGAAACTTTTAATTGTTGAATAATCAACCCTAGCCAAAAAATGTGTATCAGGCAGAAGCTTATAAATTTATTTTTGATCCGTTTCGAGCAAATCAAAAATTGGCAATAGGATAAAAATGATGATTGATTATCACTTTAATTTATTTTTGTATTCGATGAGATAGTTAAATCGAGCCTCCATCACCTCTTTAAGGTCCTGAGGTATGGCAGCTAGAAAAGCCTTCTTTTTGGGCAAAATGTCATCAATTTGCCGAATAATTTCCTTGTCCGTAATAGTCCCAAAAATATTTGCAGCCGAAGGATTTATTTGGGGATTTCTAAAACCTTCAAACTCAATAATTGTAGCATTAAAAAATTGAGGCTCTTTTTTTAAACCCTGAGCCCTATAATCGAGGCCAGAACCATTATCAACTCTCCAAACTTTTTTTGTATTGACGTCGATTCTAATATTATCATAGTTCATACCTACGACATCCCAATTGGCCAATAAACAGTCTGCTACAAAATTTTTTTGAACTAAAGTTTGAACTTCCTCGAGCCGCTCATTTTGTAAGGATGGGTATTCATTAATATAGGCATAAAGCTCTTTCGTATTTCCAGGAATGTAGGCAGATAGCATGACAAGAGAAGCTCCACCGGTCATGGCATCCCATTCCTTTTGATTGACCGTCGGGCGGTATAAGTGCTGATCGGGAACATTGCTTCCAAGAGCTTTATAAGCCTGCGTGGTAGCATACTCCCGTTCAAGATGCTCAGTTTTTATTGTGGCTTTCTCCCCGGCCGTCTTTTGAACAAATTTCCTTCCTATTTTATCTTCCACCAATTTTGCTCCGGTACTACCTCCGATAAAGCTGCTGATCACTTTTGTATTTATAAGTAGTTTAGGAAATAAATGGGCTGTGCTTATTTTCTGAATAGCTGGCTGCGCAGGCAAAAGGGTAGCCAAGGATGCGAATGTCTGATGGGGATCGATCAAATCTCCCAACCCCGAGAGGGGATGCTTTTCTATATGAGCTGTAACTTCCTGTTCATTTATATTGCATGAAAAATTTGTGTCTGTATGGCCAATAGTTAAATTGTCAGTCCATCGATTAAATTTAATTTTCATTGCCGCTCTTGGTAATAATTTAGGCATCATCATAGAGTAAGACTATTTGAGAAATAAAAAAATTTTGTAAAATTATTGTAAAAACATGATGTGAAAGTAATACTATTTAATTGACAAATACTGTTTTTTAATTTAAAATAATAAAATATATTATTACCAAGGTTATTATGCAAAATACATGCCCTATTAATTTTGATAAACAACAAATTATAAAATTTCTTGATGAAACTAGCGATTATGATAAAAAAGAAATTACTTTTCAAAAAGAATTTGACACAAAAATTTATAATATTATAACACAGTCAAAAATTGGTGAAATAGGAAAAGAATTTATTGAATTATAAATGTAAAATTTTATAAAGATAGTTCATATAGATATAATAGTAATTATAAAGACCTTTGGGATTTTGCCACCAATATAGATAATTACATGCATGTCAATTCAACCGAAAAACCATTGCATCTACAAAAAATATTTAATTATCTAACTGAAGCCAAATTGTACTACCAAAGTTTATATAAAATTTTGGACAAAAATTATATTAAACAAATTTATCTATCCGAAGCGCCAGAATTAATTGAAATATTTAAAACTCATTTACCAATTCCCCCCTTAGGGGTTTTTGATCCAGATAATGTGCCTGCTTTTATGGCAAAAGAAGAAGAAGAGAGGGAGCACTTAATTTCTGAATTTATGCATCATAATAGTACAGACTTTGATTTGGAAAAAAAAGTAATCTTTTTTCAAAGGCATATTAGAGCTAAAGTACGGCACGATGCTGAAATAGATCGCATTGGAAATTTGTATTTTAAACACGAGACAATTTCTATAAAAGAGCAAAAGGCTATATCAGGAATAGAGGAGGCAAATACTCCTTATCGTCCTAAAAAATGCAATCCCGAACTAGCAGATAAAATCATGCGATTAGCAAATGAAGTTAAATTATATTCGTCAGTAAGGCATCTGACGGCAACAGACAATATTGCCACTATTCTAGATAATTGTTTATTGGGAAGAAAAAATTTAATTAATCATTATTTACAGTTTCGCCCTGCGGCCTTATTTTCTAGCGATGTGACGGATGGCGATTTAAACGTCATTTGTTTCGGTCCGGACGAGATTGATTCAAAATGCTTAAGAGAGCGTACGATTGGAATGGATTTTGATTTAGAAATAATAACAAAGGATAACAAAAATCCTAATATTTTCTTTAAACAAAAAGATTTTGGCTTTTCTACTGATCTAGTGCAATCCATTGAGATTGGTCAATCAGAGTTTTATTTTAGTCATTGCAAAATTTTAAGGTGTGGAGACATGCACTCTATCAATCTTCAATTCCTCAACCAATTTACTGAACGTTTAGAATACTATGCTGAATTGCCAAAGTACCTATTTATTTCTTATAATGTGCCAGAAATGGATAAAATTCTTACGCTAAACTTTTTTAGATTCATTGATTCTTTAAAAAATACAAATTGCATGTCAGCTCCTAATAAAATAAATTATATTTATGAAAAAATTGAGGAATTAAGTGATGAGGAGTTACTTGCTTTTTTAACAAGTATTGGTCGAAAATTATCATGTACTAGTGAATTCAATTTTTCAGGGGCCTATAAAATAGATTTGAACGCATTGACGCATCTTAGTTTTTTTGAAAAGCAAAAAAAGGTCGGGTTATTGGAAATTAATAATTTATGTGAACAACTCAATTGTGGCAATCAGGATGGATTGAATAGCATTAAAAAATTTGCGCCAGAGATTCTGGACAGCAAGCGATTTATTGAGCATTTAAATTCTAAACTCAATGAAAATGTTAAGTTAACAATAATAAACAAACAGGCATAGCCAAATTTGTGAACAACTAGATTGCGGGAATGGGGATGTTAAAAAATAGGCGCTAGAGGTTTTGAACAGCAAGCGATTCGTAGCATTTGAATTCCAGGCTCAGTAGACCTAAGTTAATTTGGAAAAAAATCATTTTAGATAACTTCACAAGACGCTCCAAGGAATTGCCGGTATGGATGTGCTTGTTTGAGCGGCATGCTCGCCGCAATAAATGATAGATCCTTCTCTAGCAATATTATTTTTTAACTCCAACCACTTGTTAATTGTTTTATTGAAATCAGAATGAAAGGTTTGGGAAAGTTTAATTTCAATAGGATAACCTTTTTGCCCATCATAGATTAGCAGATCAATTTCATTGCCTGATTGATCTCTCCAAAAATAAAGAGGGGGTATTTCCCCCAGATTATAGAAACGTTTAAAACATTCACTGACTATGAAAGTTTCAAAAATTGAGCCGAGCTGGGGATGTGTTTTTAATTGTTCAATTGTTCGAATCGATAAAAGATAACAAAGTAATCCCGTATCAACAAAAAAAAGCTTAGGTGTTTTTACAATTCTTTTTGAAAAATTTTCAAAATAAGGGGGGAGAGTAAAAATCAAACCACTTGTTTCCAAAAGCGAAATCCATTCTTTTACAGCCGGAAGAGATATTCCGATGGAATTTGCCAAATTTGAATAATTCATTAGTTGGCCAGATTGAGAGGCAACCAATTTAAGAAAATTTTCAAAAGTTCTTAGATTTCTAATGTTAAGAAGCGATCTGACATCCCGTTCAACATAAGTCAAAAGATAATTTTCATGCCATTTATAGCTATCAAGATGCTTATCATGAATCCGAGGATAAAATCCCGTCCAGATAAGATTAAGCAATTGTTCTTGGCTTAGCCTTTCTCGATTCAAATGACGTGTTTTAAATACCGATTCAAAGTTTGCATCCTGTGGATAGAGATGAAGTTCCGTATAGGTGAGGGGATAGAGTTTAAATGTAACAATGCGTCCGGCTAAAGATTGCGTGATTTTTTCGATCAGAAGAAATTGAGATGATCCCGTTAAAATGTATTGTGCTGGATTCTGATTAGTATCTACCAGTTCCTGTAAATAATGGAATAATTCTGGTACGCGTTGTACTTCATCAAAAATAACAAAGGGACCGCAATCGTTTAAAAAACCCCGAGTATCACTGGAAGCTTGGTGCCTTAAATCCAAATTTTCAAGAGAAATGTATTTGTAATTTGGAAATAATTCTTTTGCAAGGGTTGTCTTTCCACTTTGACGCGGACCTACCAAAGCGACAATTGGATATTGCTTGGAATACTTCAAAATATGCGGAGAAAGGTGTCTTGGTATCATGTTGACAATTTTAAGTTATCACCTTAAATTTGTCAAAGTCATTAAATAACATCTTTTTATTATTTATGTATTAATGGAAATAAGAGTAAGCATTCGAATTAGAGGCTTAATATTTCCGCTAAGTTAATGATGAAATCAAACAGCAGCAACAACCTCTAAGTCTAACATGCCAAGCCTGGCAAAGATTTCCTTGAGCTCTTGATTTTCAGGTTTCTCAAAAACGCCATTTGAAGCAAGCCATTGCACATAGTTACGTGGAATTTTATTAAGCGGCTGACCCTGATGCTTGCCAAAAGGCATATGCTGAAGGGCTGCCCGAGGGCGGTTCATCAACTCGTATACCTCAGGGATTGTTAGATCATCGATCATGAAGCTGAAAACCTGATGCATGACAATTACATCGTCTAAAGCCCGGTGGGCGTTATTCGCAGCGATTCCATAGACTTCACGCAAAAACTGCAAAGTATGACGGGGAAGATCCGAGCGGTACCGTCTAGCCCACTTTAAAGTGTCTAAGAATTTCCACTGCGAGGGGATCAAGGAGCCATGTCGCTCGAATTCATTGCGCAAAAAGTGAAAGTCAAAATTATCATTGTTATGTGCGATGAGGACAACCTCTCCCTCGCAAAATTCAATTAACTCTTCGCCAATTTGGGCAAAGGTGGGTGCATCAGCGACCATCTCGTCAGTAATATGATGGATGGCTGAGGCTTCGCGCGGTATTGGAATGCCGGGATTGACAAATCTTTCAAATCGTTTATCTAAAAGCGGGTCATAGGCCGCTATTTCAACAATGCGGTCCTTATCCGATTTGATGCCGGTGGTTTCAGTATCGTAATAAATGGCTCTTAATGTCATTATTTGTTTTCGTGTTCCATTTCTTGTGCTTTCTTTAGAATTTCATCCAATGTCGCATGTCCGAAAGCAACCGCTTCAATGGGATTAGAAAACATCTTGCAAACATGCTCTGTGGTTTTAAGAAAAGTCGTTAGAAGTTCTTCATCTATTTTTTTGCCGGGGGCGGGAAGCATCAAACGGTAAAAAACAACTCCAGCTGTTTCATCCATTCCAAATCCCGGAACATCCAATTCTTTATTTAAAAGGTGTAGGAGGCGGCCCATGTCAGGGGTGATCTCTTTTTCCAGGGGACAGGGAATGAAAACGAGCAGCTGTAAAAGAGGCCCTTCTTCAAATATCCTTAAAAAAAGGGGGTATTCTTTTCTTTCGAGTTTCAAAATGGTATAAACCTGGCTGGTATCCGCCTGGATATCTGCTTCATATTTATGCTTTTTCATGAAGGCAAGCAGGGCTTCAGGGGTGATATTAAGCATAGAAATCCTTATTGGTTGCACATTCCATTTAGAAAAGATCCGCCTTTTTCACAAGTTACAGAAGGATTATTCGTTGTAGGAACCTCTGAAAACTCATTTTCACCAGGCATACGGTAACACCCTGTTAAGACAATTAGAAGCAGCGGTAATAATAAAAGAGAAAGTTTCATGAATGATCCTGGGGTTAGAGAGAAATGATAGCATGATTTATCAATTGAAGCAATATTGAAGGGGAATTTTTGAAAATTATATAAAAAAGCCTTTATTGACTTAAAGGCCTTTAGGTAACTGTGCTTGGTGCTTTTTGAAATTCATTGTCATCTTCTTCTAGTGAGCGAAAAGAGCTGATATGGGAAACTCCCATAGGTGATTCTGCAATAAGTATGTTCTTACCATGAAGGTCGAGCAGATAGAGCGTGGCCCTTGGAGAAAGATACCTTGTTTCGAGAACTTTAATGTCGCTTCCCTGATTAAGGTTTGTGACGCGCGATCGGCTCATCCGTTTCAACAGCCAGGAAGCGAACAGCATAAATCCGATCAGTAAGCCGAGCATGAATAACATATTCATGAATTTTGATTGAAAATCATCCGGTTCAGCGGGATTTAAACGGGACTCTTTGTTTGTGTCGTATAAAAGGTCATCCGATAAAATGCGATCTCTTGGCTCACTAACTAATGGTTTATCCGTCTCTAAATAAGGATTTTGATCTGATTGCTCTTGGTTAACCCCAGTCTCTGATGATCTATTATCCTGTCCATAACTATAAGTGGATATTGAAAAGGGCAGTAGTAACAAGAAAGGGATGAGAAGATATGCTTTCATTTAGTATAATCTGACCATTAAAGTTTTTGAGGCCTTATGAACCTATCCCTCTCAGATTAGTGGAATAGGTTTGTAGGTTATATACATTTAAAAAAGTTTTTTTTCTATGTTTTTTCGCGAGTCTAGAGGAATAATTGCCCTGGATATAGATGGAACAATCACAGCTGAGGCTGAATCCATTCCTAAGGAGGTCATTGATTATTTTTATACCCTTTATGAAAAAGGATGGGATTTCATTTTTATTACAGGGCGCCCTTTTCAATGGGGGATCCGCTCTTTGAATGCGATTCCTTTTCCTTATGCCTTAGGAGTGCAAAATGGGGCGCTCCTTCTCGATATGCCTACTATACAGGTCATTGCGCGTAAATACCTGGACCGTGAAATGCTCTCCGGTTTTGAAACGGTCTGTCTTGAAAACCACACTGATTTTGTAATTTATTCAGGCCTGGAAAATAAGGATAGATGCTACTATCGTCCTGAAAGGCTTCCTCAACATGTTTTAGAATATGTGCATGCAAGGTCTGGCAAATTAGGAGAAAAATGGAACGTTTTTAATTCTTTTGACGAGCTGGAAATTACCAGCTTTGCCGCTTTAAAATGCTTTGCTAAATTTCAAGAAGCACTATTATTAAGC
Source organism: Candidatus Protochlamydia sp. (assembly GCA_013695355.1). Taxonomy (GTDB): domain Bacteria; phylum Chlamydiota; class Chlamydiia; order Chlamydiales; family Parachlamydiaceae; genus Protochlamydia. The sequence continues at coordinate 25,482 of JACDAQ010000036.1, forward strand.
GAGCAGATTGAAGGCAGGCTTAATTTGCATGCACCTCTGATTCGAGATCCTTTCAGCCATGAATATTTTGTGGTGCAAGCCACCCATGCAGAGGCTACAAAAGGAAGCGCCTTAAAAGAATTCCTAGCTTTCAAAAAAATGACCGGCCCTGTTTTGGCTGCCGGAAATGATTATAATGACCTTTCACTTTTACAATTAGCGAATGTGAAAATTGCAATGGAAGATTCTCCGGAAGACATGTTAAGAATTGCCGATATCGTGGCCCCCTCAGTGACTAAAAATGGAATTATTTTGGGACTCGAAGAAGGAATAAGATTCACAGGAGGATTTCATGCATGAGCGTCCGTTGGCTACAGTTGGGGGATTAGTCTTTTCACAAGATGGTGAAGTTTTATTAGTAAGGTCTAAAAAATGGAATGATTTATATACATGTCCGGGCGGAAAAATAGAATGGGGAGAAACTCAGGAAGAAGCTTTTAGAAGAGAAGTTTGGGAAGAGACGAATTTAAAAATAACTCATCTCCAAACTGCGCCTGTACAAGAATGCATTTTATCGCATGAATGCTGGCAGCCGCGCCATTTTGTCATGCATGATTTTATTGCTGAACTGGACCCTACCTTTAACAAGCGAGATGTCGTTTTAAATGATGAAGCTTACAGCTACGTTTGGATAAATCCTGTGTTGGCTTTACAATTACCCCTCCAGCGTGAATGCCGCTGTCTAATAGAATGGTATTTATCCAAAGAAAAAGCAAATGAAAATTGGGGGAAGGTCGGTTTTGAAAATCTTCGTATTAAATGCATTATTGGTGCTTTAAAAGAGGAGCGGGAGCAGGAGCAGGATATTCTTGTCGACCTTAAAGCAGAGGTGCGGATGGACGCATGCCTTTTAACTGACGAGGTCGAAGAAACAGCAGATTATACGGCATTATCAGCTCTATGTTGTAAGCTTGCCCGAGAGAACAACTACCATTTATTAGAAAGTCTTGCAAATGCTATTATAAAAACATCTTTTGAATTATTTGAAATTAGATGGATCTGGGTAAAAATAAAAAAAGCTGCGGCCATTCCAGATGCTAATTGGGCTTTTGTAGAAATGGAAAAGCATCAAAGAGGGCCAACATGGCTTGGACGTTGATCACTGGTGGAGCTAAGGGGCTTGGCGCTCAGCTTTGCTATACTTTAGCCGAACTAAAAATACCCCTTGCAATTCATTACAACACAAGCACAAAAGAAGCTTTTCAAGTTGTTGAGAAATGCAAGGCACTTGGAGGCGAGGCTGAGGCGATCCAAGGGGATTTTTCGACTGCTGAATCGACTTTAGACTTTGTCTACAGGTATCAAAAGCAATTTGGCGAGACAAAAAATCTGATCAATAATGTCGGCAATTATCTGATAAAATCAGCCTTGGAAACTGAAATAATCGAATGGATTTCCCTTTTTCAGACTAACTTGCATGCCCCCTTTATTTTGACGAAGCATCTTATTCCCTCTTTAATTCATTCTCAAGGCCATATTATCAATATAGGAGTTTCAGGACTGGAAACACGCCAAGCCCGTACTTATTCAACTGCTTACACACTTGCGAAAGAATGCCTGCTGTCGCTGACCCGGGCATTAGCTTACGAATTAGCGCCAAAAGGAGTAAAGGTCAATATGATTTCACCAGGATATTTAGATACTTCAATTAAAAAGCCGGAGCCCCATCAGCTTCCAATGGGACGGACTGCCTCATGCGGGGAAGTGGCGCGTGTATTGACTTTTTTGCTTGATCCGGCAAGCGGTTATCTGACCGGTCAAAATGTTGAAGTAGCGGGAGGAATTGGATTAAAATGACAGACGAATTATTAAAAGAATTGATTGAGAAGTCTTTACAGGCCGGTAGGGTTTTTCAGAGCTCTCAAACAGGTTTTGTCCACTATCATCACCGCCTTCCTCTTCCGGCAGTGCATCAAACAATCCCACTGTATGAAAACTGCCTTTTTGCGCTCGCGTTGTTTCGTTCCCATTTGATTGAAAATGTTAACGAAGGGAAAGAGTTGCTTGGAAGAATACTATGCTTTCAAAGTGAAGAAGGAGATTTTCCCTATTATATACATGATTTTCCTCGCTTCCCAGGGGCGAAAATTAGCTTAAAACTAATACCCCCCTTTTACTGGATTTTAAAGGATTATGGCCATATTTTAGGAAAACCCCTTAAAATGAAACTTGAGCAGAGTCTTTCCGCCCTTTTACTTTTTTCATTTCATTCCCATTTAAAAGATCCCTTTCCTTATACGCTGGAAGTTTTGTTAATGGCAGGACTGCAGGCCGCAGGAGAATTGCTTTCGGTAGAAGAATGGAAACAAAAGGGAGGGGAAGGTTGGAGCGGGCTTGCTCGCATGCACGACAGCTGGAACTCTACTGCCTATTTGGCTGATCTATTAATTGCCCATCAAATGAATGGAAAAGAAGAGCTTAACTGGGCTCCTTTCTGGCATTATTTAAGCCAGACCTGGCATCCTGTTTTAAAAAGCTATACTGGCCCATGCGTAAGGGAGTGGCAGGAAAGGGGAGAGCCGCAGCCTAATGCTTATGATCTGTTCATGGGTTATTTTTTTGGCAGTTTTTCAAAACGTGTCAAAAATACAGCCCTTTATCATCTTCAAGGAGTGCTTATCCAGGCGGTTCCTCGATCTTTTACTCCTCCTACCATCCCAGTTCAACAGAGCGGATCATATAAAAATCAAAACTGGAAATTGTATAGCGAAAAAGAATACGGATGGTCGTTGCTCGAAAAAAAACAGGTTGAAGGTGCTGTTGGAGAAAAGATGTTCACCCCTTTTCGTTTGATTGCGGGAAGTCCTGACCGATTGCATACGATGGTATGCCAGGGAGGTAAATTTATAAGGGAAGAATTTTCAGAAAGCCGGCAGGGGCTTGAATTGTTTTTTTATTTTGACGAAAATAATGGAGCAGATGAAAGAGAAAAATCAAGGGATATTTGTTTTTACATGGATGATCATCCTAATTGGAGCATTTCATTTAATGGGATGAAGGGTAGTATTTTTGAACTAGGTCAGACTGTTTCAATCCATTTAAAAGATGCTTTAACCTTGCTTGTGACATTTGAATTGGTTGAGGGGGAGGGACAATTTATGGGCCATGTGGCTAAAGGGAACCGTCCTTCGCAATTTCAATTGGTCGCGGAAGAAAAGCATTTTCAGGCTTATGACACCATTGTTTTTTTACGTACCGTTCGGCGCTCGCCCAGTTGCTGCATCAAAGCTATTGTCCGTTTTCAATAAAATAACAGGATAGGCAGGATGGGAAGGATAACGATCAAAAATAAATTAATTTTTTTTGTTTTGTTGTTGTTATCTTGCCCATCCTGCTTCTCTTATTATTTGTTTAACTTTTTGCGACGTTGTTCTTTTATGTTACTGATGATCACATGTCTGACGGGATGTTGTCCTAATTCTTTCAATTACCGCGAATTTTATGCGCATTTACACCAACGCGGGCTGCCGAGCAGCAGACCTATGTATGAAAGTGATTATTATCTCGTCGTTTTAGTCAATGCCCGCCATCTCGATTATACGGATACAGTTTCATTTTTTAACACTGTGGCCAAGCATCCGGGCGATGGAAGCCGTACGGGTGATTTCGGCCATGCCTGGATATTTTTAAAAGGGAAGCTCAATGGGAAAACTATTGTGATCGAAGGGGGCCACTCGGGTGAAAGGGGAGTGGCACAGGCCCGTTATTTTGATGGAATTATGAATTATAATGATTCTATTTCGCCTTATGAACCTAATCCGGCCAAGTATTTGTGGGAAACCTTAAACGATGGTTATTTTGAAAGAGGGTCTGGAGGGCATTCTCCGACATTTGCTGCCAAAGTGGATTTAACCGAGGATGAATTTCTTAAAATATTAGCCTTCATCTACCCCTCTTCCTATCATTACGCACACTATGCATTGACTGGGCAGCAATGCTCTTCCTTTGTTGTTCAGGTTGCGTCCTTAGCACATTTCTTTTTTGAGTCTGAAGTAGCTATGGCTATAAGGAAAAAGGTCTGGTATGGAAATCAATGGGTCCGCTTATGGGAAGATCCCAGCTATTCTACAATTCGTTTTGCCACTCCTGATATCATTGAAAAGGGGTTGATGAAGGCAGTGAGGGAAGGAAGGGCAGAGAATGCTACTTGCTGGTACAAGTGTCACTCCACATTTGTCAAATGAGTACTCTGAGAGGTTAGTAGTCTTAAAATATATTGACGGTTGGCATAAATGTATTCCCAGCCGGAAAATAAGGCATAAACGGCAGCGACACTGACGATGGCCGTACTACTTCTATGAAGGGTTTCAAGCTGCTACCCCTATAAGACAGAGCCACCTGCGGATGGGTTTGGTTGGTTAGCAACATGTTGGCTAAAAAGATAGAACCTGTTGCTCAAGCTAGGCTGGTAGAACTACAGGGACGCTAAACATCTCCATATTGTAGTCTATTTTTATATATTTTCCACTCTGAAAATTCCCAAATTAGAGGGCTGATCTTTTATTTATTTTTTGCAAATATGGTCATCTTTTTACAATTTTTACCATAAACATGACCATCTTTTTACATTTTTTCGAAAAATGATGGGCATCTATTGACAGGCAAACTTTTCTCTGCTTAGATATTATTAAATAAGGAAGGAGTAATATGCGTCGAACAGCCATTAATTTTTTACAAAAATGGTTTTCTTCCGACAATCGAAAGCCGCTTGTTATTCGAGGAGCGCGCCAGGTTGGAAAAACTTGGCTTGTACGGCATTTTGCTAAGGAAACCGGCAAAAAACTAATAGAAATAAATCTTGAAAAGTATCCTCGGCTTGCTTCTTCTTTTTCTTCTAACGAACCCGGCATTATTTTGAAGAGCTTAAGCTATGATTTTGAAACTACGATCGATCCATCAAAAAGCATCTTATTTATTGATGAAATTCAGGCTGTTCCTGAACTCTTTGCAAAATTGCGTTGGTTTGCAGAAGATATGCCGGAACTTGCAGTCATTTCAGCTGGATCACTTTTAGAATTTGTTCTCGGTAAGCAAGAATTTAGCATGCCCGTTGGACGCATCAGCTATATGTATCTAGAACCATTTTCTTTCGAAGAATTTTTACTTGCATTACAAAAGCCTGAACTTATTGCTCAGATTAAAGAGTTTAACTGGAGTGAAATCATTACAGAATTTACACATGAAAAACTCATGAGTCTATTTAAGGAATATATCATTGTTGGAGGAATGCCAGCTGCTGTCCAATCTTGGGTATCTAAGAATTCAATTTCAGACGTAAGTCAGATTCACAATGATATTCTGCATACCTACCGGGACGACTTTGGAAAATATAGTGGACGTGTTCCATCTCAGCGATTGCAGGAGGTAATTACAGCTGTGCCGCGTAATCTGGGACAAAAGTTTGTATATACTCGAATTAATCCAAATGTAAGACTTCCCTTAATTAAGGAAGCGCTTGATTTACTTTGCCAAGCAAAAGTATGCCATCGCATCGTCGCTTCTTCGTCAAATGGAGTTCCATTGGGTGCAGAACTTTTGAATCATTACTTCAAAGTCATTCTTTTAGATGTTGGTCTTAGCTCAGCAGATCTTGGACTTTCTCTTGCCGAGCTTGCTTCAATTGAAGAGCTTACCCTGATTAATAAGGGGGGAATAGCAGAGCAAGTTGTAGGGCAGCTATTACGAACGATCAACCCAATATATCAAGAACCTGCTCTTTACTACTGGGTAAACTCTGACAAAGATTCAAGTGCTGAGATTGATTACGCTATTCAGCATGGCAGCAAAGTAATCCCAATAGAGGTCAAGGCCGGAAAAACTGGAACTTTAAAATCTCTGCAACGTTTTATGAGTCTTAAGGGCCTTAATTTAGCTGTTCGAATCAACTCAGCCCCCCCCTCTTTAGTAGAGGTAAATCTAAAAGATACGCAAGGGGAGCATGTACAGTATCAACTTCGATCAATTCCTTTTTATTTGATTGGTGAATTGCACCGTCTTTTGCAGAGCACTAGCGCTCTGTAGTTTTAAGCACTAGTTCGTTATTTTTGAGACAATTTCTTAGCTAAATAGTCATCCGAGGGGCGGTTCCAGCTAAAGTCTGTTTGCCGTTGATCATTAAATAGCGCCATTTGTCCTGTGCCTCAAAGGAATGAATAGCCTTGTCAAAAGATGAATCAATTTCTGCTGCGGGATAATCAAAACTTAGCCATACATTAGTCCACATCCCCGAAATGTACCCCTATCCACTATGCATTGACCGGGTAGCAATGCTCTTCCTTTGTTGTTCAGGTTGCGTCCTTGGCACATTTCTTTTTTGAGTCTGAAGTAGCAATGGCAATAAGGGAAAGGATCTGGTATGGCAAATCAAAGGGTCCGCTTATGGGAAGATCCAAGCTATTCTACCATTTGTTTTGCCACTCCTGACATCATTGAAAAGGGGTTAATGAAGGCAGTGAGGGAAGGAAGGGCAGAGAATGCTACTCACTGGTACAAGTGTCACTCCACATTTGTCAAATGAGTACTCTGAGAGGTTAGTAGTCTTAAAATATATTGACGGTTGGCAAAAATGTATTCCCAGCCGGAAAATAAGGCATAAACGGCAGCGACACTGACGATGGCCGTACTACTTCTATGAAGGGTTTCAAGCGATAAATAACCAAGCGAAAAGGGAATTAAAAGGATGATGATTGCAAAAGAGGCGATGGCCTGGATGATCGCTTTGATTTTGCCGCTTGGCCTGGCTGCCAGGGCATACCCTTTTAATGCGCAGATCGTGCGCAATGTACTGACAACAGAATCACGGTAAAGGAAAATAAAAATTAAAAGCATCGGCAAATGGATGGGAGGGAGGGTAAAGGTCAAAAATACCGAAATCCTGTAAATACTGTCTGCCATAGGATCTAATATTTTGCCAAAGTCGGTCACCTGATTGTATTTCCTTGCCAAATAGCCATCGCATGCATCTGAAAGTTCCGAAATACCTAAAAGAAAAAGAAGAATGTAAGGAAGGGTAGTGGGGCTGATATTAAAAGCATCATATTCCAAATAGACCAGCAAAAAGATAGGGCTGATGAAAATGCGAAAAAATGTCAGGCAATTAGGAATGCTCAAAGCGACCGCCAAAAAGATTGTGTAGATATCTAATGATATTTCCAGGAGAGTTATTTGTAAAGAATTTTGAAGATCATTTCTTGTTGTTAAATACCAGTTACATTTTATTATGTATGGTTATGGTTAGGTTAAGAAATTGTAACCGTTCACGGGGTCAAAAAGAAAAGGCCATTGCTCTCTGCTTCGCAGATTGAGCAATGGCCTTTTCTTTTTGACCCCGTGACGTGAAATATTATTTAAAATTTACTTATTTAAAAAATCCAAG